>NZ_JBKEGK010000043.1:0-15221 GCF_046710025.1 Natronomonas sp. | reverse complement strand
AGTGTACGTTAACTAGCAATACTACCGCTTTGTTGCGGTTTCCCTGAGGCGATTATTAGTCTCGCAGAGCTAACGCCGAGACTTGTGGGTAAGAGACAGCGCTGAAGGGCGGGGTTTTAGCCTTGCAACATTTATAAACTACCCCACCCCTGCGGGCCACAGTTTATATACGAATACGGGGGCACACCCCGTGTGTTCGGACGGATCGCCGCGGTACTCGTGCTCACACTTGCGCTATCGAGCGGCATCTTCGTCCCGGACGCCGCGGCAACGGCGTCCGACGCGGCCGTTGAGTCGACCAATGCGACGCTCGTCGCGGCGTATCCGAACCCGGTCGCCCGTGACGACCCCGGTGAGTTTGTCACCGTCCGATTTCGGCGGCCGACAAACACGACGGGGTGGACACTCTCCGACGGGAAGACGACGGCGGGACTCCCGAACCGGACGGTAGAGGGGACTATCGCGTTCACTCGCGCGCCGGAGCACGCGCGAAACGGGACGGATCAGCGTATCGAGCCGCTCTCCGGCCGGTTGCGATTGGCAAACGGGGGCGACCGACTGACGCTCGCCAACGGGAACGACACCGTCTCGACCGCCCGCTACCGGAACGCCCCCGAATCTGAGATCCGCGACTTCGAGAAGGGGGTGTGGCGACCCGTCGGGGCGACAGCTCACGACCCGATTCGAACGGATGGCGGGCGAGCGACAGCATTCGTTCTTCCGGATGCGCCGGATCAGACCGTCGAAACACTCGCGTCGGCCGACGACCGGATCCGGCTGGCCGGCTACACGTTCACGTCCGGACGGATCGCGACGACGCTGCTCGAAGCGGCCGACGAGGGCGTTGATGTCTCGATTCTGCTCGACGGCGCGCCGGTCGGTGGGATCACTGACCGACAAGCTGACCAACTCGACCGGCTCGCGGCGGGTGGTGTCGACGTTCGCCTTCTTGAGGGGCCATACGTTCGGTACCGATACCACCACCCGAAGTACGCGGTCGTCGACGACCGGGCGCTCGTCTCGACAGAGAATTTCAAACCGGCTGGGACCGGCGGAGCCTCGAGCCGCGGGTGGGGCGTCATGCTTGAGGATGCCTCGGCTGCCGCCGCGCTCGCGTCGATACACGAAGCCGACCGGACGTGGCGGGCGGCTACCTCCTGGCGGGAGTACCGGCAGGGACGGGACTTCGTTGACGCCGACCCCGCCCTTGGCTCCTTCGGCACCCGCCACGAGCCGAAACGCGTCGATGTCGATTCGGCCACCGTTCTCGTCGCCCCCGACAACGCCGGCGAGGCGCTTCGCTCCCGGATCAGCGGCGCGGAGGAGCGACTCCTGATCCAGCAGGTCCGGATCGACAGCCGTGAAAACGACCTGCTTCGGGCGACGCTTCGGGCCGCCGAACGCGGCGTCCGCGTCCGGATCCACCTCGACGGAAGCTGGTACGTCGAAGAGAACAACGCCGAACTCGTCGCGTGGCTGAACCGCCGCGCCGAGGCGGAGGGCTGGAACCTCGAGGCCCGCGTCGACGAGGCCGACGGCTATGGGAAGATCCACACGAAGGGGGTAGTCGTCGACGATACCGCTGTCGTCGGGAGCCTCAACTGGGTGGGGTCGGCGACCGCGGAGAACCGGGAGGTACTCGTTGCGCTCGAATCGGCTGAGGCGGCCGACTACTACGCGTCAGTCTTCGACGCCGACTGGGACGATGGTGGGAGCCGCCCGGTTCCCGCCGGGTTGCTTGCGGCTGCTGCGGCCGCGGGAAGCGGGGGACTGCTGGCACTTAGACGGCTCAAGTTCGTCGGTAGGGGGGAGACGGTGACCGACTGGGAATGGTAAACGTGATCGAACGGATCACTGTCTATTCGGACCCCGTCTCAGTCGTCGTCCCGCAACAGCGTGCTCCGGAGGTCGGCGTCGAGTTCGGCGGATTCCATCTTTTCGACGAGCGCGTCGAGGACCCGCTCTCGGGCGCCGGGCACGAACTTTATCGAGCCGACGACGAGGTGACCGCCACCGGAGACGCCCGCACCGGCGAGTTCCTCTTGCAGTTCGGTCACCATGTTCGGGATGTCGAGTCGGACCCCGTCGGAGCGCAACACGGAGAAGTCCGGCCCATAGCCGATTGTAATGACCGGATCACCCGTTTCGGTCACCTTCCTGTCGTGGAGTTCGCCAGTCGTTTTCCCCGGGGCAGGGTACGTAAACCGACGGGCGTGGTTCTCGACATCGAGCCGATAGAGGTGCGCCCCATTGTCGAGACGCTCGTGTTCGACGTGCCCCTCGGCATCATCCAGTTGGCGCTCGACGTCGCGGCGGGCCCGCGAGGCGAGAAAGTCAACGAGTTCGGCGTGTCGCTCGGCGTCGTCACAGTCGAGGTCTAAGGCGTCGCTGATGAGGTTCGGTCCGGAACTGTACCGGAGCCAGTGGGCGGCGTAATCGAGGGCTTCAACGATGTCGTTCAGTTCTGCCTCGTCGTAGCCGGCCGACTCGGCGAGGTCGAGATACCGATCCATCACGTCGGCCTTCGAGCGGTCCGCGAGGCCGGCGACCGCGGGGACGTGTTCGAGGTCCTCGGTGATCGAGGGGTCGATCATCCGTGCCAACTCGACGCACATCATCCCGGTCGTGATCCGGTAGTCCTCGCCGTGGAGATAGGGGTTGACGTGCTCCTCGAGTAGCGGGCCGACCGCGTCGGGGTCGGGGTGGTGGTGATCGACCGCGAGGATCGGGATGTCGTACTGGGCAAGCGCCCGATAGGCCGGGGTATCCTCTTCGGTGGAGCCGTTGTCGACCATGAACAACAGCGGGAGCCGCTGGCCGTGTCGGACCTCATCTTCGAGGGCGAAGTTAAGATCGCGGGTCACGTCTTCCATCTCGTAGTACGGGGCCTTCGAAGGGAGTCGTTTGAACAGGTGACGCGGCGCGTCAGGGTCGGCGTGTACCTCAGAGATGAGGTTCTCGAGGGCGAGTTGGACCGGCAGCGCGGCGCACATCCCGTCGCCGTCGGCGTGGTGGCGAACCCGGATCGGGCGCCCTTCCAGAACAGCGAGCCGGAGGCGACGCGCGACGGCCGCAAGGTCGTCCCGAAGGGCGTCGAAGGCCGACCACTCGATCAGCGGCTCCGGGTCGGCAGGGGTGGCGGCCGCCTCGACAGTCTCGTTGACGCGCGCACGGACATCCTCGCGTTCGTCGCCGTCGAGGACCGAGAGTTCCTCAACCTCGAGTTGCGGGGCGTCCTCGTGTGCTTCGACTGTCCCGCTAACGCGGACCGTATCGTCGAGTTCGATTTCGGGGTACGCGCGGACGCCGGCCGCCTCGAAGGCCGCACAGGGAACGATACCGGTCCCGTCGCGAACCGAGAATACTGTTGGGCCGGCGGTCTGTTTGATCTGAACGACATCGCCCTCGACGTACACCGCGTCGCCGGTCCGGTCGTCGAGTGAGCCGATTTGGACGCTGTCACCGTGTACGACGTCGGTTCGGGCGACGCTGTCGGGGTTGGCGGCGACCTCTTCGAACCCGAGATCGCCGTTCTCACGGATCTCGACCAGTTCGACGACGATCTCGTCGCCGACCTCGTAGGTGTTGTCGAGCTTCGATTCGTGGACGAGCCCGGAGACCGACTCGGACAGATCGACGAAGATGCCGTACTCGACAACGCCGTTGATAGTTGCCACGTAGCGGGCCCCCTCCTCGATATCGTCGAAGGTACAGCCGGGCGCGAGATCCTTCGCGACACCCTGTTGGGAGCCGTGATCTCCGTCACCGGCGGTAGATGTATTCATTACTGAAATATGCGCCCTGGGTCGTTTTAAGGGTGTTGTATCCGTGGCCGGAGCGGCCCTCGAACCCGGAACGCTTAGTTGTCGGGCGGTCCCACTAATCAGTATGGGTTTGTTCGGGTCGTTTTTGAAGCCGAAACTTTTCAGATCGAGCGAACTCGTCGGTATCGCCGACGATGCCCTCCAGCTCGCCCTACAGGCGTCGGAGGACGCCCACCCCAACGAGTACATGGGGCAACTCCGCGGACAGGACGCGCGCACGGTCGGTCTCGACCGCGAGGGGACGGTCATCACGGACGTGTTACTCGCGCCTGGGACAAAGACGAACCCGACGAGCGCGGAGTTCAATCCCAGCTACATGCCAAACGATCTCAACAGCATCGGGTCGGTCCACTCACATCCGAACGGGGTATTGCGCCCGAGCGACGCGGATCTGGCGACGTTCTCGCGGGGGCGGGTACACATCATCGTCGGCGCGCCCTACGGCCGGAGCGACTGGCGGGCCTTCGACAGTGAAGGCAAACCGACTGATCTAGACGTGGTGTCGGTCGACGTCCCCGACGAGCAGTTCTTCGATTTCACGCAGGCCGACATCGACCGGGAGCTCCGATGAGACGCGTCGTTGCACAGGGAACGTTTGATCTGCTCCACCCCGGGCACCTGCACTACCTCGACGACGCGAAGTCCCGCGGCGACCGCCTCGACGTTATCGTCGCCCGCTCGGAGAACGTCACGCACAAGCCAAAGCCCGTGGTGCCGGACCGACAGCGGCGCGAGATGGTAGCCGCTCTCAATCCGGTTGATGGCGCCCGCCTCGGGCATACCGAGGACTTCTTCGTGCCGATCCGCGAGATCGGCCCCGACGTCATCGTGCTCGGCCACGACCAACACCACGACGAGGGGACGGTCGCCGGGCTGTTGGCCGAGGAGGGTATCGACTGCGATGTCGTCCGCGCCTCGGCCCGCGACGCCGACCCCGACGCGGAGTTGCTCTCGACGGGACGGATCATCGACCGCGTCTGCGAGCACCGCTGTTAGCCTGGGCACCCCACGATATTACTTGAGGACAGACTCGTACACCGCTTCGAGGTCATCGATAGACCGTTCGACGCACAGCCGTTGACGCCGCCCCGCGAGCCGCGTCGGGAGCCGTTCGGACACCCCGAGTACCTGTTTGATCGCCTCCCGGAACGCCACCGTGTCACCGGGCGGGAAGTGGGTTCCCGTTTCGCCGTCGGTCACTGTCTCTGCCAGCGCGCCGGCGGCGGCGGCGACGACGGGCGTCCCGCAGGCGATTGCCTCGAGGGCGACGAGTCCCTGCGTCTCGACCGGGCTGGGAAACGCAAACGTGTCAAGTGCGGTATAAAAAGCCGGTAGTTCGGATCGGTCGAGAAACCCGAGAAAAAAGACGTCCTCTCGGCCCGCCGCGTGGCGTTCGAGGTCGGGACGGGCCGGGCCGTCGCCGGCGAGCACGACAGCGGCGTCGACATCGGCTGTCGCGTCGAGCACGTCGCCGAGTCGCTTCTCGTGGCCGTGCCGACCAGTGTAGCCGACGAGCGGGCGGTCTGGGAGGGCGTGTCGGCGCTTGAACGCCCGCACTGTCCCGGCATCGATCGGGCGAAACCGGTCGGTGTCGACGCCATTTGAGACCACATGGGTCGGCGTCCCGTCGGCGGGAAGCGTCTGGGCGGCGGTCCGCGAGGGGGCGATCACGGCGTCAGCGCCAGCCACGAACCACCGCTCATAGCTGTCGGCAGCCCGCCTGATGGGGGCTTCAAGGGCGTCGCTGAGGTAGCCGGCGTACTCGCTCGCCGGCGTGTGATAGGACACGACGAGCGGCATCTCGCGAGCGGCGGCGAGCCGTCGGCCGGCCACCCCGAGGGTGAACGGCGTGTGTGCATGAACCACGTCGGGGTCGCATCCCCGGACCGAGTCCGGGACGGTCGGCGCTGCAAACCTGAACCCGGTATAAAAGGGAAACGGGGCGCTCGGCACCGGGTGCTCGCCGGGGTCAGGGCCGCGGGCGGAGGCGGACGGATAGACGACCGGCATCTCGCCGCCGCGGCGCCGCCAGCGCTCGCGCCACGTCCGGACAGTGTAGCTGACCCCGTTGACCGTCGGCAGGTACGTATCCGTGAAGGCCGCGACGGTCCGCATGCCTGCCGGTTCGGCGACATCGGTTTAATCGGTTGTGTGTTCGTCCGCGGAGCGCTTGCGTGCCTCCGCGTAAGCGGTCTCAAGTTCCCGTCGGACCCGATCGAGGCCGTGGGAACGGGCGGTCTCGGCCGCACGTTCGCCGAGGCGGCGGCGAAGCTCCGGGGTCGCCGCGAGGCGCTCGATCGCCGCCTCGAACTCGGGGAGCGTCTCACACAGCAGGCAGTCCTCGCCGTGGGTGTAGAACTCCTCAAACACCGGTAGCCGCCGCAACACGACCGCCGCCCCGCAGGCCATCGCCTCCAGCACCGCGATCCCCTGGTTTTCGACTCGCGTCGGGAGACAGTAGATATCGCCCGCGCCGTAGGCGCCGCGGATATCTTCGATCCAGCCGGTGAACGTGACGTTTTCCGGGGGGGTCGCGGTGAGCCGCCGGACCGTCGGTGAGGCGTGGGGGCCGTCGTCGTAGGGGCCGAACCAGACGAACTCGTAGTCGCTCCGACGGGCGAGTTGACAGAACGTCTCGACACCCTTCCGATCGAAGACGTTACCGACCGCATAGACGACAGTGCCATCGAGATCGAACCGTCGTCGGTATCTTTCCCGTAGCGCCTCGTGTCCCGCAAGGGCGTCGACATCGACGCCGTTTGTGATCGTTCTGATCGGCGCATCGACTGGGTACGACGCAAGCACCGACTTCGTGTACTCGCTCGGGCACAGGAGGAGGTCAGCCCGCGAGTATAGCCACCTGAGGTACCGCTCGAGGGCCGGCCCCACCGCCGTCGACCCGCGGAAGCTCCCGGCGAAGTCCTCGCGGGTGACGTGGGCGTGCAGCACCAACGGGAGGTCGTTCCGGCGGGCGTGTTCGGCGACGGCGATCGTTCCGGGGGCAAGGAGGTGACAGTGGGCCAGATCGTACGCCTCAAACGCGCTGTCGCCGACGGCTCGTTTATAAACGGCTGTCACCGGATCGCCGCCGCACCACGGCGATGTCGAAAGTCGGAGCGACGAGTCGGCCAGGGCTTTCCGCTGGTGGCGGACGGCGGTCCCGATACCGCTACGCTGGAGGCGGTCGCGGAGTTCGAGGTAGTGCAGGACGCGCACGCAGGCCCCTTTGCCGACGACCGGTATATACGTCCCGGAGCGGGCGTTGCGGGCGGCGGGGCTAGTATATAACCCTCGACGCCGCATGAAAAGAGCCAACACGCGCGGCGACGACCGGCCGGTATGATCGGCATCGTCGGCGGCGGCCTCGCGGGTCTCGCCGCTGCATACCGCCTCCAGGAGGCCGGACGTGAGATCCGGGTGTTCGAGGCGTCCGAGGACGTGGGAGGCCTCGCCGCGACCTACGAAACCGCTGGCGATCGGATCGAGGCGTACTATCACCACCTCTCGAAGTCCGAGGAGACGATCGTCGAGTTGGCCGAGGAACTCGGCGTCGGCGACCGGATCGAGTGGCGGATCGGCGAGAACGCCTACTACGTCGACGGCGTCGCCCACCCTCTCGATACGCCCTGGGAGATCGCCGCGTACCCGCATCTCTCGGTCTACGACAAGTTCCGCCTCGCGGCGCTGACGCTCGAGGTCGACGTCCGCGGCGGCCGGCCGCGCTTCGATACCTACGACGATATCGAGGCGTTCGAGGACGTCCCCGTCACGGAGTTCCTTCTCGAACACACGACCCGCGGCGTCTATGAGTACTTCTTCGAACCGCTGCTCGACGCCAAGTTCGGCGACCGCAAGGACGACGTCTCGGCGGCCTGGTTGCTCGGCCGCATCAAGTTCCGCGGCGAACGTGACATCCTCCGAGGCGAAGTGCTCGGCTACCTCGACGGCGGGTTCGCCGTTCTCGTCGAGGCGCTTCTCGAGGCGGTGGGCCGAGAGCGGATGGACACCGAAACAGCCGTGAGAGACCTGTCGTTCGATTCGGGTGAAAATACGGCGACAGAACCGGCCGTCGAGTCGGTAACGGTCGAACGCCGGGGGGCCGGAACCGACACTTATGATGTCGACGAGGTCGTCGTCGCGACGATGCCCGACGTCCTCGAATCACTGACCGGGTACGCCTGCGACGTCGATTTCCAGGGATCGGTCTGTGCGCTCGTCTCAATGAGCGAACCGTTATTGGACACTTACTGGCTGAACATCGCCGACGACGCGCCGTTCGGGGCGCTCATCGAGCACACGAACTTCATTCCGCCGGCGCGCTACGGGGGCGAACACCTCCTCTACATCGCGAGTTATGTTCAAGATCTTGAAGACGACCTGTGGCAGCGCAGCGACGAAGCGGTCGAGGAACTGTGGCTCGAAGGGATCGAAGCGCTGTTTCCCGACTTCGACCGCGACGCAGTTACAGACGTTCGCATCTCGCGGAACCCAAAGACTGCACCGGTCTACGAGCGCGGCTATCTCGACCTGGTCGTTCCGTACGACCTCGCATCGGCGGGCCTCACGGGGGTCTACTACGCCGGGATGGCATCGCGGGCACAGTATCCCGAACGAAGCCTCAACGGTGCAGTCGAGGCCGGGTACGCGGCCGCCGACCGGATTCTTGCACGGGAGCGGTGAGGCGGCTATGCGGCCCTTTCGAGCCCGTTATATCCGGTCGTACTCCTTCCGGAACGTCTCCAGCGTCGCCGCCAGCACGCCGATAACGATCGGACCGACGAACAGCCCAGTAAAGCCAACGGAGTAGACGCCGCCGGCGACCCCGACTAAGATCACGCCGGGGTTCAGCCCCGCCTGTTGGTCGATAAGTATTGGTCGTGCATAGTTATCAAAGAGGCTGACGATGACGACGCCGTATATAAACAGGAGCACCCCAGCTGTCACCGCGTCGATGACGAATAAATAGCCGGCCGCGGGCCCCCATACCAGAAAGGACCCAATAAGCGGCAGCAGCGAAAGCACCGCCATCACGAACGTCCAAAAGACCGCGTTGGGAATGCCGGCGATCCAGAGGCCGACGCCGGCGAGAAGCGCTTGCGCAAGCGCCACGACGATGTGGCCGATGACGACGCCCCACGTCGTCGCGTCGATCTTTCTCGCCAAGTCGTCGACGACATGGGGGGGTAGCGGGACGGTGTCTTTGCTCCATTCGACGAACGCCGGCCCGTCCCGAAGCAGGTAGTAGAGCAAAAATAGCATGAGCGCAACCCCGACGCTGGCTTGGAGCGCGAACCTGAACACTCCGGTGTAGCCGTCGAAAAGCACCCGGATCAGTTGGTCGCCCGCCGTTGCGAGCAGATCCGCGAGTTCGATCTCGATCTCGCGGCCGAGGAGTTCGGAGAGTCGGCCCTCGATCGCGACGATATCGAGGTTGATTTCGCCACTCGAGATCGATCGAAGGTCGTTGACAAATCTTGAGATGATATACACGAGGGGGACGATGACGGCGACGGTCGTCGCGATTATGAGACCGGACGCCGAGGCAGCGCCGCCGATCCGCCCCTCAAGCCGGCGGTGAATCGGATAGAGCACGTACGCGAGGATGAGTGACGCGACCACGTACTCGAGAAACGGAATAACGATGAGAAGCACCAGCGCCGAAACGAGTGCGATGACGAGGAGAAGAAACGCCTGCCCGCGATTCATACTGTCTCGTCAACACCGGGAAATAAAAGCCTACGGGGGTCGGCCGGCTCAGCTCGCGCCCTTGGATTCCTCGTCGTCGACGACGGGCGATTGGCGGGGATCGATCGAGTCGGGTTCCTCCGTGTCGCCACCGACGACTGTCCGGCCGTCGCCCGTCTCCACGTACACGTCGTCGTCGAACCCTTCGATCGCGTTTTCGTACTCCGCGGTTTCGAGGGCCTCGGGGATCGCAGGAGCATCGGCGACGCCCTCAGCGGGGGCAAACACGCCGAGCGGGTCGTCGATCGTGACCTCGTAGCGCTCGAAGAACGCCTCGTAGCGGCGGTAGTGAGCCTCGAGCTCGTCGCCGGGGATCTCCATCATCTCGGTCCAGCCGTGATTGAAGAAATCAAAGTTTGCCTGGATATGAGTGATCTCTCTGGCTTCGGCCTCGGAGTAGCCGGACTCGAGTGCGGCGACGTAGCTGTCCATCGTCGCGTCGAAGAAGTCGTCGAGGTGGTCACGCCGTTCCTCGCGCTGTCCCTCGTCGGCCTTCCCGAGGAAGATCTTCGTGTGCATCTTCACTAAGCCGTAGCGGGCGACATCCCGGATACCGGGGGTCGTGAGTGCCTTCTTCGACGCCCAGTGGCGCGGGTTCTGATAGATTTTCATACGCTCGATACGCAGTCGAGCGTCTTCAACGCCCTGCAAGCGGAAACGGGATACCGAATCCCGAGCACCCTACAAGCGGAAGTGGGGTGGTGAACTCCACCGTCGAAGTGGAAGGGCGTCGGGGCAGCCGCAATATCCAGATGGCAATTAACATTAACCCGGATGGCCTACACGTCTTCATGTGTGCGTCCCACGTAATCATCGGTGACGGTATCGCCGGCGCCTCCGCGGCCGAATCGATCCGGGAGGGCGATCCGGACGCAGAGGTCACCGTCCTCACCGAGGAGGGTGAAGCACTGTATAACCGTATCCTGATCAAGGAGTTCGCCAAGGGGAAACTCCCCGCGGCGCCTGTCTCGATTCACGACCCCGACTGGTACGAGGAGCGCAACATCGATCTGCATCTCGACACCGTCGTCACCGAGGTCGACACCGACGCTCACGAGGTCCACACCCACGGCGGGGAGACCTACGAGTACGACAAGCTCCTCGTCGCGACCGGGGGAACACCGACCCAGCTCCCGGTCGACAACAGCGACGCAGACGGTGTCCATCACTTCTGGACGTTTCAAGACGCCCGGGCGATCAAAGAAAGCGCCGCGGACGCCGAGAAGGGTGTCGTAGTCGGTGCCGGACTGTTGGGTATCGACCTCGCGGCCATCTGTGGGGCCCAAAACGTCGACGCACACTACCTGATGCGCGGCGAATCCTGGTGGCGCTACGCACTCTCGCCGGAGGGCGCGGAGCTCATCCACGAGGCCATGGAGGACATCGGCGTCACGCCGGTGTTCGACTCGGGCGTCGACCACTTCGAGACCGACGAGGAGGGCCACGTGACGGCCGCCGTCGACCCCAACGGCGAGCGCTTCAAGGCCGAGTTCGCCGGTGTCGCGATCGGATTGAATTTTAACACCGAGTTTCTCCGCGGGAGCGGAATCGAGACCGGCAACGGCATTATCACCGACGAGTACATGCGGACGAACGTCGAGGATGTCTACGCGGCGGGCGACATCACTCAGTTCCACGACGTGATTCTGGGCGACCGCGCTCAAAACGGCGCGTGGGGCTCGGCAAAGGAGCAGGGGTCGATCGCCGGCCAAAACATGGTCGCCGGCGGTCCCGAGGCGGAGTTCTCGTGGGTATCGTCGTATTCGATCACCCACTTCGATTTCCCGTTTCTCTCCTTTGGGCACCCGACCCGCGGCGACGACTCGGTCGAACGGAAGTACGAGGACGGGACCTGGCGCCGCGTGGCCCTCAAAGACGGCCGCGTCATCGGTGGCGTCCTCATCGGCGACCTCTCGGCGCAGTCGGTGCTGAAGAAACTCGCCCGGCGGCAGATCGACGTCTCCGATCGGACCGACCTACTCCTACGGCAGGGCGTCGACATCGACGCCTTCGAGGAGCGGGCGACGACGGAGTGACCAAGCGGGCGCGCCGGGGTGCCGGCGCCTGACCCGATTCCAAAGTGTTTTCTCCGGGCGCCTCCCCCGTTGAGCTATGGACGGCGGCGGCTCATCAGACATGACGCTCGCGTTCGAGTTGGAAGTGCTTAAAGAGATTGCGAACCCCGAGGCGGTGTTCTCGGATGCCCGCTCGTGGAGCGAATACGTCGGCGTCATCTCGGAGAAGCCGACCTACGTGGTGACGAACTTCACCCGCAAGGAGCGGATCCGACAGGATTTCTTCTCCGGCCCCCGGGGGCGCGAGGAAAGCCTCGAAAACGTCAAAGATCAGTTCCAGACCGAACGACACGTCTTCGTCGGGCAGGGCGAGGAGGACGCAGCGCTCGCCGAAGCGGCCGACTGGGAGTTCCTCCCGATCGATACGGCCGCCGAGGCGGCCGACTGGGCGCTCGCAACGGAGGAGGAGGAAGACGAAGAGGCGGAGGTCGAACGCCGCGACGACTGGCCATAGTGGGGTTGCCTCGGCGTCGAAACAGAGTGAGACTGGACTGACGGAGGCGATTCGACTACGCTTAAGAGGGCGGCGGACGCGAACGCGAGTATGGGTATTGACATTGGTCAAGCGCTCCGGGAAGGAGCGTCCCGCACAACCGGGAAAAACGGTCTCATCTTTGCCGCCGTCTTCACCGGTATCGCCCTCCTCACGACAGTATTGTTCCAATCGCTCATCGTCTCCGCCGCTGACTCGGCGCTCGCGGCGTTTCAGAGCGCGTCGCCTCAGGAGTTGGGGCTCTCAGCGACCGAGTACAACGACGCCATCTCGGAGTTCGAAACGGCGCGCGAGCAGGCTCAGACCGCCGCCCCGCTCGCCGTCGAGATATCTGCCGGGATCGCCGCGGGGGGATTGCTTCTCTCGGCGCTCATCGCCGAGGCCGTTTCGATCGCCGCCGTTCGCGTCTTCGCGACCGACGAGGCGGGGACAGCGACGACCGACCTCGTCACCGACAACGCTCTGCTCGCGACGCTGAACGGCTTCATCGGTGGGATCATCGTCTGGGG
Organism: Natronomonas sp.; assembly: GCF_046710025.1. Classification (GTDB taxonomy): domain Archaea; phylum Halobacteriota; class Halobacteria; order Halobacteriales; family Haloarculaceae; genus Natronomonas. The sequence goes on along the minus strand of NZ_JBKEGK010000043.1, from coordinate 2,575 downwards.
ACTCATCCTCCTCGGGTCCGGGCTCCTCCTGTTGCCTGGAATCGCTCTCGCAGTCCTGTTTTATTTCCTCAGACAGGAGATTGCGATCAACAACAAGAACTTCATCCAAGGGATGGCGGATTCGTGGCGGATCACGAAGGGCAATCGCGTCGAGGTGTTCTTACTCGGGGGAGTCCTCGTCATTGTCTCGCGGCTCGAGGAGGCTACCTCCGCGGCTGTCGGCGTCGTCTCGACGCCCGCAGGGGCGGTGGCCGCGGCGGTCGTTGGGGGCCTTTTGACCGCGTTTGGCGCGGCAGTCGCGACACGGGCGTACGTTCAACTCGACGGTGCGGGGAGCGCGCCTGAACCCGAGCCCGAATCAGACGAGGAGTTTGAGGATCCATACGACGCGGCGCTCGGCCCCGACGACCTCTCACGGTGATCGGACCGCCCTCGCCGACGCCGGTCGGGATCGAGTGGTCGATCGAGGGGCCGAACGCTGGTTTTAATCGCTTCCGACACCCACACTAAACAATGCCAACGCCGCGCGTTCCGGGCGACGACAGCCGGCTCGAACTCCCCTGCGGTGAGACGGTCCGCCCCGTCGACCTCGACATGGGGCTTCGGGAACTCGAGTGTGCGTGCGGTGAGCGCCACGCACTCGTGGTCGACGCGCATCCGATTTCGCGGTTCGTTCCCGAATCGATCGTCGACGTGTTGACCGGGAGCGTCGAGACCGACGATGAGTTCCCGGAGTTCGGCACGCCCCATATTATGGGGATGGTGCTGGAGGAAGTCCCCGAAGACGTGGCCGTCGCCGACGTCGCCGACGACGGCCGGGTCGGCTACGCCTTGCTCTGGGTCGCCGACTTCGATGCTCGCCGACTCCACGAAATCGTCGTCGAACTTCTCGTCGAGTTGATGGAACACGCCGCCAGCCACGGCGACGCGGCGACTGCCGAGCGCTTCGAGGAGCAGATGCACGAATTTGACGTGGCGGCGTTCGTCGAACAGTACCGTCGCGAACGATCGTTCGACTCGGAGTTCGACGAGCCGGTCTGATCGGACACGGCGGGGCCGCTGTCAGACAGTCTGATTCGCCGCTGTCGCCCGGTTTTGCCGGCGAGTGTGTATGACATTTGTCTGACGGATACTTATTGCATGAGAAGCCTTGTGTATGCACATGCGCGTACGTCGCGGCGAGTTCGAGCGCATCCGATCAGTCCTGTCGGAGGCCGATCCAGACGAGGCGCTGACCGCCCGCGAAATCCTCGAATTGCTCCAGGATCACGGCGAGGAATTCGACAGCGCCCACCGGGTCGCGACGGTGCTCGGACGTGAGGCCGACGCCGATACGGCTGGCGTCGAGGTAATCAGAGACCAACCCTATCGCTATCGGATCGGCAGCGAGCGGAACTAACCCGTCCCGTGGTGGCTTGACCGCCACGAATCGGTCCGAGAGGAGACCCACAGCGCGTGGGTCAGTGAGGGTCGCGAGCGTTCCCTTTGTTTATATACTCGTATCCTCGGGAGCAATACGAGACGCACTACTGTGGTGACCGCCGTTGAGGTACAAGCCGGCCTGACGGATCAGGTCCACCCGGAGCGAGCGCTCGCGTCGAGGCCGGCAGTCGGTTTACACATTGGACATAATCAGATGTAGGAGGCAAGTCGATGGAGAAACATAGCGGGAGGACGATTTGAACGTCCGGTCTCCGGGTTATGAGCCCGGCGGAATCTCCTGGCTATCCCATCCCGCTACTATCATGTAGCCCGGTGCGCCAATTAAGGGTTGTGATTGACTTGCCGTCCGTTGAATTCTCCCGTGGTACTAACCCGCTCGTTATTCGTGTACGCGCCACGTCAGCAGGCTTTCGGTGACGTAGTTGACCACCATTCCACAGCAGATGCCCGCGCCGCTGGCGACGAGCAACCACAGGTCGACCCCGAGTGCGGAGAGATCGACCTGAAGCCGCCGATAGACGGTCGAGAACACGACGAGTTGGACGGCGATGCCGCCCACGCGGACGACGTTCGAGGTGGCCAGCCGTCGCAGTTTGGGGATCACCCCGGGCCGGCCCGACCCGGCGAACGTCCAGCGCTCATTGAGGACGAACATGACGACGATCGCCGTCTCGATACCGAGGAACTTCGCCGCTTCAGGGGTGAGTCCAGCCGTCGCGAACGCGAGCAACACGGCGTTGTCACAGAGCGCCCCGACAGCACCGACACCGGCGAACCGACCGAACCGGAACGGGGCATACAGCGTCTCGCCGAGTTCCCGAAGCATTATTTCAGGGAGGTCGTAGCCGTCATTGTCGATGGCGATCCACGAGTGCGGTCGGCTCCTCCGACGGTGCGATGGCGCGGTGGAGCGGGCTGTTCTGGAGGCGCTTCGCACGGTGGCGGGTCACGAGGAGGGCTTTTCCCATCGAGAGCGTCGTCCGGATCGGGTCGACCGTCGAGCCGGGACGATCCGTCCAGACGATCGGCACCTCCCGAACCGACAGCCCGAGCGCCCCGGCGACAGCGAGGAGTTCGATGTCCCACGCGAAGCCGGCTTCGTAGAGGTGCCCACGGACGGTCGCCCATGCCT
>NZ_JBKEGK010000042.1:0-15260 GCF_046710025.1 Natronomonas sp. | reverse complement strand
ACTCGCTGGCATCCGGCGGGACTGTCCTCGCGCTCTCGCCGGCCGAGGAGCGGACGGCGACCCGCCTCCGCGAAATAGAGCGCGACCTCCTCGCCCACAACGAGGAGCTAGCAGTCTATGCGCCGACAATCCGGCTGTGGCCCGGCGAGTCGCCCGGGGACCATGGGTGGAGCTTCGCCCGAAAGCCCGATATCGAGGTGCCGTCGTTCCAACGGCGGCTCGAAAGTGCTGCCCCGGACTCATCGGCGAACCCTTCGGAGGCCGATGACGGTCGGTACACGAAGTCCGCGGTCCAGTTCGCGTATCTCCTGTTGCGGGCCGATGGCCGACAGGCGATCGAATACGAACCCGATCCGGATCGGGTGGCAAAGATGGCCGAAACCGAACGTCACGTCACCGAACGCATCGACATCGTGGCGCTGAAGTTGTCGCCGGATCTCGCCGATGAGGGACACCCGCTATTTAAGATCAGCGACGGCTCGGAGGCGGTCGATCACTACGCCGTTCTGACGGAGCGGTCGGCGCTTAATGATCCCCTTGAGACGGCACCCTATGGATCGCTGCTCCGCTTCGAGAACGTGCTCGTTCTCTGGAACGATGATGAGGGCGCTTACAACCTCGTCGTCGACGCCGAGACGGTGGTCGATCGGCTGGCCTGACGCGGCCCGGATCGCAGGGTACGTCCCCGCCGGTTCCGGACGGACTTTGTTTACCCCCGACAAACACCCCCTGTGGCTTACATTACGCGGGCGCTCCTGACCGCCCTAGTCGAACTCGCGGCGGACCGAGACCCGACCGCCGTGACCGTCTCGCTCGCCGTGACGCCCGCGGGCGAACTCGATGCGTCCCTCCCCGCGGATCAGGCCGTGTTCACCGACATGTATCTCCCGGACACAGGGGGCTCAGTCCAGGCGGTGTTCGGGATGGATCTCTCGACGCCGGGAGCCGCCGGGCGGTTTATCTCCCACCCCGACGGGAGGCTCGCGCTGACGAAGCGCGATGATCTTCACGAGGTCGTTTTCGTCGCTGCGCCGCCGTACGACGTCGAGGGCGTGGCCGCTTTCGACCGATCCGGGTCGGGACAGCCGATCGACATTGTCGATGTCGAACCACCTGACGGCGAAATCGGACATCCGGAGTAAACGGCGTTCGGGGATACTATGCGCCCGATCGCTCCAACCCGACATCCCCAGCGAATACACTGACACGCCACGGGCCACCGTGTCCGTGGCAGTTGGTGTAGCGTGATCGTCCGATCCGACCTGTCACTCCAAGTAGCCGAGGTCACGGAGCTGGTCGGTGATCTCGTCGAACTCCGCCTCGCTGAGCGAGCCCTCTTTTTGATGCTGGATGACGATGCTCCGGAGCAAAAACCGGACTAGGTCGCTAGTCGAGGAGAAACTCGTCCCCTCTATCGTCTCCTCGACGCGCTCGGAGAGATCCTTTGGGATCGAAACCGTCGTGTACTCTGTCATGGTCGTTCCGTGGTGGCCGATCCGAATATGTCTGTTCACCGCCGGTTGGGGGGCCGGCTGGGACGGAGCACAATTTCTCGCCACCGAGTCGGGGGTATTTAGGTGGTTGTGGCGCGTACACGTTCGCAATGGGAGTTCGGCCACCACAGCAAAGCGACGACGACGCTCCGGAGATCATCGCCTTCGGCATCGCGGCTCTCGATGAGCATCTTGAGCGGGCTGACGTAACCTTCCCGATGACCGAGGAAGCGTTGCTCGAAACCGTCGGTGATCCGAGCGTCCCCTACGACGCGACGGGCAACGAGATACGGCTCTCGGACGCGCTGGGGGACCTCCCACAGTCGCGATTCGAGACCCGACAGGAGTTCATGAACGCCCTTCACCCTGTCTTCGAAGCGCGTCGCGAGCGCGGGAATGACAGTTTTGTCGGCCGGCTCCGGTCGCTATTACCCTTTTAATCCTCGATTTCGCGGAGTCGGTCGGCGATTTCGTCCAGTTGACGCGTCTGTTCGCGGCTCACCGAAACCAACACGTCAGTCAGAAAGCCAAACATCAACAGTTGCACCGACAGCAGAACCAGAAACGCTGCCAGCAGCGCCAACACCTCGTGTGAAACGCCCACGATAAAGTATCGGTAGGCGACGAACCCTGCAACCGATAGCCCTGCGAGCGTCCCGAGCGCCGAAGCGCTGCCGAAATAAAAGATCGGGTTGTTGGTCTTGGCGAGCGTGTAGAGCGTCAGAACGATGCGGCCGCCATCCGCCAGTGGCCGGAGATTCGTCTCGGAACTGTCCGGGCGGGCGAGATACCGGATCGGGACGACGTGGGTGTCGACGCCTTGGCGGACGCACTCGGCGGCGAGTTCAGTCTCGATCCCGAAGCCGTCGGCCTCGAGGCGGAACCGCTCGATCGACTCGCGCGTGAACGCCCGGTATCCCGAAAGGATATCTCGGAGGGCCCGGCCGTGGACCGCAGCGAACAGTCGGTTGATAAGGCGGTTGCCGACGCGGTTGAGCTTGGTCATCGCGCCCGGGTCCATGTCGGCGAATCGGTCGCCAATGACGTGATCAGCGCGACCGTCGAACAGCGGTTCGAGCATCGCGTCGGCATCCTCGGGGCGGTAGGTGCCGTCGCCGTCGGCCATCAGCACGTAGGGCTTCTCGATGTAGTTGAGAGCTTCTCGGACGGCCTGACCCTTACCGGCCCCTGACTGGGTTCGGACGCGGGCGCCGTGGTCTTCGGCGACCGCCCGAGTGCCATCCTCGGAGCCGCCGTCGATGACGAAGACATCATCGAAACCAGCGTCCCGAAAGCCCGAAACGACCTCACCGACAGTGGCGGCTTCGTCGAGTGTCGGAATCAACACGCAGACGTCCGTCCGGTCGGGCATTATGACCCTCTGCGACACCGGAGGTAAAAAAACGGCCGGATGCCTCGGTCCACGGAACGACGCCGGTTACTTTTGAATCGGTGACCGACCGTCGGCATCCGGGGTGAGGTTGCCGTGCTCGTCGATCTCGCCGGCGACGATCCGGGTCGAGGAGATCACCTCGCCGTCCTCCGCGTAGCGGTGCTCGACGACCTCGATTTCGAGCGGCGGCAACCCGTTTTGTTCTCTGACCCCGTTGACCGCTTCGCCGCCGTCTTTCGTCTCCGGGGAGACCACGAGGACGTCGAACCCCGGCTCGGTCGCGACGCCTGTGGGTTCGGTCAACTCCCGGATCTCGAACTCGCGGCCGTGCTTCTCGGCGAACGATCGGAGTTCCAACTCGAGGTCTGCCTTTCGCTCCTTGAAGGAACGGACGCACCGGTCGACACTCCGCGTCTCCGGGGCGAGATTGTCGTCGGTCAGGCCGACGGTCACGTCCCCGAGTTCGAACGCGCGCTCGAAGAGCGCCCGGTGACCGTCGTGTACCGGATCGAACGTCCCACCCAGTACGACGTCCATATCCGCCGGAAGGTGCGGCCACCGTTTAGTGGCTTCGGTGCCGAGTCGCGTCAGGCGTCGTCCGGCTCCTCGCCGTCGGATTCTGATTCGATATCGCTACCGGATTCGACGCCAGCACCGGGTTCGCCGTCGCTGTCGTGGTCATCGACGGTGATCGTGACGGGTTCGTCATCACCGGAGCCCCCGACGCCGAGATGACAATCGAGATTGAATACGGTGTTCAGCTCGTCTTGAACGTCCTCAACGACGCTGCCGACGAGTTCGCTCGGCGCCATCGCGGTGTACTCGTAGGGATTGTTGCCCGCCCCGTCCGAGTCACGCTTTCGCCGCTCGACTTTGCTCTCATCGTTGAGCTCCGCAAGCGACTCTCGGACGGTACTCGGATACAGGCCCGTCCCATCGGCGACTTCCTCGCTCGTACTGGCCGGATGCTGCCTGAGATAAACGTAGATGCGGGCCCGAGTCTCGGTGTCGAGCACCCATGAGAGCAGATCCACGATGCCGTCGTCGAACCCCTCGGCCGCTCGTCCGGCCTCCTGTTCCAGCCGGTTGCGCACGCCCTCGGAGTCGTCGTCGGACGCATCGGGACTGTCCTCGGGAGAATCATCCGTAGACATGTGTTGTGTTCAGCCGGACACATGGCGTACCAATAGATAAACGCTGTGACGCTGGCCGACCGAAGCCGAGACAACGGAAGGGCCTCACCAAAGCGTGGCCGGCCGACCGGGGCCGAACCGATGCGAGCCGTCGAGACGGGCGATGATCGCCGGACTCATTCGGACATATCCGGCGCGTGCCGACCCCACAGCAGAAGCGTCGGCGGCAACACAAGGATCGAGGAGACGTACGAAAAGAACACGCTCACAGCCATCAACAGCCCGAAGTTTCCGAGGATGGGGGTGATGGCCAACGCGAGCGCGCCCGTCCCGATCGAGGTCGTGAGCATGCTGCCGGTCAACGCCCCGCCGGTCCCGCTGAGCGTCGTCACGAGTGATCCGTAGGTCTCGCCGCTTTCGTTGTACTCGTCGACGAACCGGTGGGTGATGTGTACGGTATAGGCGACCCCGACCCCGACCGTGATCGAAAGCAGCGTCGCGGTCAGGGCGTTCAGCGGGAGGCCGATCGCCCGCATTGTCGCCAACAGCAACGCGATCGTGACGAGGATCGGAAAGACGTTGACGAGACCGAGCAGGGGCCGACGCTCTAGGGCCCCGTAGACGATGACGAGGAACACGCTCGTGAGTATGACCGCGGTGACGAGGCTCTGGATCGCCGACGAGAATATCAGATCGGAGACCGCGTTGAACACGACCACGCCTCCGGTCGCCGTCGCGGTGTAGCGGAACTCCTCGGCGAACGACCGGGCATCGGCCGAGACGTCGGCCTGGCCGGCGTCGGCTTCGACGTCGTATTCGATCTTCGCGGCCCGGTGATCCGACGTGAGGAACTCGTTGGCCCGCTCACTGCCATCGGTTTCGAGCTCGTCGTAGATTCGATCGAGGTTCCGATCGGGGACACCGTTGTCGTTCCGGTCGTTGCGCTCGACGAGGGCGGCGAACTCAGGATCCCGCTCTGCGCGGTTCTGAATGACCGTGATGATGCTCGTCGATTCGGCCCGGCGGTTCTCCTCGATAAAGGAATCGGGTGGGTCCCGGTTCGTCTTGTAGATGGACTCGAGGGCGCTGTTATCCTCGAAGGGGCCTACGAGGTATATTGTGGCTGTGTCTCTCTGACTCCTCTCAAAGCGATCCTCGATCAAATTGAGGTTTTTCGTCGCGGTGTACTCACTCGGTGCGAGCGGTTCGGGGAGAACGTCGATGTACACCGGAATCTCCTCGGGGGGCAGGAAGTCGTCGGTGTCGAAGGACCGATCGACGTCTTGACCGTACGCCGCCGCGCCGCCGCCGATCACGAGCGTGAGGACGACGAACGCCGCTGGCGCGACCCGAGAGACCGTCGCGCCGACCGCCAGCAGTTGACCGAACTTCGACTCCTCCGAGGATATCGGAGCCGACCCGAACTCGGGAAGCGAAAGGCGGTCCCGCAACCTGTCGGCGACGATCTTCAACGCCGGCAGGAGGATGCCGAAGATGAAGAAGGTGTAGCTGATCCCGATGGCAGCGACCAACCCGAAGTTACTTATCGGTCCCAGATCGCTGATTACGTTCGCGCCGAATCCGAAGACAGTCGTGACGGTCACGATGAAGAACGCGACGATGAGCTGTCTATTCGCCGTTTTCATCGCTGCTCGGGGGGCGACCCCCTTGACCCGTTCCTCCCGGTAGCGGTTGATGATGTGGATACCGAAGTCGATCCCGACCGCGAGCAACAGTACCGGGACGGCGATCATGTTCTGGTCGAACGGGATGCCGGCGTAGCCGACGGTCCCGAACGTCCATACGAGCGTCACAGTAAGCGCGATCAGTCCCAACACCAGATCGATCGGGTCACGGTAAGCGACGATCAGGAAAACGAGGATCAAGAACAACACGAGCGGCATAACGATCGTCAGCGAATCGCCGATGACGTTCGCGTTCTCGGCGCTTATGATGCCCGATCCGAACACCCGGATGTCGCCCTCGGTGCCCTCAACGACGGGCTGCATCGACGTCTGGATCTCCTCTATTTGCCCCCCACCCTGATCCGGCCCGCCACCGCTGCTGCTCGGCACGTCGTGTGTGACGACGGTGATTGAGGCCGACGCCGACGCCGACGCGGCGTTGAAATCGTCCGATAGGAGTGCTCGGAACCGCGGCTCGTCGGCCAACTCACGGATCGCAGCCCGAATATCTCGTTCCGAAGCCCGTTCGACCGTCCGCAGTTGCTGTTCGGGCGTAGTCGCGGTCGGATCAAGCGTTCTAGCGATAATTACCGCCGGCCCGGCCGCCCGTTCGTACCTGAGCGCGGCTCGGCGATTGGTCCGATCTAAAGCCGTGAGGCTGCGGCGCAGTTCCGTCTTTGCGAGGACGTTGTCGCTGACGTGGACCAACTGCGTCGTCGCCTGATCATCCTCAAAACGGTCGCCGAACTCGTCGTTGACCGCGTCCAGCGCCTCCTGCTCGGGTAGCCCCTCTGTGAACGCGTCCGTCGCCTCCGAATCGGTTGTGATGAGCGGCATTCCGCCGGCGAGGAGGGCGGTTACGAGCACGAACACGCCGATGACCGCGAGCGGACGGTCTAGGATGATCTCGTTGACCCGCTCAACAGCCGACTCGAACGACTGGCCGAAGTCCATCGACTTATCCTCGCCGCCGCCAGAGCACACCGGCGCCGGCCGCGACGATTACGACGAGGCCGCCGACGAGGAGCCACGGGATGCCGCCGCCCTCGGCTTCGGTAACGTCGATGGCCGCCCGGTAGGTCTCCGAGACCTTGCTCGTGCCCTCCTCGTCGTCGTATCTGAAGTCCATCTCGACCGAGTACGTCCTCGGTGCCGCGCCGCTGTCGGCGCTGACCCGGAACAAGGCCGTCGTCGACTCGCCCGGTTCGAGGGACTCGGCGTACGCCTCGTCGTCGTCGCCGGTGCCGATCGGGCTGTCAGTGTACAGTTTGGCTTCAACGTCGCTGACGGGCTCGTCGAGGTTGTTCGTCACGGTTACATTTATCAACCGCTCGGACCCGGCGGCGATGCTGTCCTCTTCAATGTCGACGAGGAACTGATCTCGGCGTTCGCTGACCTCGGTGAAGGCGTCGACATCGTTGTATTGGGAAAGCTCGTTTTCGTCGTTGCGGTAGGTGACCGCCATCGCGATCGATTTCGAGACGGGGTCAGCCTCACGGGTAACCTCGATCGGGAGCCGGAACTCCGCGGACTCGCCGGGGGCAAGCGACCCGACGGCGACGTCGCGTTGGATCGGGACGAGGTTCGGGTAATCATCGGCGTACCGGACGACCACGCTGTTGACGGCAACCGGGCCGGTGTTGGTGACGGTGCCGGTGAGGTCGCCGTCCTCGCCGACGCGGAGTGTCGAGTCGGTGTCGGTGATCTCGAACGTCTGTTCGGCCATCGGCGTCACGTCCAGCGTCGGCTGGGTGTCCGTGCCGGGGATGCCATCCAAATCCTCGTAGGTGACAGTCGCATCGAGCGGGTACGCCCGATCGCTGGCACGCGGGCCGAATCGAACGTCGTACTCAATTATCGCGGTCTCGCCGGGGGCGAGTGACGAGACGCTAGCGGTCTCGCTCGGGCTACCGCCGAAACTGACCCGTTGACTCGTCGACGTGAGCTTGACGGTCAGGTCTTCGGCGGGTTCGCCGCCGACGTTCTCGATCTCGGCCGTCGTCGGGCCCGAATCGGCGACCTGCGCGGTCGTGTCGACTTCGGTGAGGTCGAAGCGGGGTGCGTCGTCAATGACGATGTCGACCTCGCGGGTAACGGTGTACGAGCGGTCACCCTGGGTTCCGCCCCTATCGAAGACGCGAGAGGTGTGTCGATACTCGAGTTCGACCTCGATCTCGTACTCGCCTTCCTCGGCGTTCTCGGGCACGTCGATCTCGATAGGTACGCTCCTTGGCGACTCGGTGCCGATGCTGCCGATCGATTTCTCGCCCGTCTCGACCGAAATCGGGGCGTCCTGCTCGTCAACCTCGACGCGGACATTGCGGGCGGTGGTGGTCATCTCCATCGATTCGGCCGAGCTTCCGTCGTTTATTTCGCCGTCATTCGCGATTTGGAGCGTCAGCTCGCTCGTCTGCCCCGGGGTGAACGTGTCGTCGGGGACGAACACGTCCAACTCGACGTCGCCGGAGGAAAAGCCCGTCTGGGCGCTCGCCGTCCCCGGGACGAGGGCAATAGCTCCGACACCTGTCGAGGTGACCAACAGAAGTGCCACAGCAACGACACCGAGCGACCCGGGGCCCCGACCACCCCCTCGGGGGTTAGCAGTTGTATCAGAATCCGTACGTCTTCCGGGACCATCGGGGACATCGTCCATCGGCTATAATATAAAACCAAAAATTCATAAACTTTCTGTTCTTGAGTTTTTGTATGTATTCGAGGGAATGCCCCCAACGCGACTGCGCACCCGATACCGCCGCCGGCATTCACCGTTCGGACAACCGGAAATCAGGCAAATGAAAGGGTTTAGCGACAGCGAGCGCGACCGGATTCGCGAGGGACTGATTAAGACCGGCCGCGAACAGTTCTCGGCGTTCGGCCACGACCGAACCCGGATCAGCGACCTGACTGACGAGGTCGACATCGCGACGAGCACCTTCTATCAGTTTTTCGACTCGAAGGAGGCGCTGTACCTGAAGATCCTCGGCCGGGAGCAAAGCCGGATGGCCGACGAACTCGAGGAGCTTCTGGAGGCTGCAGTCGACCTGCGCTCCGAGGTTCTGGCTGGGATCGAGTACTTTTTCAAGGAATTGGAGACGAATCCCCTATACTACCGGCTCATCGTCGAGGAAGACATCCGGCCGCTCCACACCGAAGCGAGCGAGGCGGGTCTCAAGGCCTACTACGAGGAACAGTTCCGGATGTTCAAACCCCACGCCGAGCGGTGGACTGACAATGACGAGTTCCGGATCGACGACCCCGAGGAGCTGGTCGGCCTCTTTCGGTTGCTCTCCTTTACTATCGTCGCAAAAGAAACGTTCGACGGGCTCGGCCCCTCAAGACTTGACGACGCTCACGAGGCGCTCGTCGCGTCGCTCGTCGACGGGCTCTTTTTTGAGTAGCGAGTAGCCGGGTACCGCTCGGGCGACTCACCCTAACACCAGCGACGCGCAGAGCGCGTCGAGGCCCGCCTCCTCCCGGAGGCGACGCTGCTCCGAGGCACCGCTTTCGCTGTCGTAGAGGTCGGCGATTCCGGAGACGCCGAGGCGACTCCGTTCCCTGTCGACCAATTCTCCGAGTGATACCGTCCCCGACCAATCGGCAGTGAGCAGTTCGGCGTCGTGGCCGTATCGGAGCGCGCGCCACTTGTTCTCGTCGAGGAACTCCCGGCGATACTCGCTGGCCGCCTCGCCGTCGTCGTAGCGCGCGCCGAGGTCCTCGACGAGCGCCTCGGTGTATTCGACGAACGCCATCACCCGGTCGGGGTCGGCCTGCCCGTCCGGCGTCCGAACCTCGACGGTGCCGTGCTCGGAGTGGGGCCGGACATCGAACCACAACTCGCCGCGGTCGTTTATGGAGTTAGTCTCTACCATCGTCCGCTCGAAGGCCTGAAACGATTCGAAGTCGTCGAAGGCGGTCGGCATCCCCGTGTTCGGGAGCGCCTCGAAGATCTTCGCTCTGGCCGACTGCAACCCTGTGTCGAAGCCGTTCCAGTACGGAGAGTTCGCCGACAGCGCGAGCATGGTCGGCAGATGCCACCGGAGTTCGTTGGCGATCCAGACAGCCTTGTCGGCGTCATCGACGCCGACGTGGACGTGGACGCCGGCGGTTGTGTTCCGATGTTGGGGGTACTGGATTCGCTCGAGTTGTTCGCGGTAGCGCGGCTTCTCGGCGTGTTCGAGTTCGCGCCACTTCGCCGCCGGGTGCAATCCGGCCGCTGCGATGTCGAACCCGTGTCGGTTCGCGTGCTCGACGAGCGCACTCCGGACATCGCCGAGGGCCTCGCGAGCCGCCCCGAGCGAGTCGACCGTCGGCGTCTGCGTCTCGATGACGAACTTGAAGAGCTCGTGATCAAGTCGGCCCTCAAGGAGTTCGGGTGGTTCGTTCCCGTAGACGAGTTCTCCAATCCCCGACGTAGGGCGTCCGTCGGCGTCGACAATAAAGAACTCCTCCTCGATGCCGAGCGTTCCGGCCCGGTCGAACGCGTCGCGCGAACCCAGATCCATCGTGGTTCAATTCAGCGTGCGCCGTTAAATACCATGTGACCGCGGCCGAACCCGACGGAAGCACCGTTCAATCGGGCTTCTCACCCGGGGGGCGTGTGTTCCGTTGCGTCAGCTGTCACGCCACCGCGTTCCCCCCGCCCTGTCACCGCGGCGTCGCGATGACCCCGAAGTGGTCCTCGTGAAACGGCTCCAGCGAGTGCGTTTCGAGGACATCATAGCCCTCCGAGAGCGTCTCCAACACCTCCTCGAGGACGGCATCGGGGTCCCGGACGACATCCTCACTTCGCGTCTTGACCGCCAACAGCAGGCGGCCGTTCTCGCGGAGGAACCGCCGGTTCGTTAATGCGACGTTCGCTTGCCCGCGGGTCGCGACGTCTTGGACAATCGCGTCGACCGGTTCGACAACGTGGGCGTACGTTTCGGGCGCTCTCGCGTCCTTCAACAGCGGGAAGAGGTTCGAGCGGGACTCGGCGGCATCGAGCAGATCGCGGGTTGGCCGGGCCGCGAACTCGACGGCGTAGGTGGGCCCGGCAAAGTCCGCAACGTGGCTGACGGTCGTCCCCGCTGCGGCGCCGAGGTACAGTACGGTTTCGCCGCCCTCGAGGCCGTGATCGGCTCCGCGTTCGAACATCGCCCCGAGTTTCGATCGGCGGGCGTCCCAGCGGCGCCACTCGCCGTCGGTCGGTTCGTCGTACACCGGTTCCCCGCGGGTCGTAAGCCACTCGTCGTCGCCGCCGAAGGAGCGCCGCTCGACGCCGCTGGGGAGTTCGGAGCTCATTCGACCTCACGCGCCTGGATGCGCTCGATCCGGTCGTGGAGTTCGGTCTCCAGTTCGGGACGCCGGTCTCCCGCGTAGTGGTCGATTCTTGCCGCGATCGAGAGCTTTCCCGCGAGCGCCCGCGCAGCCGAGCCCCGGTTTTCGGGGTGGGTTCCGCTCACCGCCTCGTGGGTGAAGATGATCCCGTGTTTCGGCGACGGCGCCCGCCCCCGTAGGTGGGCGAACAACGCCTCCTCCGCGCCGAGGACCTGCACCGTCCCGGCCGGCTTCCGGGCGAGTTGTTTTAGCCCGCCAGCGAGGGCGATCAAGCGGGCGGCGAGTACGGCACCTCCCAGGCCCGTGAGGTTCGGCGCGACCTCAGGGGCAGTCCGTTCGATGTGGCTTCGAAGCGCCGCGGCCTCGTCGTCGAGCTCTGTGACCCGTTCGGCGAGCGAGGCGAGTCGGCGGTCCGCAATCTCATCGTCGTCGGCCAGCGTTCGCGCGTATGCGACGCCTGACCCCGCGCCCTCGCGCTGGCGTCCGGCCCACTCGGCGACCCGTTCGGCGAGTTCGTTCGCGACGCGTTCGCAGTCGTCCATCGCCCGAACGCTGCTGATGAGCTGTCGGTCCTCCGCGGTCTCCGCCTCCCGGACCGCGTCCCGCGTCGCCGACATGGTGGCGTCGTGAAGCAGGTCGTAGTAGTCGGCTTCGTCGTCGGCGAAGTCGGCTTCGACCGCCCGAGCGGGCCACTCGCCCGGCCCCTCGGCGGATCCGTGTTCGATCGCGTCGCGGGCCCCGTCGAGATCAGCCGGGTCGACATCCTCGAACCACCCCCTCCCGGTGTGTTCTGTCATACGTGGGCTTTCGTCCGCACCATTGTTAGTGATCGCTTTTTATATCGACCGGTGGGCCGGACGCTCGCCGGTACTCCGTACGACGCTTCCTGTCGGAGTTCGAGTTCGGTCGCCGACTCGACCTCGAACCGGAGGGTCTCGGGGTCCTCGGCGAGCAGCTCCGGAAGCGCCGCCTCAAACGCCTGGAAGTGCTCCGTCTCGATGTGAGTCTCGAACGCGTCGGTGTCCTCGCACCGCTCCACGAATCGAAGCACGTTCGGTTCCGAGACATCCGTCACGGCCCGGTAGTCGATCGTCCCCGCCTCCGCCTGTGACTGTTCGACGAGGTCCTTGATCAGTTCGAGTGCCTCCTCACGCTTTGCCGAATCAAGCGGAAACGTCGCGTGTACGACTATCATCCCGGTTGATCGGGAGATAGATAATATATAAACCTCCGCCGCGTGGGCAGCCGAGACGAACCACCAATCTCCGCTGGGAACTACACACCAGCTCACATATGGGGTAGTAAGGACGTCACGACTACCGGACAGTCGTTATTAGGGCTCGATGACGAGTTTACCGAGGAAGCTGTCGGTCATCACGTCGCGCTGTGCCTTGGCCGCTTCCCCGAGGTCGTAGCTCCGTGCGACCTCGACTTCGAGCGCCCCAACGTTCATCAGGTGAGCGACGCCACGGAGCGGCACCCGGAGGTCGGGCGTGTTGAACATGCTCATCAGTTGGTAGGTGACATCCTTCGCGCGTCCGCCAGCGACGGCTGAAAAAGCGGGTGCGGGGTCGTTCTCGCCGATCCCGACAACGGTGGCGTCGGCCGCCGCGACATCCGCATCGAACTGGAGGTAGTCGTCGAGGCGGTGATCGAGGACCACATCGACGCCGCCGTCGGAGGCGTCGATAACGGCCTCAGCGAGATCCTCACGGCCGTAATCGAGGACTGTTTCGGCCCCGAGGGCCCCGATCTCGTCGTGATACGTCGGTGCGGCGGTGGTGAGACACTGCGCCCGGACGGCGGCGGCGATCTGGACGGCGACGTGGCCGACGCCGCCCGACCCCCCGTGGACGAGGCAGTACTCGGCAGGATCGAGGTTCGCGTGGTCGACCAGCGCCCGCCAGGCGGTGCAGGCGACGACCCCTGCCGCGCCGGCCTGTGTCATTTCGGCGTTGTCGGGGAGTTCGACGACCCGATCAGTCGGGACGGTGGCGTACTCGGCGTAGGCGCCTTGATGCTCTCCGTTGCCGATTCCGGTCCCGTAAACGCGGTCGTCGACCGAGAACGAGTCGACGCCCTCGCCGGCCGCAACGACCGTCCCGGCGATGTCAACGCCCGGGGTAAACGGCAGGCTCACGGGCTTATAAGAGCCGTCTCGAAAGTACGTGTCGACCGGATTAATCCCTGCGGCGCCGACCTCAACGAGGAGTTCGCCCTCGTCCGGTTCGGGTTGATCGATTTCTTCGACGCGCAGTGCCTCGGGTCCGCCGTGGTCGCCGATAGTGACTGCTCGCATGGTGTCCGTCGACTCTCGGCGGGCCAGTATAAAAATCCCCCATGCGAGCCACCGACAGCGGTGCTTCGGGCGCGCTACCGCGTTCCGATCTCGTCTTCGTCCTTGATCATTCTGGTTTCGGCCTCGCCGCTCGTGTGCTCGTTGACCACGTCGTAGAAGTCGTTCTGGAGACCCGCCGGGAACCGGAGCACGCCGACCCACGAGCCGTCCGACTGCCACTCTTCGCTCTCGAGGTCGCCGAACTGGCGGATCTGCGCCTGCGCGCTGCCGGCGTAGTCCGCCGGTACTTGCACCGCCATCACGATCTCGTCGAACCGGATCGGGATGACCGGCCGGAGGGCGTCCAAGGCGTCGTCGACTTGGTTCTCGACCGGTTCCATCGGATCAATCTTGAATCCGGCCTCCTCCAAGGCGCGTTCGATCCGCTCGGGCGGATGGGGGGCGTCGTCCATCTGTGGGTTGACGGCGTTGCGGGCGATCTTGTTGACGAGTTGGTTGTGTTTTCGCTCCTGCATCTCGCGGCGCTGCTCGGCCGTGATCTGGATCTCGCCGCGGCGGATGACCTCGGGGATGATCTCGAGGGGATCGGTCGTCTCGAAAACCTCTTCGAGTGATGTCTCCGGTGGCCGGTCGCCGGAGGAGGCGTCCTCGAAGACGTCCTCGGCGGCGATAACGTCCTCGAGGTCGTCGTCGAACTCCTCGCGCCTGATCTCGAGGGCGGCGTCGGGGTCGACAAGCACCTCGAAGCGCTGGCCGTGGGACTCGAGTCTGGCCGTGACAGCCTCGTCAAGTGATATCATGCGTGTCGATACGCGGGGGGAGACAAAAGGTGTTCCCAAACGGGACCGGCGCGGTTACTCCTCGTCTTCGTCCTCGTCAGCCAGCAAGCCGTGCTCCTCAAGTTGCGCCTCGATCTTCTCGTCGGGAACCTTCTCGAAGCCGTCCTCGACGGACACCGTGGCGAGGCCGATCCCCTCGGAGGTGAGTTCGTCCTCGTTGACGGAGGCGAGCGCCTCCATGGCGAGGCCGATACCGCCGTCGATGTCGAGGTCGTCGGTGTAGTGCTCCTCGAGGTAATCCTCGATATCGCCGCGGTCGGCGCCGACTGCGAGCGCCTGCCACTCGTAGGGCGTCCCCGAGGGGTCCGTCTCGTAGAGTCGGGGCTCGCCGTCCTCAATGCCGCCGATGATCAACGCGACGCCGAAGGGGCGCGCGCCGCCGACCTGCGTGTACTGCTGGATGTGGTCGGTAACGGCCTTCGTCAGCGTCTCGACGCCGATCGGCTCCTCGTACCGGAGCTGATTGACCTGCGCCTGCCGGCGCGCAAAGTCGATAAGCTGGCGGGCGTCGGCGACGTGGCCGGCGCTCGCGATGCCGATGTGATCGTCGGCTTTGTGGATCTTCTCGACGCTCGTCCGCTCCATGAGCGGCGAGCGGATGCGCTTGTCGACTACCAACACGACGCCGTCATCGGTTCGGATCCCGATAGACGCCGTGCCTCGTTTGACCGCCTCTCTCGCGTACTCGACCTGGTACAGACGGCCGTCCGGGGAGAAGATCGTGATCCCCCGGTCGTACGCCTGCTGCTGCGATTGTCCCTGCATTGTTAGTTGTCGCGAATATCGAGTGCTGTCGCGCCCACGCGGCCGTCCGGGAGGTCGACGTCAACCCGGTCGTTCCGGGCGACGGCGAGCCGTTCAGCCCCGGCGAACGCGACGTTTCTCTCCTTAATTCGTACCTCCGGACGCCGTATATACTTTTCCTCACAGGCTCGGACCGTGCCGCTGACGCCGCGAACCGAGAGCCCGATCGGAGCTCCGTCGACCGCTGAGACAGTCGCGAGAACGGCCCGAAGCCGCCCCACATCGCCGCGGCGGACTCTGATGACTGCCTCGCCGTCACCGTCCTCAAAGGAGAAGTACAACACGCTGCTGTCCAGTT
>NZ_JBKEGK010000041.1:0-15936 GCF_046710025.1 Natronomonas sp. | reverse complement strand
ACGTGTGGCTGCGGCCTCCCACAGTTCCGGATCGAGCGCGGCGAGCGCTTCGAGTTGTGTCTCGACTACGAGTGCGGCTCGCTGCTTGAGGCCGTCCGGGGACGGTTCGACCGCAACTGGGCGTGTCCGAACTGCGGCGGCGACCTCCGGATACTCCGGCGGGGCGGCCTCATCGCCGGGTGTGAGGAGTACCCCGACTGCGAGACGGGCTTTGCGATCCCCGACGGACGGGTGATCGGATCGTGTGACTGCAGGCTCCCGCTGTTCGAACGCCCGGACGGGCCGCGATGTCTTGACACGGCCTGTTCGGCCGGCGGGAGCGGGGGCGCGGCGGCGGACGGCAAAGCGGGGACGGATTGATGACCCGACTGCTTCGGCGTCTTGCCCGCCCGCCGAATCCGAGACCGGGGGCGAAGAAGGGAGCAGGAACGAAACGGGACGAACGGCGGACCGCAGCCGATTTAGGCACGGCACCGGTGAGTCCGCGCATGGAAGGCCACCTGACCGACGGGGTCGTCGAGGTCGGCGCGAACGGCCGCGAGCGGTACTACGACTCGCGGGGCTACGGTCGGCCCCGCGGCGAGGGCGTCGGCCTCGCCCCCGTCGAGGCCGCCCACCTCCTGTACCGCGGCGACCTCGACGCGGTCGACGGGGCCGGCCTCGGCGGCTTTCTCGGCGATAACGACGGTGTTGTCGTCCCGTTTCTCGTCTACAAGGATCTCCGCGAGCGGGGTTTTTATGTCTCGCCCGCGCGAGATGGGTGGGTCGAGGGCGCCGACGGTGCGGACTTCGTCGTCCACCCGCGCGGTGACGGCCCGTGGGACGGGACCGTCGAACACCGGGTCCGGGTGGTCGGCGAGCGCGCGTCAGTCGCGCTCGGGTCGCTCGGAGACGTGGTCCTCGCGGTCGTCGACGAGGAGAGCGAGTTGACGTACCTCGAGACCGACCACCCCGACGTCGGGGGCTCGAACGCCGCCGCCGAGTTCTCGAGCGTCGACGGCGACCTGCTCGGCGACCGCGTGATCTGTTGGGATCCACCCGCGGCGCTCTACGAGCGGGGCTTCTACGGACAGCCCCTCGACCGCGAGGGCGACGCCGTCCAACTGTCGTTGCTTGAGGCGGCGTCCCTCGCAGAGCGCGGCGCGCTGTCAGTCGACGGGGGGGCGGACGCCATCAGGGCTCGGGGGCGATCGGCCGAGGGCGACCGGTTCGACCGACGATACACCGTCTACCGGACGCTCCGCGAGCAGGGGGTCGTCCCGAAGACGGGGTTCAAATTCGGGGCCGACTTTCGGACGTACGATACGGTCGAGCACGTCGACGAGATCGGACATTCCGAGTTGCTCGTCCGGGTGCTCCCGGCCGGTGTCGAACGCTCCCCGCGGGAGATCGCCCTCGACGTTCGGCTCGCACACGGCGTCCGAAAGCGGATGATCTTCGCGCTTGTCGGCTCCGGTTCGGTCCGGTGGCTGTCGGTCGGTCGGTTGACGCCCTGAGGAGCCGCTGCCCCGCACCCGCCACGTCGGTCTCGGGGACCAAGCGAATGGTTTTTGCGCGGACCACCCCGACGACCCCCCATGGCAGACGACGGAACCCACGAGAGCGGGGACGCGCCGGCCGTCCGGAGCGATGGCGGAACAGAGGGCGCCGACACCGAATCGTCGGTGACGCTCCGAGCGGACGGCGGAGCCGTCGACGACGTGGCCCTCGACCCGTGGGGCTCCTCGACCGTCGACGACTACCGGAAGCTCTTCGAGGAGTTCGGCATCGAGGCCTTCGAGGACGTGCTACCCCGGGTGCCGTCGCCGCACTACCTGATGCGTCGCGGCGTCATCTTCGGCCACCGCGACTACCGGCCGGTCGCCGACGCGATGATGAACGACGAACCGTTCGCTACCCTCTCCGGGTTCATGCCGACCGGTGATCCCCACATCGGCCACAAACTGGTCTTCGACGAGTTGATCTGGCACCAACGGCAGGGGGCCGACGCCTACGGCCTCATCGCCGACCTGGAAGCCCACGCCGCCCGCGGGCTGTCGTGGGACGAGATCGACGACCACACCGAGAGTTACCTCCTCTCGCTGCTCGCGTTGGGGTTCGACCCCGACGAGGGGACGCTGTACCGCCAGTCGACGAACCGCGAGGTCCAAGATCTCGCCTTCGAGCTTGGGGCGAAAGCGAACGCCTCGGAGCTGGGAGCGATCTACGACTTTGACGGCGAGACCGAGATCTCGTACATGCAGTCGGTGGTCACCCAGATGGCCGACATCCTCTATCCGCAACTCGGGGAGCCGAAACCGACCGTCATCCCCGTCGGCCCCGATCAGGACCCCCACATGCGGCTGGCGCGGGACCTCGCCGGGCGGATGCGATACTTCGGCGTGACCGAGGCCTATGCGAGTTTCGAGTTGGACGGCGGGGAGCACGAACTCGTCGCCGAGGCCTACGAGGCGCTCGCGGCCGAGGCCGACGACCCCGAGTCCGACGTCCGGTGTGCCGACGCCGCCGAGTGGCTCCGCGCGGAGCGCCCGCCGGTGGGGGCGCTCGAGGATGCGATCGAGACGCTGGAGTCGGGCGGCAAGGAACCACTCCGGCCCCGCGTCCGGTTTCTGGATCGCAACGCGACCGAGGAGGCCTTCGAAGCGCTCATCGAAGCCGTCGAGGGCGAAAAGCGGGTGTACGAGGGCCACATCGATAGCTTCGAGCTCTCGCGATCCGAAGCCGAGGAACTGGCTCGCGAGGTCGAGACCGACCACGGCGGCTACGGGTTTCTCCCGCCGTCGTCGATCTATCACCGCTTCATGACCGGCCTAACCGGTGGCAAAATGTCCTCGTCGGTCCCGGCGAGCCACATCAGCCTGCTCGACGACCCCGAGGAGGGCTACGAGAAGGTCAAATCCGCAACCACGGGTGGCCGCGAGACGGCCGAGAAACAGCGCGAGTTGGGCGGGGAGGCCGACGAGTGCCCGGTATACGAACTGTACGCGTACCTGCTGTCGGGCGACGACGACGAGTTCGCGACCCGCGTCTACGAGGAGTGCGTCGGCGGCGAACGCCTCTGTGGCGGCTGCAAGGAGCAGGCTGCGGAACTCATGGCTGACTTTCTCGAAGATCATCAAGAAAAACGCGAGGAAGCAAAGGAACTCCTCGATGATCTCGACATTGAACTTGAGAGCGACCGGCCGTAGTGGACGAGTGGGGAGCGAATAATAACTGCCGCCGAACGCGACGAATGGATATTTAAGTTGAACTAAGATAGCCGTCAGGCGTTTATGCTATCCGCACAGTCATTTAGCTGGATCGACGGCGAGGAGTCCGGTTGAATCTGAACCCGCGAACCGCCCCAAGTAGAAATCGTTGTACGCCGGTGGCAGGACACGGCGGCCGCGCCTACGGTGGGTTGGTCGCGTTATTAAGCAGGTCGGTGTTCTCACTGCCGTAGCCAGCCCGCCACAACTGGTGGACTGCACGTGCGACGAGGACAAGCTCCGTTACTCCGATACAGGACGCTCCGATGTCGCCATCATTGTTCGACGCGTTCGGGGGTGGGTGGTAGTGGCCGTCTCCATCAGGAGCAGTGTACTCGTGGGGGTGAACGTCCCATCGGAGGTTCCGATCCGTATCGTCGCTGTAGTGAACGTTGTAGTCGTCTCGCACCGACCACCGGACGGTGATGGTCGCAGTCGTCGCCTCGCCGATGCCGTCGTCGAGCTGGAGACGTAGTTCGCTGGGACTCACCGAGTCGTCCAGCGATCCACTTGCGAGAGGTTCGAAGCGCTCGAACTCGGAGCGAAAATCGTGGAGAGCACCGGCGTCGATGGCACCTCGCAACGAGTGCGACTCGGAGTCCTCCATCGTGTCAACCGGTGATGCCTGCTGGCTCGCCGCGGTCGCCCGAGCCAGTGTCGTCCTCGACGGCCTCGGTTGCGTCCGCGAGCGCGAGTGCGGCCCGCGCGAGTTTCAGATTCCGACGTGCCGTCTGCCACTCTGTCATCGTCGCCGCGTCTAACTCTGCGTCAGCGATGGCTGCAGCCCGTGGAGATTCCGAACTGGTCTGCTCCTCGAACTCTTGGACGGTTTCGCGAAGCTCTGTGACGCGTGTAGACAGAGTCTCGACGTCGGCCGAATCGAGGATCTGCTGGGCGCGTTCGAGGACGACCGAGCGCGGGGCGCGTTTGTACCACGTTCCGCGCTCGTCCGACGGAGAGACCGCCTCGACGAAGCCGTCTTCGGCGAGGACGTTCAGATGCTTGCGTGCGGTCGTCTCCGAGGTCAGCGCACGCTCGGCAATGGTGGCGACTGACTGGGGATCGTACGTCCGCTTCATCATGGTGCGAACGCGCTCGCCGGGACTGGTGTCCGCCTTCCACTCCTCGGTGACGCGCTCGTTCACGTCGGCGGGCCGGTCGTCGGTCATACGTAGTCTCGTGGACACAAGTATATTAGCCTTGAGATCATTATTCTTGTTTCAGTTGCGTGACCCACCATCGCGTCGGCCCGCCCGGTCTGACGTCCTCACTAGCTACAGTCCACAGTAGGCGGTGAGAACTAGTACTTCGCGCAGCCGATTCACCAGACGCGGATCATCAACTATCGACGGCGTTCAGTTAGTAGTCACAATAGACCGGGACGAATAGTTATAGTAGTCGTGCTTTCGTGTCATAGGTTACTCACCCAACACAGTGACGCGTTCCACGTCGGAACTGCCGGCGAATTCGCGTTCGTACAGACCGGAAAGTGGGCACTCCGGAAAGCCACATCGGATACGGGATCGGTGGATTGGGTGCCGTGAAGTCCGAGAGGGAAACGTGATCACTCACTCATCGCTCAAAACAGTGAGTATTACTCCACCCACTCCGATTGCGGAGTCATATAAAAGGCGCGCGTCGAAACCGGCGACGTCGTCCGCTCCTCACGTCCACTCGCGTCGTCCCTACGCGTCGTCCTCCTCGGGATCGTCGCCGCCGTCGGTCAGCAGTTCGGTTTCCGCGCTTGTCTCCTCATTCAGAAATGATGGGGTTTCCTCGGTTCGCTCCGTCTCGGATCGGTCACGGGGCATGTGGTGATGGCACATGATACAGCTGCGGCTTAGACTGGATATACTTGAACGTTGCCCCGGCGGTCGTCGTCTCCGGCTTCGAACGGTGCGTAGGGGGATCGTCGACCCGGAACGGGAGCCACGGAAGTCCGGGTGGTCGAGGTAATGTACCCACATTTATCGGCACCTGTGTCGACAGCGGAGGTATGCCTTCCCTCGAAGTGGACCGCGAACAGTGGTCGACGCGTGCGGGGTTCGTGCTCGCGGCGGTCGGCAGCGCCGTCGGGCTCGGGAACATCTGGCGGTTCCCGTTCGTGACGGGTGAAGGCGGCGGAGCCGGGTTCCTCATCGTGTACCTGCTTTTCGTCGCCTCGGTCGGGCTGCCCGCGATCCTCATCGAGTTCGTCGTCGGCCGACGGACCAGAAGCAACCCGGTCGGGGCGTTCAACCGGATCGGGGGCGGAATCTGGCGGTACGTCGGATGGGTATTCGTCGTGACGACGTTCGTCATCATGTCGTACTACAGCGTCGTCGCAGGGTGGACGATCCGTTATACGATCCTCGGGGTGGGTGAGGGCTACGCCGCCGATCCGGGGGCCGCAGGCGAGCAGTTCCTGACGTTGGCCCAAGGCGTCGAGGCGATGGCGTTTCACGCGCTCTTTTTGCTCGTCATCGTCGCTATCGTCGGGTTGGGCATCCGCCGCGGCATCGAGTTGGCGGTGAAGGTCATGGTTCCTGCGATCGTCCTCATCGTGGCCGGCCTTGCCGTCTGGGCGGCGACGCTCGATGGCGCGGGCGCGGCGTACGCTTACTACCTCTCGCCGGACTTCGGCACGCTCGCCGCCAACTGGACGTCAATCCTCCCCGCGGCGGCGGGGCAGGCCTTCTACACGCTCTCGCTCGGGTTCGGTATCATGATCACCTACGCCTCCTACCTCGGCGAGGACCGAAACCTGGTCGAAGACGCGGCGATCATCATCGGCTTCGACACCGCCATCGCGCTTGCCGTCGGGTTGGTCGTCTTTCCGATCCTCTTTACTGCGGGGATCGACCCGGGCGATCCAGGCGTCGGCGCGATCTTTATTACGCTCGCGGCGGCCTTCGGCGAACTCGCGGCTGGCGGCCTCATCGGCACGGTGTTCTTTCTCACCGTCGCCGTCGCCGCGCTGTCGAGCGCGATCAGCCTGACCGAGGTCGTCGTCGCCTACGCGATCGACGAACGCGGGATGGGCCGGTTGCGTGCGACGGCGCTCGTCTGTGCCGCGCTCTTCATCCTCGGACTCGGGCCGGCCTACGACATCGTGTTGCTCGAACTGTACGACGGGTTCGCCGACGGGGTGTTGCTCCTCCTCGGCGGGCTCCTCGTGACGGCCTACGTTGCCTGGGGGTGGTCCGAGGAGGCGATCGAAGAGCTCGAGAAAGGGATCGGCAGCCTCGGCCGCCTCGGTAGCTACTGGATATGGCTGGCCCGCGTGCCGGTGCTCGTCGTGATTGCCGTTTCGCTCGCGCTCGGGGTCGTGGAGTACGTCGGATTTATTCAGGGATCGTTCCTTCCGTGGCTGCGGGGCTCATAGGAGGTCGAAGACACGGCCGCCGTCGAAACGGCCGTCCCGATCAGGCCACGCCGGGATCGGAGCGACGCACCGCGCCCGTGATCAGGTATACCAACGGCGTATCGAGGAGCGCGATCAGCAACTTGAGGAGGTACTGGCCGATCATCAGCGACACCACGGCCGCAGTCGGGAGTTGCGGGCCGATTCCGAACGCGGTCGGCATCGCCCAGAAGGCGATACCGACGAAGAGGACGGTGTCGAGCAGCTGGCTCGTTCCCGTCGAGGCGATGTTCCGGAGCCACAGATACCGACCGTCGGTTCGTCGTTTGATCGCGTCGAAGACGATTACGTCGTAGTTCTGGCTGACGACGTATGCGAGTAAGCTTCCGGCGACGATGTTCGTCGAAGCGCCGAGCACCTCGGCGAAGGTGCCGGCGAACTCCGGATCCGCCGCCGGCGCGAGGATCGTACTCCAGACCAACGCGAGCACGAGAAAGTTCATCGCGAAGGCGGCGTTGACGAGTACCTGGGCGGCCCGTCGTCCGTAGAGTTCGGTGTAGCAATCGGAGGCCAAAAACGTCAACGCGTACGCCAGCGCCGCGCCCGGCAGCGCCAACTCGGCCCCCGTCAGCGGGAGCGCAACGGGGAGTTCGAACGCCAACACCTTCGCAGCCGTCAGTTGTGCCGTCGCGAGCGAGGCGACGAAGATCGCCGCGAGGACGACCGCACCCGCGGGCGGGGCGGGGCGGGCAGTGGCGGTCGCAGCCGGTCTACTCATCGTCGTCCTCAAGACGGTCGTGGCGGGCGTCGATGTCGTCGAGCAGATCAAGCGTCTTGCGGATCGACGCCCGAACGGCGTCGCTTCGGTTGACGAACTTTCCGTCGTCGCCGACGTGTTCGTCGAGATCGGACAACAACTCCGATGGGATCTCCACGCTTATTTTGGGCATACTCGAGTCATACTCGAAGAATACTCATTAGTATCACGGTCCGGACGTCCCGATCTGAAACAATTCGACAAGCAGGGCCCGATGCGGACGCCTTCCGGGAACCGATCAGTCGACCGGCGAAAGGACCCCGACCAACGAAGGGAGCCTTTCAAGTCGGACCGTGCGATACGTCGGTGTATGAACCCTGGGGACCGCGTCCGTGTCGATCGCACCGGGACCACCTACGAGGGGGTCCTGTTGCCCTCGACGACGGCGGAGGAACTCGTCGTCAAACTCGACGGCGGCTACAACGTCGGGATCGACCGGAGCGACGCGAGCGTCGACGTACTGGAGCAGGACACCTACGACATCGAGTCGGGCGGCGACGCCGACGGGCGCTCGGAGATCACCTTCGAGGAGAACCTCCCGACAGTGGCGCTCATCTCAACGGGCGGCACCATCGCCTCGACGGTGGATTACCGGACCGGCGCGGTCACCGCCCAGTTCGACGCCGAGGACGTGTTGCGTGCCGTCCCGGAACTCGCCGGGCGAGCGAACTACCGCGGACGCGTCGTGGCGAACATTCTTTCGGAGAACATGACGCCGGCGGTGTGGACGGAGTTGGCCGAGGCGGTCCACGAGGAGATCGAGGCGGGTGCCGACGGCGTCGTCGTGATGCACGGCACCGACACGATGCAGTACACCGCCGCCGCGCTGTCGTTCGCCCTCGAGACGCCCGTCCCGGTCGTGTTGACCGGCAGCCAACGCTCCGCTGACCGACCCTCTTCGGACAATGTGATGAACGCCGTCTGTGCGGTCGAGGCCGCGACCGCGGATCACGCCGAGACGCTCGTCTGCATGCACGAATCCGAATCCGACGGGGCGTGTGCGCTGCACCGCGGCACCCGCGTCCGAAAGAATCACACCTCCAGGCGGGACGCCTTCGGGACCGTCGGGGCCGAACCGATCGGGCGCGTCGAGTGGGACACCGGCGAGGTCTCTTTCCGGCGACCCGTCGCCGAACGCGGCGCGGACGATCTCCGGCTCGCGCCCGCCCTCGACACCGACGTCGAACTGATCAAGTTCGTCCCCGGGTCCGATCCGGCTCGACTCGACCTCGCCGAGGGGGCATCGGGTCTCGTGATCGAGGGGACCGGACTGGGCCACGTCAACACCGAGTGGATCGACCGGATCGGGGCGTTGGTCGAGGACGGCACGACGGTGGTGATGACAAGTCAGTGCATCGAGGGGCGGGTCTGCGACCGCGTCTACGACACCGGGCGAGACCTCCTCGACGCCGGCGTCGTCGAGGCCGGCGACACGCTACCCGAGACGGCCTACGTCAAGCTGATGTGGGCACTCGAGAACGTCGAGAGCGTCGAAGAGACGATGCGACGGCCGATCGCCGGGGAGCTACAGGAACGGTCGGTCCCCTGGACCTGAGTGTCGGCGCTCGGAAACGAGTGGCAGTCCGAAGCGGGAGCCTCGCCGCGAGACCTATCCCGATCCGATCACGACGACCTCGCGCACGTCGAGGGCCGTCTCGAACTCGGCGCGGCGATCGAGGTTGCCGCCGAGTTGTTTGAGATGTTCGCCGTGGACGCGCCGCAACGCCTTCCACTCGCGGCGCTCGAGGTCGAGTTCCGCGCCGAGGTCGGCCCAGTGGCCCTCCTCAACGAGGAACACCGCGCCGTCGTCGTCCTCGTGGACGCACTCGTAACGGCGCTCGTAGCGATCTCGGCGGGTGACGAGCAGGTCTTGGGCCCGGTCGACGAGTTCGGGCAGGCGATCGCCCGAAACGGACGCCTTCGCCGCCGCAAGCACGATCGCGTTACCGTTGAGTGTACTATCCGACACGTCACCCACCGGCGCGCATCGCCTTCTGGGCAAACCGTTCGATAAGCGGGTCGAGCGTCTCGACCTCGCCCTCGAAGCGGATCTCGACCTCGGTAAGCGTGATCGATCCCATCGGGTTTACTTTCCGCTCGGAGAGAGCCGCCGACCAGTCGTCACCCTCGATCAGATCACTGGTCTCGTCGGGGCGTTCGCCACCGAGCCCCTCGAGATACTTGATCGCCAATCGCTTGGAGATCCCGCGGAACTCGCGTGTGTCCTCCATTTATCCCCCCGCGACCGGCGGAAAAACACTGAGCGTGTCGCCATCCGTCATGTCGGTGTCGGTCCCCTCGATGTGGACGACCTCCCGGCCGTTCTTCAGGACGCTCAACTGCGGTTTAATATCACCCGACTCGTCAAGGATGTCACCGGCGAGTTCGGGAAATTCCGACTCTAGTGCGGCGAGAACGTCGCCGACGGTCGTGTCGGTCCCGAACTCACGGTTGATCGATTTCTGTCCGACCGCCGCCCGGAAGGTGGCGAAAAACCGGAGTTCGAGGGTGGTCGCTTCGGCGTCGGTGTCGGCGTTAGCACGTGCGTCGCTCATAGGTCTGAGAGTCTGATCCCGTCCTCAACGAGGCGGGCGTTGCGTTCACGGTCGAGTTGGGTGGCGAGCCACCCGTTGTCGTACAGTTGTTCGATCAGGTCCGCATAGAGGTTTCGCCAGGCGATGGCGAAGATGGGCGACTGTCCCCAGGCGCGGAGTTCGGGAATGAAAGCGTGGAACCGCTCGACGCGGTCTTCGAAGTGCTCGATGATATCGAGGATCCGGGCGGCGGCCTCGCCGTCGTCGTCGGCCGTCTCGATCGCAGTCTGCACTCGGGTGTTGTAGCCCTCCACAGCGCGTTGCATGTCTTGGCGTGCGCCGGCGTCGTCCTCGGGCAGGGAGTCGAGGAGTGGCTTCGGGACGCCAAGTTGGATCTCGTCCATACCCAACGGTGGCGCGCCACGAATAAAAAGCTGGCCGGGTGTGTCAGCGTTCCGCACAGTGTCGGACATCGACAGCGACACCCCGTGAGCCCTCGGCCATGGCGCGGCCGTGGGAGGCCGCGCGGCCGATGCCGAACGCCTTCGGCCCCTCGAAGACGACCTCGTCACCCGGCCGGATCGTGTCGTCTGCGTCGAGCACGCCCGGCGCGAGGACGCTTCCGCTGGGCACGAACCCGTCGATGTCGACGCGTTTCGTCGGAGCGTCGCTGTCGGTCCATGCCCGCGCACCGGGAAGCGTCAGCGACAGCGTGCCGTACTGAGGGACCATCGTTGCCAGGTGCTCGCTGTCGGCGTCCCGGACCCGCAGCTTGGGGTAATACCCTTCCGTTGTCGCATCGGGGCCGAACACCGTCTCGCCCGCGCCGTCGCCGAACTGGAAGTCCGCGATCGCTCGCACCGTTGCGAGTTCGCGATCACGTTTGTAGTAGGCTGCCTCGCCGTCGAGAGCGTCCCCGAGGGCGGCGAGCGACTCGTCGGTCGTCGGGTGCCCCGACGCGGTGTACTCGAAGTCGATCCCGAGCGACGCCTCGACGCGCTCGCAGATCTCACGGTAGTCGTCCGGGACGTGGGCGATGTGGCGGTCATAGTCGGCGCGTTCGAGGTAGCGCTCAAGCACCGTCGCAACGAATTCGATCTCCGTGTCGGTCCACTCGCCAGTCACGACGCTATCGTAGTGTTGGGCCGGGTAGGTCGTCTCGAGTTCGTTCGGGACGACGCCGATCGGCGACGTCATCGAGACCATATGCCCCCGGTACCCGATCGCGCGGGCGAACTGCTCGTGGCTCTGGGACTCGCTGTAGGGTTTCCGCGCCGAGCAGGGTAACAGCACAAGCGGCGCGTCGAGACGGCGGCGATACCGGCTTGTCACCCGTTCGGCGAAGCGCTGGATCTCGGGGCGGCGGAGCGCGTCATCCGTCGCCGCCAACAGTTCGTTGCGCCGAAAGACCGGTGTCCGTTCCTCGAGATAGCCGTACTGCTGGTCGAGGCGGCGGAGCGTCGCAGTCAGCCACGCTTCGTGACGAGCCTGCCCCTCGATGTAATCGCGAAGGCGGCCCTCGCCGATCCGGCCCCTGACGCGGGCGAGTTCGGCCGCGAGCGCATTGGCGTTGTGTTCGGCGCAGTCCGTCCGGTCGAACGACTCGATCGATCTCCGACAGGCCAGGCAGGGACACGGCAGCTCGTCGAGATCCTCGAGGAACGCTTCGCCGTCGGTCGTGAGGTAGAACCCCTCGAGACCCCGGGCTCGGGCGCGTTTCTCATCGACGAGGTCGACACCGGCGTACGCGAGCGTGGCGACGTTGGCGGGGGTCGCGGCCGCGGGACAGTACAGCGCGGTGTCGTCGGGAACCGACTCCCGGACCGACAACAGCGCCTCGACGAACGCCTCGGCGTGGCCGACGTAGCCGCCAGCGTTCGAAAGCACGTACGCGTCGGCCCCGTAGTCGTCGGCCGTCGTGGGCGAAACGACCGAGGCGCTTGGGAACTCGGTGTCGGGGTACGCAACGCCGAAGGCGTCCTCGACAGGTTGTTCGGTTCCGGGGGGGAGCGCCCGGTGGGGCAGGATCGTCAGGGCGGACTCCTCGCCTGTCGGGGCGGGCTGGTCGGCGTGCCAGCGGCTCCCACCGTCCTCGACGATGTCACCGACGAGGGCGGGCGTCGGGAGGGACTCAGAGAGCCGCAACTCCCCCCGGCGGGCCGCGCCGTCGCGGCCGTGAACCTCGAAATGCTCGGTCATGCCAGTCCGTCCTCGCTGAGGCGGTAACTGTTCGTCGGTTCCGCCCGCGGCGGCGTCACGGTGACTCGGACGCCTCGGGGGTGCTGTCTATCAGCTCACGGACGCTGCCGCAGCACAGATCCCCGGCCGAACACCACTACGGTAGACCCCCGGTTGAGTGTCGGCAAACACGGTGGCAGACACTCGCCGCGTGTCCGCAACGGCCACAGATGCGACGGGAAGCGAACTGAGATCGCCGAACCCTTTTATTCGAAAGCGACCAATAAATAGTCGTGTCGAGATCGGACGACCACCGTCGGTACTTCCCCTACGAGGAACCCTACGACCACCAAACCGACGCGATGGGGCGAATCCGGGAGGCGCTCGTCGAGGAGCGGGACGTGCTCTTCGAGGGCGCCTGTGGGACCGGT
The DNA here is from genome assembly GCF_046710025.1 of Natronomonas sp. Taxonomy (GTDB): domain Archaea; phylum Halobacteriota; class Halobacteria; order Halobacteriales; family Haloarculaceae; genus Natronomonas. The sequence goes on along the minus strand of NZ_JBKEGK010000041.1, from coordinate 3,385 downwards.
AAGACGCTCGCTTCCCTGGTGCCAGCCCTCGAGTACGGATCGGCGGCGGGCAAGACAGTCGTCATTACCACCAACGTCCACCAACAGACACGGCAGTTCATCGAGGAGGCCCGCGCGATCGCCGAGACTGAGCCGATCAGAGCCGTCGTCTTTCGTGGGAAGGCCTCGATGTGTCACATCGACGTGGGTTACGAGGAGTGCCAGGCACTTCGGGACACGACTCGGGAGTTGGTGGACAAAGAGCGCGACATCGCCGAACTCGAGGAGCGGGAGGGGGAGCTCCTCGACGCGAGTCGCGAGGGAAGCGAGAAGGCGGCCGATGCGCGCGGGACGGTGCTCTCGGAACTCGATGAGTTAGAGACCGGCGCCGAGGCCATCCGTGAGGGGGAGAACATCTGCGAGCGCTACTACAACAACCTCACCGCCGACACCGACGCGTTCTACGGGTGGCTCTACGAGGACGTCCGGACGCCTGACGAGATCTACGAGTACGCCGACAGCCGGGACCTCTGTGGGTACGAACTGCTGAAAGAGGGGATGGAGGGCGTCGACCTCGTGGTGTGTAACTACCACCATCTGCTCGATCCGATGATCCGCGAGCAGTTCTTCCGGTGGATCGGACGCGACCCCGAGGACATCGTCGTCATCTTCGATGAGGCTCACAACGTCGCGGATTCCGCCCGCGATCACGCGACGCGAACGCTCGCCGAACGAACCCTCGAGGGTGCGCTCGACGAACTCAAGGGGGTCGAAGACGCCCGGGCGGAGCCGGCGGCGAACGTCGTCGGGGCGTTTCATGCGGCCCTCGTCGAGACCTACGAGGACTCCTTCGGGTTCGGGGACCGGGAGTCGGTCGGCGAGGAGTGGACTGACGTGGCGATCGACAACGAAACCGGGCGCGACGACCTTTCGGTTGCATTCCTGCGGAACTACACCGGACAAGGGTTCGGGGCCGACCTAGAGGCGGCGCTCGCGCTCGGGGAGGAACTCGACAGACGCTACGAGCGGGCCTACAAGGAAGGCGAGACGACGAGCCGCAAGGACTGTCCGACGCTGACCGCGGCGGGCTTTATCGAGCGCTGGATGGAATCGAGCGTCGAGCCCGGACAGTACCCGGTCGCCGGCGTCCGGCGGACCGAAACCGGCGTCGTCGGGCGAGCAGAGCTGTACACCTGCCTACCGAGACAGGTCACCGAGCCGCTGTTCGAGGAGCTCCACGCGGCGATCCTGATGAGCGCGACACTTCGCCCCTTTGCGGTCACGGAGGACGTGCTGGGCCTCGACGACCCGCTCACGATGGCCTACGGCGAGCAGTTCCCCGAGTCGCGGCGGCGTACCTACGCCGTCGAGACGCCCGCGCTGTTCGCGAGCCAGCGCGACGACCCCGCGGTCCAGCGGTCCGTCGGCGAGGTCGTCGAGGACACGGTCCGGTTCACCCCCGGAAACACGCTGGCGTTCTTTCCGAGTTACGCCGAGGCGGAGCGGTACTACCACCGCTTTTCCGGCGAGTCGACCCCCTTCCTCGACGAGCCGGGGACGCGCGCCGAGGAGCTCCGTCAGGAGTTCGTCGCGACCGACGACGGCGTGTTGTTCACCTCGCTTTGGGGGACGCTCGCGGAGGGCGTCAGCTTCGACGACGACGACGCGCGGAGCGTGATCGTCGTCGGGGTGCCGTACCCCCATCTCGACGACCGAATGAAGGCCGTCGAGCAGGCCTACGAGGGGGCCTTCGGTGACGGCGACGGGGCAGCGGGGTGGCGATACGCCGTCGAGATTCCGACCGTCCGGAAGACGCGACAGGCGCTCGGGCGGGTCGTCCGCTCGCCGGAGGACTTCGGGGTCCGCGTGCTGGTCGACGAGCGCTACACCGGCTCAAAACGCTCCGAATTGGGCGAGTACAGCGTCTACCCAAGCTTCCCGCCGGAGGAACGAAGCGAACACATAGACATCGAGCCGGAAAAGTTGAAGTTCGCGCTGTTGAACTTCTACGCGGACATGGACGCCTGGGGGGGTGAGTCGCCGAACCCATGAGCCCGAATCTCGAACCGCGGGCGGAGAAGCGCCGGACCAGAGACGGGAGCGGCCCCCGGTGGGAGGTCATTCGGAGCGACGTGCTCGAGCGCGACGGATACGCCTGTCAGCGCTGTGGGTACGAGGAGGGCCCGGGGAATCCGGACCGGGAGCTCGAAGTTCACAACACCGCGGCGCTCGGGTCGCCGTCACTCGGAGACCTCGACGAACTAGTGACGCTGTGTCGTCCCTGCCACGCGACGCTGCACGGCGACGACCCCGCCTACGGCGATCTCGGCGACGACGCGCCGATGTTCCCACGCCCCGATGCCCCACCCGAGGTGGCGACGATGCGCTCGGAGCGACAACACGTCTGCGAGCGGTGTCAGCTGATCGCCGACGAGGCCGACGAACTCGCCGCCTACGCCGCGGCGGATCGGCCGCACGTCCTTTGTAAGCCCTGCGCCGGCGCGTTGCTCGAGGTCGGATACGACCCGGCGGCGTTCGAGACCGCCGGCCGACTCGACGTGGAGGCGTTGCAAACGCGGGCGAGCGAGGCGCCGGTGCGGCCCTCGCTCTTGGCCACGGGGCCGGTTCGAGCGACCCGACCGCCCGAGACAGCGACCGAGCGGTTCATCTACGACACCCCGATCCGGTACGTCACCAACCCGATCGGTGTCACTGTGCTGTTCATGATTTTGGGCGTGTTCGCGTCCTTTTATCTGCTCTGACCCCCGTCATGTCCCGGGGGCGACAGACTGGAGGCTAGCTGAGACTCGCCCGCGCCGGGGGGTTCGAGCCGCAGTTTAAACGGGGTACTCGGCGTCGGGGTCGACGATCCGGTCGGCCTCCGACGGCATCCGCCAGCCGGTCGCAAGTTCGAGAAACTGCACCAACATCCGGCCGGTCGCCCCCCAAACGGTGTAGCCGTCGACCCGGAAGTAGTGGATCCGGATGTCGCCGTAGAAGGAATGTTCGCGGCGCTCGGACTCGTAGTTGTCGAGCTCGGTGAGCTCGGCGACGGGTAACACCGCGATCTCCGCGACTTCGCCCTCGTAGGGGATGTACTCGCGGTCGGGGACCCGAGCGACGAACGGGCGGACCGAGTAGTTCGACACGGTCGGGATGTCGTCGAGGCGTCCAACGATTTCGGCGGCGTCGGGAGCGAGGCCGACCTCCTCGAAGGCCTCACGTTTGGCCGTGGCTTCGAGCGTCTCGTCTTCGGGTTCACGTCCACCACCCGGAAAGCTCATCTGGCCGGGGTGTTCGCCGAGATGGTCGGCGCGTTTCGTAAAGAGCAGGTGGGCGCCGTCGGGACGCGAGATGACCGGCACGAGGACCGCAGCCTCCCGGTCCCCCTCGACCGCCTCGACCG
>NZ_JBKEGK010000040.1:0-16068 GCF_046710025.1 Natronomonas sp. | reverse complement strand
TGCCGTTGTGGACTTGCTTGAGTACGCCGACTACTCGACCTCTAAGCTCTCACACTATGTCGACGATGCGGCCCTGCTGAAACGCCGGGTCGCGACGAACCGGACGTACCTCGAGCGGCTCTCTGCAGATCCGCTGTCGATCGGTTGGCCCCCCGAGTCGGCCGAGACGCTCCGCTTTCGGATCGAGGAGTTGCTCGGCCTCGTCGGGACGATCGCCGACGATGCGACCGTCTCGACGCTGCGGGAGATCCGTGAACTGACGCGGACTGACTCGTACGAACGCATCCGGGAGGCCGCCCGCGCCGAGGCGGAACTGACCGACGAGCAGCGACGGAAACTTGAACGCGGTGAGGTTGAGACCGAGCGCTCGGCCGCCCGCGAGGAACTCGAACGTCTCGAGGCCCTTCTCTCGGAGTGACGGGCGCGATCGGTACGACCGGCGCGGCCGGGCAACGCTACGTACCGTTCGTTATCGCCTCGTAGATCGCTTCGAGAAGGGCCTCGGCGCGATCGTCCTCGCGTGCCTCGGCGTACAGCCGGACGAGCGGCTCGGTACCGCTCGGCCGGACGAGCACCCAGCCGTCGCCGTAGTCGAGTCGATAGCCGTCGATGGTCGTCAACTCGGCGTCGGCCCACTGGGCGTACGATTCGGCCGCCGACAGCATTGTCTCGCGCTCCTCGGGATCGTCGTACTCGAGGTTCCGGCGACGGGTGACGTACTCGTCGTAGCCGGCGGCAATCTCGCTCGCTGGCCGGTCGACGAGTAGATCGAGAAACCGCGCCGCGGTGTAGGCCCCATCGCGGGCGATCCGGAACTCAGGGAAGAACACCCCTCCGTTGCCTTCGCCGGCGATCGGGACCGACCGCCCGGCTGAACGGAGTTCGCGGATCCGAGTGATGAGGTACGTGCTTCCGATGGGGGTCAACTCCAACTCGGCCCCGGCCGCCTCGACCACGTCGACGAGCCGCTGGGAAACGTTGACCGCGGAAACGACCGCGTCACCCTCGTCAAGTTCCGCGGCCGCAAGCGCGGCAAAGGAGGCTTCCCCATCTATGTGGCGTCCCTCCTCGTCGACGAAGATCGCCCGGTCGGCGTCGCCGTCGTGTGCGATCCCGACGTCGGCATCGCTCGCGCGGACGAGCCGTCGCAGGTCTGCAAGATTCTCCGCGATCGGCTCCGGGTCGCGCCCGGGGAAGTGACCGTCGGGCTGTGCGTTGACGGTCACGACACGACAGCCCAATTCACGGAGGAACTCTGGACTACTGAAACAGCCGGCACCGTGGCCGGGGTCGAGTGCGACGGTGAGGTCGGCCCCGTTGATCCGGTCGCGTCGCCCCTCCGTTTCGAGTTGTTTGAGCAGTCCGCGGACGTACGCTTCGTCCGCCCTCGCTACCGAGCGACTGCGGCCGACCGATGTGTAATCGACACCCCCGTCGCTCCCGTCGGCAAGACGGCTCTCAATCCGCTCAAGCGTCGGCTTCGGAAGTTCGACGCCGTCGCTCCCGATCAGTTTGACGCCGTTGTACACCGGCGGATTGTGGCTAGCCGTGATGATCACGGCTGGCACACCGTGGCGTTCAGCGTACGCCTGTACGCCCGGGGTGGGGAGAACGCCGAGGCGGTCGACGTTGGCTCCGACGGAGGCGAGCGTTCCGGCCGTGACGTCGGCGAGGGGTCGGCCGGTCGTCCGCGTGTCGCGCGCGATGGCGACGGTATCGGCACCGAGCGTCCTGCCGGCGGCGGCGGCGATGCGGCCGACGAACGCCGGCGTCAGTTCCTCGCCCACGACGCCGCGAACGCCGCTCGATCCGAATACGTCCATGTCTGTCCTCTCCAATGGGGACGATAAAATGGGTTCCGACGGAGCGGCGATGTCCTACCGGAACGGGGGGACTCCCCCCGATTAAGATGATAGAATGGAGAGCTATCGCGTCAACGGGCGTCTTAGTTCACGATGTCCGGTTACTTTACATTATACGCCACACGATGTGTCGGCCTCGGACACGTTGTTCGACATCCCGGATTCATCTCGAAAGGCGAAACTTTCAGGTCGGCTGGAGCGAAACATCCGGATGATGGACCCCTTGGAGGACGGATCGAACCGCGAGGTCGAAGCCGTCGTCGATCTGCTTCGGAAACGCGCCCCGCTGTTAGAGCTGCTGGCGGATGGCGCGCGCGATCAGCGCGACCTGCGTGACGAACTCGGTGTCTCTCGGTCGACGGTGTACAAGTCGCTCCAGCAACTCCGTGATGCGGGCCTCGTCGCGGAGCGGGACGGCGTCTACGCACTGACCGGGTTCGGCCGATTGGCTTGGCAGCGCCACGACGACTACCTCGCGCGCCTTCGGCGTCTCGACGCCGGGCGGCGGCTCCTCGAGACGCTGCCGGCGGACCAGCAGTTTCCGCCGACACTCTTCGAGCGGGGCCGTATCACCGTCCCGGGACGGCATGCACCCGAGCGCCCGCTTGATCGGCTTTCGGAACTCGGCGGTAAGGCCGATCACCTCCGGGTACTATCTCCCTCCGGGATGCCGCGGTTTCTCGCCAGCATCCACGAGAACGTCGAGGCGGGCAAACAGACCGCACAGATTGTCGTCGAATCGGACGCGATCCCCCGGCTTCGATCGGGGTACGACCGGTTCGATACAGCCGTGGGCGCGGAGGGGTTCGAACTCCGTGTCATCTCGAATGAGTTGCCGTACGCACTCGTGCTGTTCGACGAGGCCGACGTCGGACTGTTCGGGTACGAGGAGGGTGTCCTCGTCGGGGCCGCCTTCAGCGACGACCCGGACGCACTCTCGTGGGGCGAGCGCATCTTCCAGCGAACAGTTGAGCGCTCGAAGAAGATATAAACGCTTTCGGCGGTGAAACGGCGATAGTATCCATGAGCGACGACGACATCAGCCTTACCGAAAAGCGCGTCTACGCCGGCGGCAGCGACGCGACGACTGCCGCCGTCGCCTCCGAGGTCGGCCTGGCGCGGGTGTCAATCTCCGCCGACATCGTCGGCGAATTCTCGCTCGAACGCCGCGGCCCGACGACCGCAGTCACGGCCGTCGACGGGCGGTTCGCGGTCGGTACGTCGGAGGACGTGTTCGTCGACGCCGACGACAATCTCGAGGGTACCGGGTTTGGGGGTGCCGTGGCGCTCGGCAATCAGGATGGCCTCGTTGCGAGTGACGGTGAACGGATTGCCCACTACGACGGGAGTTGGCAAACGCTCTCGGAACTTGAGTCCGTCCGGTCGATCGACGGTGGAATGGCCGCCGCTGACTCCGGGGTCCACCGCCTCGATGGGACCCATGTGGGTCTCGACGACGTTGTCGACGTGTCGGCGGCCGGGACACCGTTGGCGGCCACCGATGACGGGCTATACTACCTCGCAAACGGTTGGATGCGCGCCGTTGAGGGATCGTTTCGAACCGTCGCAAGTGACGGCGAGCGTGCTCACGCGGCGACTCAGGACACTCTCTACGAGCGGGATGTGGACGGGACCTGGCATCCGGTCGATCTCCCGGTCGATGGGACAGTCGTTGATATCGCTTACGACAGGGGGGTCTATGCCGTGACGGTTGACGGGGCCTGCCTTGCGAACGCCGGGGATGGCTGGCGGCACCGATCGCTCGGATTGACCGGTGTCGCCGGGGTCGCTCTCCTATAGAACGCTGCGTCGATAGAGATAGTTGAAGCGGTGGACGGAATCCATAGCGAACTCGGACCGAAGCACAACAATCTGATCGACACCAGAACGCAACCTGCCTGCTTGTGGCAGCAATCGCCTACGTATAGTGGCATCCGCTTACCCCTTGTGAGCCCCGCTCCGAACCGGACTGTCAGACTGCCCCGGAACCAGTTTCACCGCGCTCTCGGAACTTTATATACTCGGGAACCCGAACCATACGTATGACCCGGCTTCCGGGAGTCGATCCGCCCGAGCAGGTGGTCTGTCACGTCGACATGGACTGCTTCTATGCAGCCTGCGAGCGGCTCCGGGAGCCGGAACTTGAGGGCGAACCACTCGTTGTCGGGATGGGCTACGAGCCGGGGGAAACACACGGCGCCGTCGCCACGGCCAGCTACGAGGCCCGCAAATACGGCGTCGAGTCCGCGATGGCGATCTCTGAGGCACTCAAACGGCTGCCACGGCGTGTGGCCGCCGATCCGGATGACCCGTCCGGATTCTATCGGCCCGTCGATATGGCGTTTTATGAGTCCGTCAGCGAGGACGTCCGGGCCGTCCTGTCGGCGGCGGCCGAGACAGTCCGGAACGTCTCGATCGACGAGGCGTACCTCGATCTCGGCGACGTTGAGTGGGGGGGTGCCCGGTCGTTCGGCCGTTCGCTGAAGCGGGACATCGAATCCGCGGCGGGCGTCGTCGCCTCCGTCGGGGTCGCCCCGGATATGACGACGGCTAAACTCGCCTCCGACGCCGAGAAGCCGGATGGGCTGGTGGTCGTCGAACCGGACACCGTGCGGTCGTTTCTCGCGCCGATTCCGGTCGAAGAACTCCACGGCGTCGGCCCGGTCACGGCGTCGGAGTTGCGATCGATGGGCTTTGAAACCGCGGGCGAGATCGCCTCGGGCACAGAATCAGTCTTCCTCGACGCCTTCGGCGAACGGGGTCGGGATCTCTACGCGCAGGCCCGCGGCGAGGACGACAGAACGGTCGAACCGAAGGGGAAGCCGAAGAGCCTCTCGAGCGAGTCAGCGTTCACCGAAGCGACCGAGGAGCGGAGGCGAACGGAGACGAAGGTCCGCAACCTGGCGTCGGAAGTCGTAGCACGCGCGAGCGCGAGGGATGCTCTCTATCGGACAATCGGTATCAAGGTCGTCAGGCCGCCGTTCGATGTGAACACCCGATCGCGGTCACTTTCGGGGCCCGTAGACAACCCCGAACTGGTTGAGCGGACGGCGCTTGAGCTACTCTCGGAGTTCACGGGCGAGCCGGTGCGAAAGCTCGGGGTCCGGCTGTCAAACCTCTCCTTCGACGAGCGCGATCAGGCGACGATATCGGAGTGGGAGAGCCATGACGACGGGAGCGACTCAACACCCGGGCGTCGACGACAGGCCGGCAACGGGCAAGCCAAGCTCTCTCGGTTCGAGTGACGGCGCGGACAGCCTTTTGTCTACACGGGACGGAACCGTGGCATGAACCACCTCGCAACGGCCGAGGATGGACGGTGGCGCCTCTCGAAACACGCACACGTCGTCGTTCACGAAACCAACGACGGGAACGAACTTCTCACCGTCTACGACTGTGGCGCCGCACAGAAGCCGCCGTCGGCGCAGCTGATCGGCAACCTCGTGCGCGTCGACGCGGCACACGAGATTGTCCGACAGCCAACGGGGTACATAGCCAAGTTGCGCGAGCACTCAGTCCTTGAACGCCAGGACGAGGACCACTGGGTCGTCCGGAGCCGGTAGCGAGCAGGCGGGGCGTTCCGTCGTTCCGGCGTCGGTGCCCCACACAACGGCCTCGACCGATCGCCGGTCCCGTTCAGATCACACGGTTGGTGCTTCCGTTGTCGGTTATAAACCTTCGTTCGACCCCGGACTTGTGCGATGTCCGTCTGATAGGGGCGACCCTGGCGCCGCACGACGTCCGTCTGACGGAGAACTATACCGTCAGAGCGTCTGGCTTTCGACGATGGGCGAGGAAACGATCACCGTCGGCGAGACGCGGGACGGGGAGACCACAGTCGAGTTGCCGATCGTCGATCTGCTGACCGGGCGTGGATTTGTGACCGGGAAGTCCGGGTCAGGGAAGTCGAACTCTGCGAGCGTCGTCGCCGAGAAACTCCTCGACCGCGGCTACAGCCTGCTCGCGGTCGACATCGACGGGGAGTACTACGGCCTCAAGGAGGAGTACGAGATCCTCCACGTCGGCGGCGACGAGGAGTGCGACTTACAGGTCAACGAGGAACACGCCGAAAAGATAGCCGAACTCGCACTCGAGGGAAACGTCCCGATAATCCTCGATGTCTCCAGTTTTCTGGACGAATCGAAGGCTCGTAATCTTCTGACGGAAACGACGAAACACCTTTTCGCCAAGGGGAAAAAACAGAAACAGCCCTTCTTGATGCTCGTCGAGGAGATACACGAGTACATTCCCGAAGGAGGCGGCATCGACGAGTGCGGCCGGATGCTGATCAAGATCTCGAAACGGGGCCGCAAACACGGCCTCGGGATCGTCGGGATCAGCCAACGGCCCGCCGACGTGAAGAAGGACTTCATCACCCAGTGCGACTGGCTCGTCTGGCACCGTCTGACCTGGAACAACGACACGAAAGTCGTCAGCCGGATTCTCGGGAGTGAGTACGCCGACGAGATCGAGGATATGGACGACGGCGAGAGCTTTTTGATGACCGACTGGAACGAGTCGATCCGTCGCGTCCAGTTCGAGCGCAAGCGGACGTTCGATGCGGGGGCGACCCCCGGACTCGACGACTTCGAGCGTCCGGAGCTCAAAAGCGTCAGTGGCGATCTCGTCGACGAACTCCAGGAGATCACGGACGAACGGGAGCGCCGCGAGAACCGGGTGAACGAACTCGAGCGGGAACTCCAACAGCGCGATGAGCGCATCAGGGATCTCGAGCGCCAACTCGCCGATGCGCGCGACCTGAAGCGGATGGCTGACCGATTCTCACGGGCGATGATGGAGCAGGTAACAGGGCGTCCGCTGTCGGCCGCGCCGGGACGACAGAGCGAACTCGAGGAGGCACTCGACGGTCCCATACGCCGTGATCCTGAACTTGAAGCCGAACTCGAGGCGGTTCGGAGCGGCGACCGTGAGCCGATGGCATCGCCGGTGCCTGACGCCGCCGACGAGTGGGACGACTCCGCCGAGTCGGACGCGACGACTGATACAGATGCGGACAGTGATGGTGAATCAGCAAACGCGACCGGAAAGGACAACGGGAGCCGAGATGGACTGTCCAGCAGCGGGGCCTCGAACGGTAGCGGGGCCTCGAACGGCAGCGGGGGCGATGATCGGGTACAAAACGATCCCATCGATTCGAACGCTGACTCGGTGATTGATGCTGCGGCAGCTTCGAGCGTGTCCACCGGGGATGTAACTGGGACCTCCGATGAAGATCGAGGAAAATCCGAAAGCGAGGCGGGCTCGGATGCCACTACGAACCGCAACACCGGCGCTGAGGGTCCCCTCGAAGATCGGCTCCGGGCGGAGGTCGACGCGCTTGACGACGTTGTCACCGGAATGTTGCGACAGTACCGTCGATACGGCCCGATGGAACCGGGCGACGCTCACGCGGCGGCAGGTGGGTCGGGGGATCGGGGGCCGGCGTACGCGGCGAACCGGCGGCTCAGACAGCGTGGCTTGATCGCTCACACCGGCTGTGGGCAGTACGATTACGCACTCACAGAACTCGTCAGAGAGGAATTGGCTGACCCGGTTCGTCCTGAGACGACGCCGAGCGATGAGGATGTCGTCGAAATCGTCGAGGCGGTCGAAGCGGAAGTATCGGCGGCCCGAGATTCCACCTCGAAGTATTCGAAAGTGAGTGGCCGTGAGGAGGACAGCACACTACACCGTGCGGCTGAGCGATCCAGCGTGAGTCGCTGATCGGCCGGATCGGATCGTTACGCGATCGGGTCCACGAGCGATTCGAGCGCGGCCCGGGGATCGTCGGCTTTTGCGACGCCCGACGCGAGGAGGACGCCCTTGGCCCCGAGATCGGCGGCGGCGACGAGGTCCTCGCCGGTCGAGATGCCCGCCCCACAGAGGACGGGCGTGTCCGAGGCGGCGTCGACGGAATCGGTGACAACGTCCGGGTCGGCTTTCGAAACCGGCGTTCCGGTCCCGATTAGTTCGGGCGGTTCGACGGCGACGGAATCCGGGCCGAGCCGGGCGCCGGCGGCGATCTGTCGGGGGTTGTTCGCACAGACGATCGTCTCAAGTCCGGCCCGTTCGGCCGCCCGCAGGCTCCCGTCGATGTCGGCCAGCCGGAGACGGTTCTCCGAGTGGTTGAGAAGCGTCCCGTCGGCTCCGGCCCGCGAGGCGGCCTCCGCGAGCGTTGATCCGGTGTGAGAGCCGTGGCCAACCGGCGAGACGTGTTGGGCCCACGTCTCGGCGCCGGTCTCGGCGACGGACGCGAGATCGGCTGTCTGTGGTGCAACCGCGATCCGGACGCCGGTGTCCTCGGAAACGTCGTCGGCGATCGAGGCGATCTCGACCGGATCACAGGGGTAGGCCTTCAGGTTGATCAACACGAACATACCACGACGGCCGTCGCGCAGGAAAAAATAGCTACCTATCGAGCGACCCGTGTCGAGGCCGTGACGCTGTCGGGAGGCACTCCCGCCCCTGACGACGCCGTCGGTGATCAGTTTACTTCCGGCGCCGAGCGCCGCCTGCTCGAGAATGATGGCCGAAACTCGCGTCACGGGGGGTTGCCCCCGTCACAGTATAACCGCGTCCGGGACGCCCGTTTCGAGTGACTGTTTCGTGTGGTTCTTATCCAAACCGTCCGAGGTGTCCGTATGGAACGAGTGTCGGACCGCGGAATCGTGGGGCGACGGGCCGTCCTCGCCGCGGCCGGCGTCGCCCTTGCGGGGTGTGCCGACAGCGACGGCGGCGAACCGGAAACGACACCCATCCCGGACGCCGAGCGCGAGGCCTTCGACAGCGGGTGGCCCACCTTCGCGAGGGATGCGACCAACACCGGCTACGCGCCAGATATCTCGGGGCCGTACACAGAGATCGGCGAGCGCTGGCGCTTCGAAACCGACGGGTCGATCGCCGCGAGCCCGGCGATCGCCGGCAATACGCTCTACGTGGGTAGCACCGACGGCTCGCTGTACGCCCTTGATCCATACGTCGGTGCGGAGATCTGGTCGTTCGGGACCGACGGCCCCGTGACGACCACGCCCGCGGTCGTCGATGGGACCGTTTACATCGGCTCGGGCGACGAGCGGCTGTACGCGATCGACGCAGCTGACGGGACGGAGCGGTGGCGCTTCGACGTTGGCGATCGGGTCGGCTCAAGTCCGACGGTCGTCGGCGACACCGTCTACGTCGGCGGCGTCAACAGCTCGGTGTTCGCCGTTGACCGGAACTCGGGCGAGCAACGCTGGCGGTTTGGGACCGGGGCGTCGGTGCTCAGTACGCCGGCGGTCGCCGACGGCACGGTGTACGTCGGGGCGGGTGATCTGAACGTCTACGCGCTTGAGGCGGCGAGCGGCGACGAGCAGTGGCGGTTCAGAACCCGCGGTATCGTCAGCAGTGACCCGGCGGTCGTCGACGGCACGGTTTATACCGGATCAAGGGACAGCACCCTCTACGCCCTCAACGCGGACAACGGCGAACCGACGTTGCAGTTCGACGCCAACGAGCAGATTCAGGGAAGCCCGGCCATCGCTAGGGGAACGGTGTTCGTCGGGTCGACCGATGGCTTCCTCTATGCGATCGGAACCGACGGCGGCGAAGACGATGGCCGGTGGCGGTTCCGGACCGGTGATTCGGTCATCGCTAGCCCGGTGGCGACCCAAAACCACGTCTTTGTGGCCTCGACGAGCGGCAACGTCTTCTGTATCCTGCCGGAGGATGGCGGGACCGTCTGGCGGTTTGAAGCCGAGGCCGCCGTCCACGAGGGTCCGGCGGTCACCGACGAGTGGCTCTACTTTGGGGACGTGAACGGAACTGTCTATGCGATCGGCTCGGGGTGAACCCCGTACCTCGTTTCCCATCCGTATGATGCCCCATTTCGAACACCGACACATCCCGTCAGATCAGCGACCGCCTGGAGTTCGTGACGACGATGAGGCTGCTTACGCCCATCAGCACGGCCGCAATGAGGGGGTTGATCAGCCCCGCGACGGCGAGGGGAATCGCAACGAGGTTGTACCCAACCGCCCATAGGAGGTTCTCGCGGATCCGGCGTCGGACGCGATCGGCGATCCCAAAGAAGCTTGGGACGGTGGAAAGGTCGTCGTCCGTGACCACGGCGTCGGCGGCGTCGATCGTCAACTCGGTCCCGTGAGACATCGCGATCCCGAGATCAGCGCCCGCGAGCGCCGCCGCGTCGTTTGTTCCGTCGCCGACCATCGTCACCGTGCCGTCGGCCCGGAGCCGTCTGATCAACTCTCGTTTGGCCTCGGGGCGGACCTCCGCAAACACGTCGTCGACATCGGGGTGATCATCGAAACGTCGGGCCGCACGCTCGTCATCGCCGGTGATCACGACCACGTCGGTTTCGTCGTCGAACGCGGCGATCGCGTCGTCCCAGCCCGACCGGGGAGTATCCCGAAGCACGACGACGCCAGCCGCGGCTCCGTCCCAGCCGACGAGCGTCGGGTGAGCGCCGTCGGCTCGGGCCGAATCGACGGCGTCCGCGAGGTCGTCGGGGACCGTCCAGCCTGCCCGTGTGAACGCGTCTGGATGGCCGACCATCGTCCGGTCCCCCTCGACCGTCGCCGCAACGCTTCGGGGATTTCGTTCGAACCCGGAGACATCGCCGGTCGGCTCGGGCGCCGCGTCGAGAATCGCCCCCCCGATCGGATGATTCGATCGTCCCTCGACAGCGGCGGCGCGCTTGAGTATTGACTCGCGGTCCGCACCGACGACATCCACGACGGACATCTCGCCGGTCGTCAGCGTCCCCGTCTTGTCGAAGGCAACGGTATCGGTGTCGGTGACCCGCTCGAAGACCGAGCCGTCGAAGACGAGAAGGCCGGACTCGGAGGCCGCGTTCGATCCGGCAGCGAGTGCCAGCGGCGTTGCGATGCCGAGCGAGCACGGACAGGAGACGACGAGCACCGACACGCCGATGAGGATGGCCTCGCCCGGAGGGCGACCAAGCCAGAGCCAGCCGAGCGTCGTCACGACGGCGACCGTCACGACGACCGGGACGAACACGAGCGCGAAGCGGTTGGCGACCCGCTGGACGCCGGCGTCGGTGCTTTGGACCGACCACAACAGTTCCATCAGCCGATCGACCGTGCTCGTGCGTTCCTCGCCCACCTCGACGACGAGGGCGTTGTCTGTGACGATCGACCCGCCGATCACCGCCGAACCGGGGGATTTCGGCACCGGGATCGACTCGCCGGTCACGACCGACTCGTCGACCGCCGCGGTGCCGTCCGCGACCTGGCCGTCGACGGGGATCCGCTCGCCCGGCCGAACCAACACACGCTCGCCGGAGGCGATCGACTCGATCGGGGTTTGCTCCGTCGAGCCGTCCTCACGGAGTCGCCGGGCGTGGGTCACCCGCGACTCCGCCAACTCGGAGTAGTAGCCGAGCGCGCGTTCTTTGAACCGCGACTCGACGTGGTCGCCGACGGTCACGACGGCGAGGATCATCACCGCGACGTCGAAGTAGACGGTGCGGCCCTCAAGCAGGAACAGCGACGCCGCGGAGTAGAGATACGCCGCGCCGACGGCGAGGGCGATCAACACGTCCATGTTCGGCTGGCCGACTTTCAGGCTCACGTAGGCCCCCCTGAAGAACGGGTAGCCGACGCCGGCGACGATAATCGTACTCCAGACGAACAGCGGGATGAACACCATGAAATAAAGATTCGACCCATAGAGGAAGTCCCGCGGGTAGACCCCGACGTAGGTCGGATAGACGAAGAGGAAATAGGGAGCCATCACGGGCATCATCACGATCACGGCGATTGCGGCGCGGTACTCCTCCAATGAGAGTCGATCCAGGAAGCCGTTGGGCTCCTCGCCCGGTTCGGAGGCGTAGTAGCCGAACTGACTCAGCGCGTCCGGGATCGCCGCCCGGTCGCACGCGTCGGGGTCGTAGGTCACCCGCGCCATGTCGGTGGAGTAGCTCGCCTCCGCCCCGTAGACGCCCTCGATATCGGTCGCGGCGGACTCGATGAACAGCTCACACGTCGAGCAGTGGAGGCCGTCGATGGAGAGATAAGCGGTCTCGGCATCAACGTCGTCGGGGACCGCCTCTCCTCCATCGCCCGGCGCGTCGGCGTCGTCTTGGAGGGCCTCGGCGTCGACTTCCTCGGGGTCGACGTCGCCGAGGGTCCGATACACCTCCAGACAGCCCCGACAGCAGAACGCTCCGTCGACATCGGGGTCGGTGACCGGCTCCGCCGGCGTCGACAGATCGCACAGCGTACACGAACCCATCAGTGCTGCTTGGGGCTCTGAGAGTAATTCGGTTTGGGTTTCGGCTCGGTGTTTCGGGCTGCCGCACGGAAGCTATATATAAATCCGAGCGATGCGGCGGAAGTAGTCCGGGAACGCGGGCCCCACGGGTGGGATCTCTCGACGGACTGTTGAAGGAGCAGCCTACCTCGTGTCCGTCGTCCGCCTCCCTTCACTCTGTCTGAGGTGGGTTCATCACCGACTACATCGACAGGAATTGACCAAACCGGAAGGTTTCGGAACGAGTAGAGCTATCCATTGAGATACCGGACACGCACTACGACGCACGGGGTAACAGGCGCGGAAGAATCGGAGGCAGTATCCGGAGGATTGAGCGAAAATAGCCTTCTGACAGCGTGTTATAGAAGGACTCACAATTATTTACCGCGGTGCAACTCAAACTAAAAGCGGTTATATGGCGATAGCTACAGAATGCAGTGCGAGATACAGAGGACACAGTCAGCGAACCGCCATTGTTTTCTCCTGTCCATCTGGGGTGGAGCAACTGTTATAACGGTGTGCGAATCGAACGCGAGGTTGGCTTTCAAGTATCGAGAACGGGCCCGTGGCGAGTGACAATCATCGAACGATCAAAACGGGAACGTCCCGTCTCTCAACAATATACTCGCCCACCGGGCCAAAGACTTTATCGCCAACATCCTGCTCGGTTTCACCCAATACAACAAGATCGTAGTTGCGAGCGGCTTTGTTCATCTCAAATGCCACATCACTTCCTGTTCGCACCTCTCGATGGATTTGAACGGGTGGAATATCTTCGTCCGCAAGCACTGAACTCACCTCCTTGAGGATTCTTTTACCCTCAGCTTCTCCCTCTGGATCATCCGGGTCCGCTATGTGTATGAGATCAACTGAAATCAGTTCATCACGATCAACGATATTGAGAAGATTGGCCACTTTCTCTTCAGCATTCTTCGTGTGACGAGACGCAATCAGTATCTTGCCGAGGGTATTTGTCCCTCCCGGAATGAGAATCGCCTCGACCGCATCTGCCTCGGCGATTCTTTGCCGTGCCTCCATCCGATGGTGGTTGAAAATGAGGTCGTGTTCCGTCCGTACTCCTCGTTGCTCGAATCGCTCGGCCTGCTTTCGCAGTTCTGTCGTGAACGCTTCCTCGTATTCGGCCTGTGCCTCTTGGACAGACTCGTCATCATCGAGATGGTAAAATCCCACAAGTTCTGCGTTCGGGTATGCAAGAGATTCAAGAAACCCCGCCGTAGGGAACTCTGGGTCCGGAAACTCGACGAATACAAGGACGGTTGGGTGTTCCATGGTGCCCGTACAACATCCACCCAACTAATTCTTCCCCCGATACTGGCTCGGCATCAGCGGTACTGACTTCTGAATTAATCCCTCTATCTGTGACGTTGTTTATTAGGATTATGCCAGATTCCGACCGTCGTGACACTTCGTTTGTCTGTCTGTAGCGGTTCTCTTGTAGCCTTCTGATACCAGTTGGTGACCGATTCGCGCGCTGTATCTTGCACGCGAGTCTTGACAGGACTTGGAGAGACGGAGTGTGCGATGTTTTCTATGACACGCTCTCCGATGCAGAAGTTTGATTTGGGTTGTCCTGAGTAGGGAAGATCCTGATTTTTTATTTATTCGCCCGCTTATCCCGAAGATTTTTACATTTGGCCCTATTTTAATAAATCGTAAGAGGGCGGCTCATCAGTAGATCGTCTATTGGGGACGACGACATGAATCTTCGTTTCAAAATAGAGAATTGGCAGTAGCGGTGCTGTGCAGTGCAGTTCTACCGAGCGAAGCGAGGTAATGGGGACGGAGGGATTTGAACCCCCGATCTACTGATATCTCCGGTATGCGCCTCGGAACTCCAGAGGGTCGTCAACGCGGCGCGATGATCAGTCGGCCGCTCGGTATATCAGTCTGGAGTCTCGTCACCGGGCGCGTGGCCTCTGGAGTCAGCCGCCATGCCTGGCTTGGCCACGTCCCCTCGTCGATCCGTACCTCCGGTTCGGATAAATGGGTTTCGATTCGCGGTACCGCTATACGGCCGGCGGCCGAAACGACCCTATGGACGAGTCGGTCACGCTCACCGTCCGCGAGGACGGAGCGGAGACGACGATCGAGGCTCCGAGGGGGGCCGTCCTCCGGGACGTCCTCCGCTCGCACGGCTTCGACGTGTACGGATCGGTGTCGAAGGTGGCGAACTGCGGCGGTAGAGGGCTGTGCGGCACCTGCGGCGTCCGGGTGGCGGACGCGGACGGCGGGTCGATCCCGGCGGCGGGGCTCCACGACGCGGCGGCCAAGCGGTGGGGATACCCCCGATTATCGTGTCGGATCCGGGTTACCGAGCCGATGACCGTCGAGGTGATCGAGAAGGTCGTCTGGGGGCAACTCCGACCGAGGTGACAGGGAAATCTCGACGAGAGTGCAGCGTCGAGGGCCGGGGCGGCGTCCCGAGATGTCGGAAGGTATATGAAAATCACCGCTACAACATATGCGTATGTACACAGTTGTAGCAGGTATCGATAGCGACAAGGAGCGTGCGAGGGCTCAAGCCGAGACGATTGCGGACATGCCGATGGACACCGAAGAGATCGAGGTGGTACTCACCCACAGCTTCGAGGAGAACCGTTCCGGGGCCTCGGTCGCGCAGGTGTCGTCGGTCCAGCGGGCCCAGAGCGTTCTTGAGGACGCAGAAATAGATGTCATTCTCGAAGAGGCCGGCAGCGACGATCCCGCCGCGACCGTCCTCAACTTCGCCGACGAGTACGACGCCGATCTAGTCGCTGTGGCCGGGCGGAAACGCTCGCCGACGAAGAAGGTCGTCTTCGGCAGCGTCAGCCAAGAGATCATCCTCAACACCCACCGGCCGGTCCTAGTCTGCGAATAGACCCGCGAGATGCGAAGGTGCTCGACGCCACCGTTGATGTAGGATTTTTTGAGCAACGAAGCTAGTTACTCGATCCCATGTCGATCCCGCACCGGCGTCAAAACTATCTATCCGTCTCGTTCCATCCGCAGTCTTGGCACTTGTACCCCGTGACGAACTCCGTAACGCTCGGCATGTAGCCGACAGAGAGCACGTTGCCACCACACTCGGGACACTCGCGGTCGGCGTCCTCGATCGCCTCAGCGTCCATGACGCCCTCTCCTTCGATGAGTTCGGCGAGTTTTCCCGGCGTTACCATACGTCCCTCGACGACACGGTTGTCGGCCATACGACGATAACGGACGCCGATGGTGGTAAGCCTGACCGTTCCGGTTACCGGCCGGTTCGGTGAACCACCGTAGGGGTGGGGCGAGGAACTCTCAGAGCCACGGGGCCCGGTCGCCGTCCGGGACGCCGGGGGAGCCCTCCTCATCGGCGTCTCCCTCGACCGCAGGGGATGGCTCGCCGTCGGCGTCGGGGCTTGGGTCGGGGTCCGCGCCGGGACCACCATCGGTCGCAGCCGGGGCGGCCCCGGCGTCGTCGGCGTCGATCGCACCCTCGGGGTTGAACGCCAGCAGGCCGGTCAACGCGAGGACGATGAGCGCCAGCGGCTCCTCGCCGGTGATCGGGCCGACCTCAAGGATGGTCAGCGGAAGCACACCCAACGCGACGGCGCTCCCGAAGCGGAACCGGTCGATGTCGACGTTGTCGCGGAGCCACGGGCTGAACAGTGCGACCGCGACTGCGAAGCCGACGCCGATAGCCGCGGCGCCGGTCCCATACAGAACGAACATCGGCTCGGAGACGAACCCGAACTCGAAGCCGTTCGGCTGGAAACTGGCGACGAGCCCGAGGGCGATCACGACACCAGGGCCGGGGAGATACTCACCGACGGTGGCGCTCGCGGTCCGAGCCGCGACGGCAAGGATCACGAGGGCGGCGAAGCGCTCGAAGACCTCCATCGCCAACATCGACTCGATGGTCGGTGCGATGGCGGCCTGGACCGCAGCAAGCGGAATG
>NZ_JBKEGK010000039.1:0-16402 GCF_046710025.1 Natronomonas sp. | reverse complement strand
GACGGCGGGGGTGAACGCCGGGGATCGCGGTGGAACCAAACCGTCACCACAACGGCGAGCAGACAGCCGATGGCCAGCGGCGGACTCAGGAACGCCAGTGGGACAGCAAGGAGAAGTGGCGGCCGAGCGAGCCGCCAAGTACCTGGGGCGACCGATGGCAGCGGGGTGACATCGGAAAGCGATGGAAGCACGATCGGTGTCACCGGGGCGAGCGACAAGGCCGTTGTGGTCTCGGTGAAATCCCGCGGCCGTTCACAGAGAGCTGCCGGTGGAGTGCTATCACTCGTCCGGCGGTATATAATCCATCAGCAAGTCTACATACGGTTGAATCGACATGAAATCAGATATCATAAGTCGTCCACGAGAAACTCCGGATCCCCGGACGCGCCGACATCAAGGGGATCGAGGCGAACTGCCGCAACGGAGTGTTCGATGATCGGCTGCCGAACGGAACGCAACACCTTTTCGCTGTGGCGTCCACTCGATCCGTAATGACTGACGACGCCGACGGTCGGGGGCGCGCCGACGCCCCCGACGACCGGGTCTACTACGTCATCAGCGATCTCCACATCGGCGGGGACGAACAACTCGAGGAAGTGGAGTTCATGCCCGAGTTGCTCGCCTTTTTTGATCGGCTGGCGACCACCGACGAGGACGCCGAGTTGGTTATCAACGGCGATGCCTTCGGCCTCTGGGAGTTCACGACGGCCGAGGGGATCGAGAAGTTCGAACTCCTCGCGCAGACGTATCCGGAACTGTTCGCGGCGCTCCGCGAGACGGGGGAAAACGTTCGAATCACGCTGCTGCCGGGGAACCACGACCACGAACTCGCCGCGTACGACGAGTACATCGAGCGTTTCGCGGCATACAACGTCGACCTCGTTCCTGAGCAGTCGATCACCCGGTGGGTCGGCGGCCGGGTGATCCACTTCGAACACGGCCACCAACGCGACCCAAACAACCGCATCGCGGACTGGGGGAACCCCCACTCGACGCCGTTGGGTTACTACTACAACACCCTTGTTACCAGTCGGGCGGGCCAGTTGTCCGATCGCGGCCGGTACAACTGGCTGAAGGACGTCCAAGCCGTGACGCCAACCGAGCGGATGCCGGTGTGGATCCTGTCGAAGTATTTCTATCGGGAGATGAGTCCCCTATTGCGGTACTCGCTCGTCCCGTTTCTGTTGCTGTTCAACGTGAGTGCGCTGCTCGCGGTCGGGGCGGGGCTGGATCTCGCGGGCGTGTGGTCGATGCCGGTCGAGCGCACGGCGGCGTTTCTGGATCGGTTCGGGCGAGCGGGAACCGCAGCGTGGTTCCTCCTCGTCCTCAACGTGGCTGTCGCGGGGCTTTTATCGCTCGTCGGAATCCCACTGTACTTTATTAGGCGTGACATCCGGAAGACGATCGATCGTTTCGGGGTGTTCGAGACTGACCTCACCGTCGACGCCGAGACGCCCTACGTCGAGGCCGCCGAGGACGTCTTCGCCGAGCACCCGGAGACAGCGATCTTCTGCTACGGCCACACCCATCGCCCGACGACGCGGGCCGTCGAGGGAGGGCTGCTCGTCAACACCGGAACGTGGCTCAAACGGCTGCACCGCCGGGACGGTCTCATCGGCATCCTGCCGCCGGTGTTCTATCCCTCATATCAGTTACCGGCTGTCCGAATCGCCGCCGAGGCCGACGGGATCGCCGTCGAGTACGAGCGCATCTCGAAGCCGAGCCCCTCGACGGAGGAACTCACGCGCACCGAGCGTATCTTGACCTTGGGTCGCGAACCCGAGCCGACGCTTCCGGATCGGCAGTTCGTTGGGGGACAACCCGATGGCGAAGCAGGGACGGCCGGCGGAACGGATACAGTCTGACGGCTGTCGGTGGGCGAATACCTATATTGGGGAGTGAGATGCGTGTCCCCCGTTATGTCCGAATGTCGTCCGTTTCGTCCTCGTCTACAGTTTCCTTGACGGTCTCTTCAACCGTTTCCTCGACTTTTTGATCGACCGTCTCGTCGACCGCTTCTTCGACCTTTTCATCCACCGTCTCTTCGACCGCCTCTTCGACCGTCTCGCCGACGGTTTCTTCGACAGTCTCTTCGACCGCTTCTTCGACCGTATCGCCAACCGTCTCTTCGACTGTTTCTTCAACCGTATCGCCGACCGTCTCTTCGACCGTATCGCCGACCGTCTCTTGAACTGTTTCTTCGACCTTATTGCCGACCGTCTCTTCGACTGTTTCTTCAACCGTATCGCTGACAGTCCTTTCAACCTCTTTACCGACCGTTTTCTCGACCTCTTTGCCGACCGTTTTTTCCACTTCCTTGCCGACCGTTTTCTCGACCTCCTTGCTGACAGCGTCACCGACCGTCTTTTCGACCTCCCTGCTAACTGTGTCGACCGTCTTTTCGACCTCCTCGCCGACTGTCTTTTCAACCTCCTCGCCAACGGTCTCCTCGACCCGTTCGGCGACCTCTCTTGTCATCCACTCGGGGTCGAAGCGGGACATCTTCCAGACGATGTGGATCACGTAGGAGACGATTACGCCGATACCGAACGCGACGCCGATGCCCGTTCCGACGACGGCGATCAGCGTGATCGCCGCGAGGATCGCAACGCCGTATGCAAGATCAACGATGAAGTCCACACGACCCGGATTCATCGGTTTTCACCCCTATTGAGGGTTTTCGACAGTAACATACTCAGATAATCGGTCCCGGAACGGGAAAAGCCATCTATCTAGCCCGGTGGCCGAGTGGCGTCCGAACGTGACCGAGATAGCGCCGTTTAATACTGTCCGATGTGTTCAGCTACTGTGTTCGAACTCCTATTACTCGGCGTCGGAATCGTTGTCTCGCTGTTCGTTGGGTTTAATATCGGCGGGGCGACCACTGGCCCCGCCTTCGGCCCGGCCGTCGGCGCGGACGCGATCTCGAAGACGGGTGCAGCCGCGCTGATGGCGGTTTTTTTCCTGATAGGTGGGTGGACGATCGGCCGCCAAGTCGTCGATACGTTGGGGAACGAACTCGTCACCAACCCCGGCGTGTTTACGATCGAATCGAGTATTGTCGTGCTGTTCTTTATTGGCGGTGCACTGTTTGTCGGCAACTACTACGGGGTCCCCGCCTCGACGTCGATGACTGCCGTCGGCGCCATCGCCGGCCTCGGGGTCGCGACGGACGCGCTGAACTGGGTCGTGATGGGCGAAATCGCAGTCTGGTGGATCGTCGCACCGATCGTCGGCTTCTGGGTGTCGGGAATGATCGGACGGTACTTTTATACCCGGATTAACGAATGGGTGGCGATCACCTCCACACCAGGGCCGCTGGTCGAAATCAACCGGACCGGCCTTCTCCCGCGCCCCACGTTGGGCCCAAACACCACCCGGCGTGAACTCAGTGGGGCCGTCGTTGTCGTCTCGATCGGCTGTTTGATGGCCTTCTCCTCGGGCACCTCGAACATCGCGAACGCGATCGCGCCGCTGGTCGGCGCCGGTGTCGATATCGATATGATGATTCTGCTCGGGTGCGGGGCCGTCGCAGTCGGCGCGTTCACGATCGCTCGCCGGACGCTCGATACGCTTGGCAACGACATCACCGAGTTGCCGTTGACAGCGGCCATCGTCGTGGCGGTCATCTCCTCAACGATCGTTGTCGGCCTCTCGGCTATCGGCATCCCAGCGTCGTTCGTCATCATCGCCACGACTTCGATCGTCGGGTTGGGATGGGGGCGGGCGACCCGGACAACGACGCTCCCAGAGGTCGTCCGCGGTGAGGAGACAAACGTCTCCGTTGGCGCGCTGACGGCCGAAACCCCCGGCGAGGAGGCTCCCGACATCGGCGAGGAAAACCCCGAGGACATCCCGAGTGCGGGCGATCTCTTCGATCCAGCAACGACTGGTCGGGTCATCGTCATGCAAAACGTCGTCCCGCTCCTTTCGACGGTCGGGGCTTACGTCGCGTTCAGCATCCTCTTTCGGTTCGTGTGGTGACGGCTACCCGCAGGAGCAGAACGGAACAATCGGACAACGTAGAAAACACCAAGTGCGTGATGGCCGTCGTTCGAAACGAGAATGGAAATTTCAGATCGTCTCGAATGCCTGTTTGCGGCCGACATCGAGGAAGTAGACGGCTCCCACGTCATCGACGTTCCGGATCGGGAAGTGGAACTGGGCGGACTAGTCCCCGGAGAGACGTACCGCGTGGCAGTCCTTCCCCCGTCACCGGCGGAAGACGACGACTCAGCGTCCAGCGATGCTGATCGGAAAACGGACGAGAAACCGGAGGTAGGGTCCGCATCCACGTCCGATGCCGATCCAGACGCCGAGCGCGGAACCCAGAGTCCGCCGGTCGAGGAGGGCGACCAACGGCGCGTCGAGATCGAGGACATCGGCGAACAGGGCGACGGAATAACTCGCGTTGAGCGGGGATTCGTCGTCATCGTCCCGGACACCGACCGGGGCGAGCGCGTGGTCGTCGAGATCACGGACGTCGCCGAAACCGTCGCCTTCGCCGAGGTCGTCGAGCGGATCAGCTACTACGAGTAATTGGTCTCTTTGTCCCGAGGCACTGACGCGTTCGATCCGTGACGCGGGGATTCAGTCTGGGTGCCCTCGCCGCGCGGCATATCCAGTTGCCACCGAGCCGCCGCTCACCCGTTGGGGCGGCGCGGGACCGTATATTTAGATAACATACGCATATATTTTGATCAGTTACCCGTGGAATACACAATAGTAATATTGTGTAGCAATCCCAAAACCATTATCACCGTCCGGGCGCGTAGCTGAAAGTACACATGAACGAGACGATCACCGATCCACGTCGATCGAGAGGGCTGTTTGCATGATCGAGTTCGCCGCGCTGCCGACAGCGGTCCAAGCCGCGTTAGTCGTCGGGTTGGTGCTTCTCGAGGCCATCGGCCTCTATCTCGGCTACGGTGCGCTCGAACAGCGGATCGCACCGCCCGTCCTGAACGCGATACGGAACGCCTGACGGATGGCGGTACTCGGACTCTCCCCGGAGCTTTGGGTGCTTTTTGTCGGCTTCGGGTTCATGGTAGGGGTGTTTTTCGGGTTCTTTGGGATGGGTGGGTCGTTCCTCGTGACACCGACGCTTTTGATTCTCGGTTACCCGGCCTCCGTCGCGATCGGGAGTTCGATGGCGTTCGTCTTTGGAACGGCCGTGATCGCGACGCTGAAACACAACGATATCGGGCAGGTCGACTACAAACTCGGCGGGCTGATGTTCGCCGGGATCGTCCTCGGCATCGAGGCCGGGAAGATGTTGGTGTTCGGTCTCGAGGCGCTCGGTCGGGCCGAACTCGTCGTCGGGATCGCCTACATCCTGTTGTTGGCTGCGATCGGGCTCGTGTTCACGCGCAACGCGCTCAGGCAGACAAATGAGGACGATGCCACGGGCGAAAGTGACAGTGATCCCAACGACATCCCGGAACTCGCAAAGACGATCAAATCGTACGATATCCCCCCGATGGTCACCCTGACCGACGGAAGCCGGGCCTCGATGTGGGTCATCTCCGGCGTCGGCGGCGGCGTCGGCGTCGTCTCCGGCTTCCTCGGCGTCGGCGGCGGGTTCATTCGGATGCCCGCCATCTACTACCTCATCGGCGTCCCGCTGGCCGCCGCGGTCGGGACCAGCCTTTTTGGGGCGCTAATGTCGGGTGCGGTCGGCGCGTTCAGCTACGGGCTCTCGGGGGTCATAGACGTCGGTGTCGTGACGGCGCTCCTCGTTGGGAGTGCCTTTGGCGCCCGGATCGGATCGGCCTCGACCGCCTACGTCGATGAGGAGGACGTGACGATCTACTTCGGCATCATGCTGTTGCTCGCCAGCGTAGCTGTCGCCTTCGGTGAACTCGCAACCTGGCTCGAAGCCCCGATCCTTGATCGGGTCAGCTTCGTCCTACTGATCGGGTCGGCCGCGTTCGTCACCGTCACGATCCTCTATTATGGGACAAAAGCGGTTCGCGAGGGGCGCGACGCGCCGGCTGTCGGCTAACTCGACATCGTTATCGGCCGTTCCGGGAGTGCCCAACACACTCAAGACTGACTACCCTATTTGGAAACAGTTCGCGGGTGTCTGTCGGCCAATTCGGCAACTATACCAGACGACATATGCGTGCCGATCGGTTTGCTCAGAATATGTCGCTTCGAGTCGCCGTCGCGGTCGGGTGCTGTTTGCTCGTCCTCGTCGGCGCCGGATCGTTCGCCGTCTCGCCGGGCGCTTCTGACCCGGGAGCCGCGGAATTCGACCGGACTGTCGCGATGGGACTGACGTTGGAGGAGCAGCGCCTGCTCGGTTCGAACCGGTTTGCGCCGCGCGCGCAGGTGACGTATTCGCAATATCCCTACGTCGTCGGCTACCGCGGCGTCGGCTTAGCCGCCTCGGCGGTCGACGACCCCCTTGTGAGACAGCAGTTCGGCTACCCCCGTGGGGTCCACGTCGAGGCCGCACCTCCCGGCGTTTCACTCGACGAGTCGGGATATCCGGTCGGCGAGTACTCCGGGCAGTGGATCGACGCTGGCGACGCGTACTTCGTCGTCGACAGCGCCGCGAGGACCCCCTCAGGGCCGGTAACGCTGGCTTTCGACGCTCGGACGGACGCGGCCGCCTTCGCCGAATCCTACGACGGTTCGGTGACCAGGTGGGCCGACCGCGGGCAGTTCGACACTTCCCAGACTGATGGATCGAGCGCCCGCGATCGGGTCGAGACACAACACGCCGACGCGAACGCGACAGTCGCGTCGGCGCGGGAACTGCTTGATCGCCCCGTCGAAACCGTCGTTGGCGAGGACACCCCGACGCTTCGGGCCGCCCTCGCCGACGCGGAGGAAAATACGACGATCCGGCTCCCCCCTGGGACGTATCACGGACCGATCGCGGTCAACGAGTCCGTGACGATCCGCGGCGAAAACGCGACGATCGTTGGCGACGGGAACGGTAGCGTCGTCATGGTTACCGAGGACGATGTCGCTCTCGTTGGCGTCTCGATCGAGGGGATGGGCGACTCCCTGCAACCCGAGGGATCGGCCGCCGATGCCGACCGCGCGAACTGGGATCGCGCGACGGAGGAGGCATACGGATATGCCGACGCCGCCGTCACTGCCGACAGCGTCGACCGACTGCTCGTCACCCGAATCGAGGTTGAAACCCCGGCCTCTGGGGTCGTTCTCAGAGATACTGACCGGGCGGTCGTTGATGATATCCGGGTCAACGGCACCGACCGATGGGAGGACGGCTTCATGGGCGTCACCACGATCCGCTCGCCAGCGGTCGTCCAGGGCTCGACGTTCGACGGCGGCCGAGACGGCGTCTACACCCACCGCTCGTCCGGGGTCACGATCCGGAACAACGAATTTATTGGTGGCCGGTTCGGGTCGCACTTCATGTACACCTCGGAGGTGCTGTTCGCGGACAACTGCGTGACCGAACAGTACCTCTCGGGGGTCGTAGTAATGACGAACCCCTCCGGGATCGCCATCGCCGACAACGTCATCACCGACTCTCGGCAGGGGATCTCCACGAGTGGCTCCGACGCCTATGTCGGCGAGAACACTATCGTCGGTACCCAACAGGCTATGTCAACGAGCGCGCGGAACTCGCTGTACGCCGACAATACTGTCGTCGGGAACGCGGTCGGCTTCCGCGCCTCGTCTGTCTTCCCGACGAGTATCGTCGTCCGCAACGATGTCGTCGACAACGAACGACACGTCCGGGCGACGACCGGGCCGCTCCGCGTCTGGAGCCACGACGGCGAAGGAAACTACTGGTCAGGTGCTGAGGACCTCAGTCGGCGCTACAGTCCGACCGACCCGGTCGACGGCCGACTCCACCGAACCGGGGCCGCACGGACGCTCGCCGATGCGCCGATCGTCCGTGGCCTCCGAACGCTCCGGGGCTCTACGCCGGGGATGCGCGGCGAAAGCGTCATCGACGCCAGCCCACGATCGACGCCGGCGAACCCGAGCCGACTCGAAACCGCACAGCGACTTGCAGACGGCCGGACGACTGTGAGTGAGGTGTGCGACGCGTGAGCGACGAACCCGTGCTCCAGGTCGACGGCGTTTCAAAGTCCTTCGGGCCGGTCGAGGTGCTCTCGAACGTATCGATGTCGGTCCCCTCAGGGGCCGTCGTGGCTGTTATCGGGCCGAACGGATCCGGGAAGACGACCCTCATCAGGACGCTCGTCGGCGACCTCCGGCCGACGACCGGCGTCATCTCCTACGTCGGCCCCGACACGGACCGCCCGATCGGCTATCTACCACAGGAGCCGACGTTCCGTCCGGGCTTCACCGCCGCCGAAACCATGGCATTCTACTCGTCGCTGATCGACGGCCGCGACCCGGAGCCGTTGCTCGAACGGGTCGGGTTGGGGGCAGCGGCCGACCGGAACGTCGAGGCCCTCTCGGGCGGGATGCGACAGCTGCTCGGTATCGCACAGGCGACCATCGGCGACCCGCCGCTGATCGTCCTCGATGAGCCCGCAAGCGGCCTCGACCCGAATATGAGCGAGAGTGTCTTTGAGACCGCGGCGGAGATGGCCGGGTCGGGAACGACCGTGCTTCTCAGTTCCCACGACCTCGCACTCGTTGAGGCGACGGCGGACACCGTCGTCGTATTGGATCGTGGATCGGTTGCCGCCGCCGGTCCCTTGTCGCAACTGCGGGAACGCTTCGGGACCGATTCGCTCAGGGGCGTGTTGAACGCGGTTGTCAGCGACACTGAGGCGGTCGCGGTCGTCGGGGGGAGCCGATGAGCCGCGGACGGGTTTTCGGCGCCGTGGCGTGGCGGGAGGTCTCGACGGTCGTCCGGACCAGGAGTTACCTGCTTCTTGCGGTCGGACTCCTCGCCGTGTTCGTGGGGACGCTCCGCGCTGGCGGCGGCCTCGAAGGAGGGTACGTCCCAACCGCTGTCGACCTCCTCTTGCCGCTTGAACTGCTCGTCCCGCTCGTCGCCGTGGCGCTCGGGTACCGGGCTTTCGGTGGCGACAACGACGATCGGCCGGTGCTTTTGACATACCCGGTCTCGAAGCGCTCGCTCGTCGCCGGCGTCTTTCTCGGCCGGTTGGTGGGACTTGCGGGCATCGTCGGTGCCCCGCTCGCCGCCGTCGGCGTCGTCGTCTCGCGGGTCGGCGGGCACGAATCGCGGGTGTTCGCGACCCACGGTGGCGTCGACTCGCCGGTCCTCTTCGTCCGATTTCTCGCGTTGACGATCTGCTTCGGCGCCGTCGTGTTGGCGATGGCGATGGCGGCATCGGTGCTCGTCAGAGCGGGGCGAGCAGCGCTCGCGGCCGCGCTCGCGGTCCTCGTCGGGGTTGTCGCGGGCGGGGACCTACTGGCGCTTGTCGGGCTCACAACTGGCGCGGTCGGCGATAGCCTCCTCGGGACAGCGCTCGCGGCAAGCCCGAACGCCGCCTACCGGGGGCTCGTCCTCGAGACCGTCGTCGGCGTAGCGACCGACCGAGGGGCCGCGATCGATGTCTCCGCCGCGGTTGCCGGCCTCGCGGGCTGGCTGCTCGCGAGCCTCGGTGCGGTCGTGGTCAGTATCGACCGCCGCCCGCTCGCGGGCCTCCGGTCCGGCGTCGGCGAACTCTCCGCCCGAGTCGCGGACGCGCTGGATCGCTGATGCGGGCCGTCGAAGCCGGCTTTATATTTCTCTCAGCCCCGTCCGACCCCGGTGCTGGATCGAGAACCGCACCAGACCGTCCAAGACCGTCGGCACCGAACTCGCGTCTATGAGACGAGATTCATCGCCGCTACCGTCGATACGCGACGGTCGGCTCGCGCGCCGTCGCTGTCTCGCGGCGCTCGGTGCCGGCACGGTCGCCGCCACCGGCGGCTGTCTCGGGAACGCCATTGGTAGCTCCGGGAACGTCGTCCTTGACGAGCAGACCGACGGCTACGACAGCGAGAACCTCCCGTATCCGAGCTACGGCGAGCCACTCCCGCGTGTCGAACTTCCCGACGCGCTTGCCGGAACGACTGTGGCGACAGACAGCCCCGATATCGAGGGCCGTACACTCGTCGTCACAGCGTGTTACGCCTTCTGTCCCGCGGAGTGTCTGCTCCTGATCGACTCGCTTTCGAAGGTGCAGGCTACCCTTATTGAGGACGGCGCCGACGGCGTCGAGTTCCTGGCGATCACCTTCGATCCAGAGCGCGACACCCCGTCGGAACTGGAGGCGAACGCCGAACGCCACGACGTCAACCTCGAAGCCAGCAACTGGCACTGCATACGTCCGACGGATGCCGAGGCTATCGAGGCTATCGTCGCCGATGACCTCGGCGTCATTTATGAGCGCGATGGCGGGACCGGCGGGCTCTACGAGTTCATCCACCAGACGGTCACGTTCCTCGTCAACCCCGGCCGTCGCGTCGAACGGGTCTATCACGCCGATGCTCCCGAGGTCGCACGCGTCAGCGACGACGCCGCGGCGGTCGCGTCGGCGTATACATGAACGGTACAATTCCCAGTAACTCGGCGAGTCGTCCGCTTCCGCACCGTCCGGCGGGTTGTCCGGGCGGTGACTGCTCGTTCCCCTCCTCGTCTTTCGATGCGAGAACCAGATCACACAATACCGTTCGCTCCCGAGATGGGAGCGTGAACGACTGATGCCGCCTGAGCCACAGCCGAGGATCGAAACCCGCACCGTCGCGACAGTCTCGATCGCTGTCGTCGTCGTCGGCCTCGCCGGCGGCATCTTCGTCGTCGACTTTGGTTCGGCGACCCCGGAACCGGTCGGGTTCGATGAGACGGTCTCCGTCGGGTTGACCCTGGAGGACGAGTTGCGGTTGGCGGACGAGGAGCGCTTCGACGCTCGGATCGAACTCCCGCGAGCGCAGGTGTTTTACTCGCAGTATCCGTACGTCGTCGGCTACTACGGTGTCGATTCGTTCGTCGCAAACCAGCGACAGCCGACCCACGAACAGCGGTTCGGATTCCCGAACACGGTGTACGTCACCGAATACACCGACACCGGCGTCGAACTGAACGACGAACAGTTGCCGGTGACGGAGTTCGCCCCCAACTGGATAGCCGCCGAGGAAGCGTTCTACGTCGTCGACAGTGACGCCCGGACCACGTCCGGTAAGGCCGTCCTGCCGTTCGAGACGCGCACGTCGGCCGAGGCGTTCGTCGACGAGTACGGTGGGGACGTCATAGACTGGCAAGACATGCTCGATCGGCCGGTCGAGGTCGACGACGCCGGTGCGGTCAGAGACCGGACCGAGGACCAGCGGCGGGACGCCAACGAGACGGTCGAAACACGGGACTCGCTGCTCAAACGACCCGTCAGCGTGGTCGTGGGGGAGGACGAACCGACGGTCCAGTCGGCCGTCGCGGCGGCTCCCCCGAACACGACGGTTCGTGTGCCGGCGGGGACGTACCGCGAACATCTCGAGATCGATACCCCCATTACGCTCCGGGCGAGCGGGGATGCCCGGATCGTCGGCGACGGGAACGGCACCGTCGTCACGGTCACGGCGAACCGGACGGCGCTCGCGGGGATTCGCGTCTCCGGCGTCGGCGATTCGACCCCGGGACCGACGGTGACTGACGGCCACGCCGGCAGCAACGTCGGTGGGGGCGGTCACAATCACGGCGACGCCGACGGCGAGGATTCCTGGGACGCCGAAATCGAGGACGACTACGCCCAAGGCGACGCAGCGATCGAGGCCTCGGGCGCCGGGAACGTCCTCGTCGCCGACACGACGATCGACACCGACGCCGCGGGAATCATCCTCTATGCGTCACCTGGGGCGGTCGTCCGGAACACGACCGTCGTCGGCAGCGAGAACTACCGCGAGGGCCACATGGGCGTCGTGGCGATGCGGTCGCCGGGCGTCGTCGAGGACTCGACGTTCGTCGGCGGCCTCGACGGCGTCTACACCCACCGCTCCGACGGGATCGTCGTCCGGAACAACCGGATGCGCGACAACCGAAACGGGGTCCACCTGATGTTCACCTCCGGGGCGCTCATCGACGACAACAACATCACCACCGAGGAGACCGCCGGTATATACGTAATGACCGGGCCGGAGCGAAACGCCCTCGTCGGCAACGAGATACGCGACGCGGAGACGGGAATCAGCGTCGGCGGGACAAACAGCTACGTCGCGGAGAACGTGCTCACCGGAAACGACCTCGGCCTGCGGATCGAGGCGACCGCCTCCATCGTCGAGCGGAACATCATCGCTGACAACCGCGACGGCGTCGAGACGTGGGCGTTGCTCCCGACGAACCGGGTCACGCACAACGACTTCGTCGGCAACGAGCGCCACGTCGCCGTCTCCAGCGGTCGGCTCCGCGTCTGGAGCTACGACGGCGAGGGCAACTACTGGGAGGGCGCAATCGGCACCACCGACGGGACCGTCGTCCAGCGCCCATACACGCCGACCGATCCGATCGACGGGCGGCTCCACCGCGTCGACGGAACCGGAGCGCTCGCGCAGGCGCCGGCGCTGTCCGCGCTCGCCGGGTTCCAGGGGGCGATTCCCGGGATGCGGGCCGACGAGGTGATCGACACCGCGCCGCGCTGTGCGCCGGTCCACGCCGAGTGGTTCGAACGGACCGGGCGAACTGACATCGAACCGATCTGTCGCTCCGGCGGCGACACACCCGCGGAGACATGACGCGGCGACCGACAGTACGACGACCGACCGAGCGCCCCGAATACGACGACCGAACGATACTCCGGACGATGATTGAGCGAGACTCTCTACGATGACCGAACAGGACCGAACGACACCGATACTGACGATCGAGGAGTTAGAGCATTCCTACGGCCGGGTGACCGTGCTGGACGACATCTCATTCGCCGTCGATCCGGGCGACGTGACGGCGATCATCGGCCCGAACGGGTCGGGGAAGACGACGCTCATACGCGCCATCGTCGGCCTCCACGAGCCGAGCGATGGACGGGTTCGATACCGCGGTCCCGACGCGACGCGCCCGATCGGCTACCTCCAGCAGCGGCCCGCGTTCCGACCCGGCCAGACCGTCCGGGAGGCGCTCGCGTTCTACGCTGCCCTCGTCGGAGAGACCGAAGCCGATGCCGTGGCACGTCTCGAACGGGTCGGGCTGGGGGCAGCGGCCGACCGGAACGTCGAGGCCCTCTCCGGTGGAATGACGCGGCTCGTCGGCATCGCGCAGGCGACCGTCGGCGACCCGCCGTTGATCGTCCTCGACGAGCCCGCAAGCGGCCTCGACCCTGGTATGAGCGTCCGCATCTTCGAGGTCGCCGAGGAGCTCACGGCGTCCGGGACGGCGGTGCTTCTCAGCTCACACGATCTCTCCTTGGTGGAGCGGACGGCCGACCGGGTCGCGCTCCTCGACGACGGCTCTGTCGCACAGCTGGGCGCCCCCGCTAACATCCAAGCAGAACTCGGAACCGATTCGTTGCTGGAGGCGTTCGAATCGTCGATCACGGGCGATTCCGGGACCGTCCGCGTCCGGGGGGAAACATGAGTACGCCGACCGAATCTCCGGAGACGCCGGGGGGCAGTGGTACCGATACCGCCGAGACGCCCGGCGCCGAACCGACCGGAACCGGACGGATGCCGGCCGCCCCGCAGATCCTCTTTGCCGTCGTTCGGCGGGAACTCTCGACAGCGGTCCTGAAGTGGTCGTCCGTCGGGCTGTTGTTCGGGTTTGTTGGCACGCTCCTCGGGATCGCGTGGTTCGGCGGGGGGATCCAGGTGGGCTACGTCTCGACGATCATCGACCTGTTGACGCCGCTGGAGCTTCTGATCCCCGTCGTCGCGTTCGCGTTCGGTTATCGTACGATCCTCGACGACGAACGCCGGGGCGTCCTCGACGTGTTGCGGACGTACCCGATCGAGCCCTGGCAGGTCGTCCTCGGGGTGTACGCCGGGCGCTCAATCGGGCTTGTCGGCATCGTCACGGCGGCGCTGTCGTTTCTCACGTTTCCGATCATCGTCACCGAATCCTACCGTCCCGTCTTCTACGCCACCCACACCGGGGCTGACTCGCCGGGGTTGTACCTCCGATTTATCATTCTCACCGCCTGCTTCGCGATGGTGGTCCTCGCGATCGCTGTTGCGATCTCGGCGCTCGTCTCGACGACCCGGACTGCGATCGCCGCCGCCGGTTTGGCGCTTTTCGCCCTACTGTTCGGGGCCGACATCGGCCTCCTGTTCGCGCTTTCGCGGGGGTTGATCGCTGAGTCCTCGCTCGTCGGCTCGCTCGCTATCAGCCCACTCAGCGCCTATCGCGGGCTGGTGCTCGAAACCACCGTTGCTGTGACGGCGGGCACCGGCCCGCGGACGGCCTCGCCGCTTTTCAGCGCGATCGGCCTCTTCGTTTGGTGGGCCGGGTCGCTTGCTGTCGCGGCGTTCGCCGTCGGGCGATAGGTGCTCGGGCCGTCGTCACCGCCGCCAGACGCCAGTAGTTAGACAAAATTCGACGCTGTTTATATACTCGATTGGAGTGTATATACATACGCCAGCACCATTCATTATTTGTAGGCGGCCCGTGAGTCCGGTATGCGTCGACTCGACCGCGAGCAGGCTATTCACATCCTCATATTCTTGTTTTTGTTCCTCGCCGGACTCATGTTTTGGCTGCTCGGAACCGGGATCATCGACCGGATTCCGGCCGTGTGAATCCGTCTCGATCCGATGGGCCCCGAGGAGTCACCCGCCGAGCGCCGAGAGGACCTCCCGCGTCACGTCGCCGTGGGTCAACAACTCCCCACCGTGGTCGTCGGCGAACGACTCGGCGTCGCCCTCCTCTGTGAACCCGATGAGTGATTTGCCCATCGCCCCCTCGACATCGCTGTTGGCGACGAACGTGAGGCCGTGGAGGTCGGCGAACGATTCGGCCCCGAGGTGGGCGCTGATGACGGTTGTTCCTCCGTCCGATCTGAGGTCGTAGTCGACGCTCGAGTAGTCGGTTCCGTACGAAACCGTTGGTTCGTGGCCCCGCTGTTCGTTTTCGAGAATGTAGTTGTACGTACACGTCGAACTACAGAACCATGCGACCCCGTCCTCGCGGTCATCGGGGAGCGAAGCAGGGGCATCGTCGCCGTAGAACGACTGCCCGACCGGCCCCGGGTGCATTTCGATCCGCATGTTGCAGTAATCACACGCCTGGCCCTCGTTTAGCGCGACGGGGTCCGGCCCGCTCCGGTCGCCGCCGAGACACCCGGCGAGCGCCCCCACACCGCCGGCCGCGACCGTTGTCAGAACCGACCGCCGCGTCCGCCCGTCCGCGTCGGTCCGCGTTTCGTTCATACCTAGGTCTCCGTGGCCCGAACCAATAGCCCGTTTGGTACGATACTGAAAAACCGCTGTTCTTGCATGCTCACCGCCGTTTGCTCTCGTTTGCCGACCCTCTTCGGCGAGTCGGTGGTGCCAACGTCGGCCCTACGCCGACTGTCCCGGCTGCTCAAGTAGCGAGTCAACAAGCCGCGAGAACCGGTCCACGAGCCGATCGGGCAGGCTCGGGTCGATCTCGATGAGGAGGTCTCTGAGCAACTGCGGCTCGACGAGCCGGACCGAGACCCGCCGGCCGTCGCGGACCTTCTCGGCGAGGTCGTGCTCAATGAGGTTCGAGAGATGCCACTCAACCGTGCTCCGGGCGATGTCCGCCGTTTCGGCCAACTCGTCGGGTCGGTCGGTCTCGTGGTCCAACAGCAACACGACGAGTTCGCGCGTCGTCTCCCGGCGCAACAGCGCAATCGCCGCCTGCTCGGTCTCGGAGTACTCGGTCGGGAAGTAGTGCGTCCGGCCGCACACCTCGAGGCTATCGAGGGCGTCGTTATTGAGGAGGCGGCGAACGTGGTATTGCGTCTGGCCCGTTGCGATGTCCAACGCGCGACTGACCGCGTTGAAGTGGACGCCCGGGTTTGCTTCGACGTGGGATCGGACTCGCTGTCTCGTTTCTGTCATAGGTACCGGGGATCTTCTGATGGTTATCACTGATCGGTTATCAACCGCCGGCCGTGTCTCAAAGACTGGGACCACCGACGCCGCTTCGCGGCTGCCAACACAGGCGATCGGAACAGCCGCTTCACCAATACGGTGCGCGCGGTGGGTGTACGTGTCTGGAACTGCGGTATTTATATATTGTGCCGGGGCGAGTTACCGTTATTATAGCTGGATAATGTATAAACCGGTGTCCATGGGCTGCTCGTTCTCGCTGCCGCTTTATGTATAACCCTGTTCCGGATGAACTTATGCTAACTCCGTCACCGTGGTTCGCGCTCGCGACCTGTGTTGCCACGCCAGAATCGCGCCCCGTGGAGCCACGTCAGAACTGATACCGCCGCGCGTTGTCGTCGCCCCCAAGGATCTCCTCGCCCCCGCCACCGACGCCGCCGGCCATCTCGTCGTAGGTCATCCCGTTGAGGTACTCGTCGTAGGTTACGTCGTAGCC
>NZ_JBKEGK010000038.1:0-16424 GCF_046710025.1 Natronomonas sp. | reverse complement strand
CGATCGCGGAACGCCGCGTAGCCCACGTCGCCGGACTCGTATGCGAGGAGGGCGGCGTAGTAGTCCGCCATCCCCTCGACGGTCCAGCGCGTCGCGTCGGTCGGCACGTAGCGCTGTCTGGTGTGGACGTACTCGTGGATCCAGGTGTTGCGCGTCGTCCCGAGCCGTTCGGCGTCTCGTACCCACATGTCGCCGCCGGGGCCGCGTTGGACGCCGGCAGGGCCCCACGTCTGGCCGGCGGTGGGGGCGGCGATGGCGAAGACGTCGGGGCGTGAGCCGATCACGAGGCGCTCGGCGGCGGCTTCAAACGCCCCGAGGATTTCATCGGGGTCCTCGCGGAGGTCTGCCGCCTCGGGGACGACAAGCCGGAACGTCTGTCCAGCCGCCGAGCTTGTGTGTTCGGTGTAGGGGCCGAGGTACGCCATATGTGTGCTCGCGATCCCCTCGCCGTCGACCGCGTTGGTTTGAAGGAGTTCGGAGTCGGTGTCGGTGCTCCGCCAGGAGACGCCGACCGACGGCGTCCGGACGAGTGCCCACTCGTCGTTCGCGACGAACGTGACACCCTCACGACGGCGGTGTGTGCCCCGGACGGTGGCGTCGTACTCGTACTCGAGGCTCGGGGTGGCTGTCGATCCGGTCCACGCGTAGGTCCGGTCGTCGATTCGTTCGAAGCCCTCGGCGGCGGTGACGTCGGTGTCGGCCGGGATCGTGATCTCTAACTCGGCGGTCGAGTCGGGGATCGACAGGCGCGTCTCGACGTCGATTCGGTCGTCCGTCCCCGATTGCGAGAGCCCGTTCTCGAGTTCGATCGGCTCCGCTGCCGCTCCCGAAACGCCGACGACCCCGCCGAGAAGACAGCCGACGACGAGTGCGAAGACGACGACCGGCCGGGCGCCCATCACCGATCGTTGACGGGCTCGATCGAAATATACATATCGACGCCCTCGACATCCCAGACGCGTTCGTGACCGTCTCCGACGGCCCCGAACTCGGCGGCCCGGACCTCGCCGGCGACGAGGTCGCGGTGGCGATCGACGAGGGCTGCCACCCGCTCGTCGCGGACGTCGAGGTCGACGCTGATCTCGCGTTCGATGTCGAGATCGAGTTCCTTGCGCATCTCTTGGATTCGGCGGACGACCTCACGGGCGTACCCCTCGCTCTCGATGTCTTCGGTGAGCGTCGTGTCGACGTAAACGACGCCGCGGTCGTCGCCGTCGACCGAGAAGGCGGTTCCCTCGATCCGCTCCGGGGTCTCGGTGTTGAACGAGATCATCTCCTCGGTCAACTCGACCTCGCGGCCGAGTTCCTCGGCGACGGCCGCCGAAAGCGTCCCGAGCGTCGGCTCGTTCACCGAGACCGCATTGATAGCGTTCATTATCTCGCCGGCCTCGTCGCCGAACGTCGGCCCGAGCACCGACATGTCTGCGCGGGCGGTGTAGGCGAGTTCCTCCCAGTCGGCGTTGGGATCGATCAATTCGATCTCGCGGGCGTTGAGCCGGTCGCGGAGGAGATCGCGGTGGCGGTCGACCGCCTCGGCGGATCTGGCGTCGTCGGCCGCGACGACGACCCGCGTAACGGGCCATCTGAGCTTCCGCTCGGCTTGTTGGCGGGCGTTCGAGCCCGCCTCCTCGACCGCGGCGACAACCTCGACGTCCGTCTCGAGTTCGGGGTCGCGGAACGATTCGTCGACCTCCGGCCACTCACACATGTGGACGGTGTCGTACGCGTCCTCGCCCGTCAAAGTGCCGTATATCTCCTCTGCGATGAACGGCGCGTAGGGCGCAAGCAGCTTCGTCGTCTCGACGAGAACGTGATACAGCGTCGCGTAGGCGGCGCGCTTGCTTTCCGAGTCGGCTTCCTCCCACATCCGCTCGCGGACGACCTGAATGTAAAACCGCGAGACGTCCTCGACGACGAACTCGAGTAGCGCATCGAGCGCTTTGTCTTGGCGGTAGACCTCCCACTCCGCCGTCATCTGGGCGGTGACCGACTGCAACCGCGAGAGAACCCACTCGTCGACGGTCTCGAGTTCCGCGTCGTCGATTAACGCTTCGGCGGCGCTGCCGCCTTCGCCTCGTTGCGATTCCGTCGCAACGCTCGGATCGAACCCGTCAAGCCGCATGTACGGCAGCGGGAACCGGAAGACGTTCCAGAGAATATTGAGATCGCGCTCGCGGTTCCCCATCTCGTCCCACGAGAAGCGCATGTCGTCGCCCTGTGGGTTCTGGCTCAACAGGAATAGCCGCATTGGGTCGGCGCCGTGGCGCTCGATCGCCTCCTGTGGGGCGACGATGTTACCGATCGACTTGGACATCTTGCGGCCGTCCTCCGCGAGCGCCCACCCGTGCATGAGGACGTTCTTGTACGGGACCGCATCGAGGGCGGCGCTGCCCATCCCGAGTTGAGACCAAAACCACCCGCGGGTCTGATCGTGGGCCTCCATGATCAGGTCGGCCGGCCACAGTTCATCGAATGACTCCTCGTCGCCGGGGTAACCGATCGTTCCCCACGAGGCGACAGAGGAGTCCAGCCAGACGTCGAAGACGTCGGGGACGCGGGTGTACGTGACGCCCCCGTCGGTGATCGTCAGCTCGTCGACGGTGTCCTTGTGAAGGTCGACGGCCTCGGGATCGATCGACTGGTCGACGCGCTCTGCGAGTTCCGCACGGGTGCTTATGACGATCGCGCTGTCGACGTCACCGTCCCAGTGCTCGACGTCGCCGTCGCCGTCGCTCGCCTCGGCATCGGGTACCCAGATCGGGATCGGAATGCCCCAGTAGCGCTGCCTGGAGACGTTCCAGTCCGGCGAGTCCTCGATAAAGTCTCGAAACCGGTTGTCGCGGGCCTCTTGGGGGTACCACTTGCTGCCCTCCATGTTCGCAAGCAACTCGTCTTTGATATCGGTGACCGTGATGAACCACTGGTCGGTAACCATCTGGATGATGGGCGTATCGCAACGCCAGCAGTGGCCGTAGTCGTGGTGGTGGCGCTCGCTCGCGAGGAGGTGCCCATTGGCGTCGAGATGGGCGATGATCGCCTCGTCGGCCTCCTTGACGAACTGCCCGGCGTACTCGCCTGCCGAGTCTTCAAAGACGCCGTCGGGGCCGACCGGGCAGAAGATCTCGAGGCCGAGTTCCTGCCCGCGCTCGAAGTCCACCTCGCCGTGGCCGGGGGCGGAGTGGACCAGCCCGGTCCGGTCGGCTTCGACGTAGTCGGCGTCGTACACCGCCAGTGCGCCCTCGAAGTCGGGCGCGTCGGGAACCTCCTCGCGCAGGGGGTGGTCGTACGTCCAGCCGACCATCTCATCGCCGGGGATATTCTCGCGGACCTCGTAGCCGTCGTAGCCACCGTGTTCGAGCACGTCCTCGACACAGGATTCCTCGAGGTAGAGGACCTCCGTCTCGCCGTCGCGCTCGGCTTCGACCGCCTGATACGTTGCATCGGCGTCGACGGCGACGAACGTGTTCGCGGGGATCGTCCACGGCGTCGTCGTCCAGATGACGAGAGACGAGTCCTCGTCGTGCTCGCTTCCGGACAGTGGGAATTTCACGTAGATCGAGGGGTCCTCGACGTGTTCGTACTCGACCTCGTTGTTCGCGATCGCCGTTTCACACCGCGGACACTGGCTGATCGAGCGCTTGCCCTGTTCGACGAGGCCGCGATCGTGGGCCTTCGAGAAACCCCACCACGCGGATTCCATGTACTCGGGATCGACCGTCTTGTAGGGGTCGTCCCAGTCCATCCAGACGCCAAATGACTTGAAGTCGCTCTGAAGTCCCTCGAGTTGCTCCTCGGCGAAAGATTTGCACTCGCCGATGAAGTTCTCCTCGCCGAATGCCTCGATATCCTTTTTATTCTCGAAGCCGAGTTTCTCTTCGACTTTCGTCTCGATAGGCAGCCCGTGCATGTCGTAGCCCGGGCGGTCGGTCACGTCGTAGCCGCACATCCGAAGATAGCGAATGTAGGCGTCTTTCAGTGTCTTGTTCCACGTCGTGCCCATGTGGGCGGCCCCGGAGGTGTAGGGCGGGCCGTCGACGAAAAAGAAGTCCTCGCCGTCGGATCGATGCCGTTTCGCTCTCTCGTAGGCGTCGACCTCGTCCCAGTACTCGAAGACGCGTTCCTCGACCGCGCCGGGTTCGTACTGGTCGTCGACCTCGGCGAACCTGCTCATGTCGGGACAATTAGCCGCCGCTGTTAAATGGGAATCGGTAGCGTTCGGGGCTCGCGGTAGCGCGAGGAACCGAACAAACTCACACCAGCGGCTCGAGTAGCGCGACGCCGGACGACAGCAGTTCTTCGACTCTGGTATCGCTGTCCGCTTCGGCGTACACCCGGAGTTTCGGCTCGGTCCCGCTCGGGCGGACGAGCAGCCACGAGCCATCAGTCAAGAAGAGTTTGAACCCGTCGGTGCGGCCGACGCGTTCGATTTCGCTGCCGGCGACCGATTCCGGGAGGTCCGCGTCGAGTTCCCCAATGACGGTCGCCTTCCGGTCGTCGGGACAGTCGACGCTGCGCCGGTCTTGGACGATATCGCCGTATTCCGCGCGGAGCCGGTCGAGCCGGTCATCGAGCGGCTCTTCGAGGTGGGCGGCGGCGACGAGAAGCGCGACGAGGACGCCGTCCTTGTTGCGGAGGTGCCCACCGATCCCGAACCCGCCCGACTCCTCGCCGCCGACGAGCGCCCCGGAGTCGGCCATCGCCTCGCCGACCCACTTGAACCCGACGGCCGTCTCGTGGGCGGCGTGGCCGGTCGCCTCGGCGATCCGATCAAGAAGCGCGGTCGTCGAGACGGTTCGAACAACGTCGCCCGCCCCGGTCTCCAGTCGGTAGTCGTACAGCGCCGCGAGCACCCAGTTCGGATCGACGACACCGCGGCCGGGCGTGACAACGGCGAGGCGGTCGGAGTCGCCGTCGTTCGCGACGCCGAGGGCGGCGTCTCCATCGACGACCGCAGATTCGAGCGCTGTGAGGTGCTCAACCGTCGGTTCGGGCGATGAACCGCCAAAGTCAGGGTCGCGTTCGCCCCGCAGTCGCGTGACGGTCGCGCCAGCTCGGGCGAGGAGTTCGTCGGTGACGCCGCGACCGCTGCCGTGCATCGCGTCGTGGGCGAGTGTCAGTCCTCCGAGATCCGGCTCGGCGAACGACAGCGCGTGCTCGAGATATGGCTCGATGAGGTCGACCTCCCGGACAGAGCCCCACCGGTCCTCGGCGAGCGGCTCGGGTGGGGCCAGCGTCGCCGCCAGCCGGTCGGTCACCCTGGGCAGGGCGGGCGCGCCGTCCGAGGGGACGAACTTGATGCCGTTGTACGCCGGCGGATTGTGGCTCGCGGTCACCTGCAGCGCGCCGGAGAGCCCCCGCTCGAGGACCGTCCACGCGACGACCGGCGTCGGGGTGTCCCGGCCGGCGAGGCGGACGTCGAAGCCGTTGGCACAGAGGACGCGGGCGAGTTCCTCCGCGGCCGCCCGAGAGCCCGCCCGCGGGTCGTAGCCGACGGCGACCGGCGCGTCCTCGCCCTCAGAGCGCAGGTAGTCGGCGGCGGCCTGGCCGACGGCCCGGATCCGTGGTTCGGTGAACTCCTCGACCGTCGTCCGCCAGCCGTCGGTGCCGAACTCGACGTTCATACGGGCAGGTCGATGTCGGGGCGCAAAAAGACGGTGGACGCCCGTCCCGGGGTTTAAATTGGAGAGCGGGTAACGTCTCCCTATGGCTGCCGCCGACGCCCCCGTCTCCGAGTTACAGGCCCGCTCCGACGCGTGTGCGGCGCGGCTGTGTGCCGCGGACCGCGTGCTACTCGCTTCCCATATCGACGCCGACGGGCTGACAAGCGCCGCGATCGCCGCAACCGCGCTCGAACGGGCTGGGATACCGTTCGAAACGGTCTTCGAGAAGCAACTCGACGCCGAATCGATCGCGGCCATCGCCGGCCGGGAGTACGGGACGGTGCTTTTCACCGACTTCGGCAGTGGCCAACTCGACGTTATCGCCGAGCACGAGCGTGCGGGCGAGTTCGTCCCTGTGATCGCCGACCACCACCAGCCAGCCGACGCCGACACCGAGTTTCACCTCAACCCGCTACTCGAGGGGATCGACGGGGCCTCGGAGCTGTCGGGCGCGGGGGCGAGTTACCTCTTGGCTCGGGCGCTCGCGGCGCGGTCGACGGCTGACGAACGGCTCGACAACCGCGACCTCGCGGCGCTCGCGGTCGTCGGTGCCGTCGGCGACATGCAGGCCTCACAAGGCGCGTTACACGGCGCGAACGCCGCTATCGTCGATGATGGCGTCGAGGCGGGCGTCCTACAGGAGCAAAAGGACCTCGCGATCTACGGCAAGCAGACCCGCCCCCTGCCGAAACTGCTCGAGTACGCTTCGGACATCCGGATTCCGGGGATCACCAACGACGAACGCGGGGTCGTCTCGTTTCTCGACGGGGTCGACGTGTCCTGTCGGGCTGACAGCGAGTGGCGGCGCTGGGTCGATCTCTCCGAGGACGAAAAGCGGACGCTCGCGAGCGCGCTGGTCAGACACGCCGTCTCCCGCGGCGTGCCGGCGTTCAAGATCGATCGGCTGGTCGGGACGAGCTATGTCCTCTCGGAGGAATCTGTCGGC
The DNA here is from genome assembly GCF_046710025.1 of Natronomonas sp. Taxonomy (GTDB): domain Archaea; phylum Halobacteriota; class Halobacteria; order Halobacteriales; family Haloarculaceae; genus Natronomonas. The sequence goes on along the minus strand of NZ_JBKEGK010000038.1, from coordinate 9,818 downwards.
ACCGAACTCCGGGATGCGAGCGAGTTCTCGACGCTTCTGAACGCGACGGCGAGATACGAGCGCGCCGATGTCGGCCTCGCGGTCTGTCTCGGCGATCGAGATGGGGCCTTCGAACGGGCGAAGAAGCTGCTTGCGAACCACCGCCGGAACCTCTCGGCGGGGATCGAATGGGTGGAGAAGCACGGGGTCACCCACGAGGACAACCTCCAGTGGTTCAACGCCGGGAGCGAGATCCGCGAGACGATCGTCGGCATCATCGCGGGGATGTCGATGGGTGCCGATGGCGTCTCCCGCGACGTGCCCATCGTCGCGTTCGCGAAGAAGAGCGACGACGAGACGAAGGTCTCCGCCCGCGGGACGGGGCCACTCGTCGGAACGGGCCTCGATCTGTCCGCCGCGATGGGTGAGGCCGCCCGCGCGGTCGGCGGCGACGGCGGCGGCCACGACATCGCCGCGGGTGCGACGATCCCGGCCGGCGCCGAGCCCGAGTTTCTCGAACGCGCCGACGCGATTGTCGGCGACCAACTCGGATAACCGTCGCTACCGACGGTCGAGAAGGGCCGAAACGGTGCCCTGCGTCTCCGCCTCCCGAACCGCGGCGGCGGTGTGCTCGCCGCTGACGAGACACATCGGGACGCCGATCCCCGGCGAGGTGTAGGAGCCGGTGTAGTACAGCGACCCGGCGGCTGACGACCGGATCGACGGGCGGAACGGCCCGGTCTGCCGGAGGGTGTGCGCGAGGCCGAGCGCCGTCCCCCGTGGCGCGCCGAAGCGCTCGCCGAACTCCGAGACGCAGGCGGTCCGCTCAAGAACGATCCGGTCGCGGAGATCGGCGCCGGTGTGGGTTTCGAGGTCGTCGAGGACCTGCTCGCGGAACCGCTCGCGGGTTTGATCGTCGTCGTCGAGTCCGGCGGCGATGGGGACGAGCACGACGACCGCCTCGTGGTCGTCGGGAGCCATCGTCGGATCGGTTCGCGATGGGACGTTGACATAATAGGCGGGGTCCTCGGGCCACGCAGGGTCGTCGAAGATCGCCTCGAAGTGGGCGTCCCAGTCGGTCGGCAACACGAGCGTGTGGTGTTCGAGCGGTTCCGCGTCGCCTTCGACGCCGAGATACAGGAGGAACGCCGAGGGGGCGTACGTCCGGTCACTCCAGTAGTCGGTGCCGTACTCCGTTCGATCCGCGGGAAGAAGGTCGCGCTCGACGTGGTAGGGGTTCGCGTTCGCGACGACCGCGTCGGCGCGCCCGCTCCCGGCGGCCGTCCGCACGCCGAATCCCTCGCCCCCGGGGTCGAGTGCGGTCACCTCACGACCGGTTTCGATCTCGACGCCGAGTTCGGTGGCGAGGTCCGCGATCCCGTCGATGACCGACGCGATGCCGCCCGTCGGGTGGTACACGCCGAGGTTGTAATCGACGTGGGACATGAGCGTGTAGATCGCCGGCGTGTTGTGAGGCGCACCGCCGAGGAAGACCAGCGTGTACTGCAGGAGTTGCTTGAGCTTGGGGTTCTCGAAGCGCTCGCCCACGTACTCGTTCATCGAATCCAAGAGCGTCACGCCACGGGCGGCTCGGAGCAGCCGGGGATCGAGACAGTCCCGCAGCCGGGAGCGATCCCGGTAGACGAACTCCTCGATGCCGACCTCGTAGGCGTGTTCGGCCCCCTCGAGATACGAACGGAACGCCTCGCCGCCCCCCGGCTCGTAGGCGTCGAAGAGGTCCGCGACCGCTTCGGGGTCGTCCGGCACGTCGACACGGTCGCCGTCCTTCCAGAAGACGCGGTAATGCGGATCGAGTCGGGTAAGGTCGTAGTACGCCTCGGGGTCGCGGCCGAAGTGCCCGAAAAACCGCTCGAACGTATCGGGCATGAGATACCACGATGGCCCGGTATCGATCCGGAAGCCGTCGGTCTCGATCCGGCCGGCGACGCCACCGAGATTCTCGTGTCTCTCGAGGACGGTCACGTCGGCGCCGTCGGCGGCGAGATAGCAGGCGGCCGACAGACCGCCGAAACCGCCGCCAACGACCGTAACGTCGCGTCCCTCGAGCGGTCGCTCCTCCGAGCGGTGCGTCGAGTCGGTGGCGTGGGTCGATTCCATCATATCAAGGGGTGTACCAGATGCCGCGGTCGGTGTCCATCCAACCCCCGACGACGACGTGGGGGAGGGCGATGATACTGATGAAGACGCTGAAGAAGGCGACGCCGCTCACCGGAAGCGTTCCGCCCGACATCGGGTTCGGCGCGAGCGTCGCGATCAGAGCCGCAAGCCCGAACGTGGCGATGGCGCCGACGATGAAGGCGACGATCACCCGGTGGGGCGAGGGGATCGATTCGGGATCGGGATCGGGCAGAGCCGAGCGGACTGCCTCGGCGCGGGCGCTCTGTCGCAGCGAGTACCAAAGCGGAAAGTACAGTCCGACAGCGGCGACGACGGGCACGACGACGAAGTACGCGATCAAAAGCGTCGTCTCGGCGCCGTCGACGGCCCACGTCGTGAGCCCGTCCCGCCGGTGGAAGCCAAGGCCGAGGTGGGTGACGACGGCGGCAGCGAAGACAGCGCCCAAAGTGATCTTGAGATCACCGTAATACGGCGCGACGGCCTCGAACGCGCCGGGCTGGAAGATGTCGATCATGAACGTGCTGAACGCCGCGAAGTCGCCGGGCCACGCGTAAATCGGGACGATCATCACGGCCCCGCCGCGGACGAACGCTGCCAGCGCGCGCTGGGGCGTTGTCCGGAGGTGATCGGTCCCGACGAGCGTGTCGAGCACTCGGAGGCCGCCGTGACCGCCCTTCGCGACGGCGACGGAGATCGCAAGGGCGAGGCCGGCGACTGGCGAGTAAAAAAACAACGCGACGAACCCGGCGACCATCGCCAGGTACACCACGATATATCGGGCGCCGAAGGGAAGCCCCCGGTTTTTAAGATTGGACATGTGCTCGTATCCCCCGTACGGGAGGTTCAACGCGACCATCCCAAAGAGGTAGATTCCCGCCTGGGTCCGCATGTCGAGGGAGATGTTCGCCCATCGCGCAAGCAGGAACCACCCGACGAGGATTATAAGAGCGATGCGGGAGGCCGAGAGCAGCCATCGTTCCCGATCAGTTCGGAGGCGACTGAGGTGCATTTCGACCGTTGCCATACGACAAGATACGGCGTCGATGCCTCTCCATTCTCGGCCATAGTTGTGTGGGTATTTATACGATCGATCTCACTGCTCCGGGTCGAACGGGCTCGCCCCCTCGGTCCACTCCCATCCGGGCAGGCGGGTCTGAAACCCCGCTGCGAGGGCGGCGTCAAGGTCGTCAGCCCCGGCCGGGTCGTCGGGGCCGCCGTGGGTGTGGACGTCGGCGAAGTGAAACGTCGCCTCCGCGAGCAGGGCGAACGGCTCCCCGCCGGCGATCGTGGCGGCGAGTTTCCGACCGAGGAACTCGTCGACGACGAAGCCGGGGTAATCGCCCGGGCAATCGAGGTCGCGAAGCAACCCGCACAAGGCGGCGACGTTGACCGCGCGGTCGCCGTCGGCGAACACCGAATCGACCTCCGCTCGGTACTGTTCGACCGTGACGTGGGCGACCTCGACGCCGAACAACGGCCCCAACCGATCGCGGGTTTCATTTACCAGTTCGGGGATCGAATCGCGGGCGCTGAGCCGTTCGTGCTCCTCGGCGACGGTCGCCGGCGTGATCTTCATACGGTCCTTTGCGAAGGGTTTTATATTAGTAGTGGGTTAGCATCGGGTACGAGCGGGTTTTCCGGTACCTCCCGCGGCCGTTGTCCGACGACAGCCACCGCCGATCCGACTCAATCGATATCCAAATGACACTCCACACGTATGCAGTCGGCGAACCTGTCTGCGACCGACGAGCGAGACGCGGCGAGCGGCCGGAGCCCGATTCAAGGAATTTCTAACGCATGAGTGCAGTAGAGCGGAAACTCGACGATATCAAGGCGACGATCGTGAGCGAAGTGCCGAACGACATCTCCGTGTCCGACGTAAAGTACGAGGGGCCCGAGTTGGTCGTCTACACTCGCGATCCAAAAAAGTTCGCGAGCGACGGCGATCTGATCCGGCGACTCGCCTCGAAGCTCCGAAAGCGGATCACGGTCCGGCCGGATCCGAACGTCCTCGCGCGGCCCGCCGAGGCCCGCGAGCGGATTCTCGACGTGATCCCCGACGAGGCCGGTGTTTCGGATCTCGACTTCCACGCCGATACCGGCGAAGTCGTCATCGAGGCTCAAAAACCGGGGATGGTCATCGGCCGCCACGGGTCGACGCTCAGAGAGATCACCCAGAAGGTTGGCTGGACCCCCGAGGTCGTCCGGACGCCGCCGATCGAGTCCTCGACGGTCTCGAACGTCCGAAACTTCCTCAAACAGGAACGCGAGGAGCGCCGCGACATCCTCGAACGGATCGGCCGCCAGATCCACCGCGAGGAGATGTCCGACGACGAGTGGGTCCGGATCACGACGCTCGGGTGCTGCCGGGAGGTCGGTCGTGCCGCGTTCATTCTCAACACGCCCGAGACGCGCGTGCTCATCGACTGCGGTGACAAGCCCGGCGCGAAGGGCGAGGTCCCGTATCTGCAGGTGCCGGAGGCGCTCGGCGCGGGCGCCTCGAACATCGACGCGGTCGTGTTGACACACGCCCACCTCGATCACTCGGCGTTGGTACCACTTCTGTTCAAATACGGTTACGACGGTCCGATATACTGTACGGAGCCAACTCGGGATCTAATGGGGCTTTTGACCCTCGATTACCTCGATGTCGCCGCCAAGGAGGGTCGAACGCCGCCGTACGACTCCGCGCAGGTTCGCGAAGCGATCAAACACTGCATCCCGATCGAGTACGGCGACGTGACCGATATCGCGCCGGATCTAAAGCTTACATTCCACAACGCCGGCCACATTCTTGGCTCGGCGGTGTCGCATTTCCACGTCGGCGACGGCCTCTACAATGTCGCCTTCTCCGGGGACATCCACTACGACGATACCCGCCTGTTCAACGGTGCTGTCAACGACTTCCCGCGCGTCGAAACGCTCGTGATGGAGTCGACATACGGCGGGCGAAACGATTATCAGACCGATCAGGCCGACTCCGAAGAGAAACTCAAGGAGGTGATCCGCGAGACGACGACCGAGGGTGGCAAGGTCCTTATCCCCGCCTTCGCCGTCGGCCGCTCCCAAGAGATCATGCTCGTCCTCGAAGAGGCGATGCGGAAGGGCGAGATCCCGGAGGTCCCGGTCCACCTCGACGGGATGATCTGGGAAGCGACGGCGATCCACACCACCTATCCGGAGTACCTCCGGGACGACCTTCGCGACCGGATCTTCCACGACGACGAAAACCCGTTCCTCGCCGACCAGTTCAACCATATCGACGGCGGCGAGGACGAACGTCAAGAGGTTGCCGACGGCGGCCCCTGTATCGTCCTCTCGACGTCGGGGATGATCGAGGGTGGCCCGATCATGTCGTGGCTCACCCATATCGGTGCCGAGTCCGACTCCTCGCTCGTCTTCGTCGGCTATCAGGCCCAGGGAACGCTCGGCCGACGCATCCAGAACGGCTGGGACGAGATTCCGATGAACGATCGCTCGAACAGCCGTGGGACGCTCACACTGAACCTGAACATTAAAACGGTCGACGGATTCTCGGGGCACGCCGACCGCCAGGGTCTCATGAACTTCGTCCGGACAATGAACCCCCGCCCGGAGAAGGTCCTCTGCGTCCACGGCGACGAATCCTCTGTACAGGACCTCTCCTCGGCGCTGTATCACGACTTCAATATGCGGACGTTCGCGCCGAAGAACCTCGAGACGTTCCGGTTTAAGTAGTCGGACGCGCTCGGTGTGCATCGCTGGCCGGGGTGAATCCGCGACGGCCGCGTATGCTCAGATATCGCGTCCGCCCCCACCCGTGCTCGCGGCGGTCGTCGCATCGCGGTCAGGTGGCCGGCCGTCCGCCCAAAGCAACTCGAAGAGCTGTGATTTCGTCTTGTACAGCGTGTCGCTCGTGGTCGAAATGCCGACGTACCCATCGTCGTTGTCGGCGGCGAACGCGACGAGAACGTGGGAGTTGTCGTAGAGATATATCCGCCCTTCAACGTTATTGACACGTCGAATCCGCATTAGGTCGCTGGCACGGTCGTAGATCGCTGGCGGGATGGTACCGTCGTCGGAGACGATGGCTTGGATCGTGACCCCGGCCTCGGCCCGCCGGCTCAGTGCTTCGACGTGGTGGTTGAGGATGTGTTCGAAGCTTAACGGCGTCGTGATCATTCGAATCTCCGAATTAGCCGCGCCGGTGAGCTCTGCGAGTTTTTCGAGGATGTGATGGCGGTCGGAATACGTCCAACAGATTTCCGACTGCGCCCCTGGGTCCGGGGCGTCCGCGACGCTGTCGACGAACTGTTCGCCGATGCGCTTGATTTCGGCGAGTTCCGAGTCGTACTGACGCCGTTTGAATTCTCGAAAGCGTTCGAACGCGTCGTCGGGGGCAACCGGGCCGAATTTTTTTGGTCGCCCCGGCTGGATGTCGACGAATCCCTTGTCGGCCAAGGCATCGAGGGCGTCGTACACCCGCGGCTGTGGGACGTCAGCCCCGTCGGAAACCTCCTGTGCGGTCGAGACACCCTGCCGAAGCAGGCACGTATACGCACACGATTCATACTTCGACAGTCCGACCTCTTTGAGGTACATACGGGGTTCGCTTGCCATACGTTACCAATTATTTCGCAGATAAAAAGACCTTCTATTATCTTCGGCGTATTAGCATATAAACATCATATTTTTCTATGTTACCTAGTGTTTGTTCACTATTTAAGGTAATAAGTATCTGTTACACAGTTTACTACCCCACAGTTGTGGCCAGCTCATAACATACACTCGTCCATCTGTGTGCGCACAGATACCAAAATGAGCCGACGAAGCGAAGAAAAAAGATACGAGCGTGATGGAATGTCGAGTTCGATGAGAGAACCCATAGGTCAGGGTCAACCGGGGGCTCCCGCCGCTACAACGGAAGCCGAACTAAGCGGAGTGGAGTACACTGAACCGCGGCCAAATCGGATATCACGTCGTCGACTACCCACACTTGAGGTACAGCGATGATCGACCTCGCATTACAGGCGGAGCCTGGGGTAATCGCCGAGGGCGTCAATCTCGTGTGGGTTTTTGTCGCGACGTTTCTCGTGTTCTTCATGCACGCCGGATTCGGGATGCTCGAGTCGGGCCAGGTCCGCTCGAAAAACGTCGCAAACCAGCTGACAAAGAACGTGCTTACGTGGGGTATCGGGGTGATCGCGTACTTTATTGTCGGTGCAGGCGTCTCAGTCGCGATTGCCGCGCTCACCAGCGGTAGCGAGATTTCAGGTGTCCTCGCGCATCTCAGCGCCGGATCGACCGGTTGGGCGAGTCTGTTGTTCGGCGCGGCCTTCTCGATGGTTGCCGCGTCGATCGTTTCCGGAGCTGTCGCCGAGCGAGCGCAACTCGGTGGATACCTCGTATTCACCGTCTTCGTCGGCGCTGTGATATACCCCGTCGCGACGGGGTTAACCTGGGGCGGCGGATTCCTCTCACAACTCGGGTTCGCTGATTTCGCCGGCGGCGCGATCGTCCACATGGTCGGCGGCGTCTGTGGGCTTGTCGCCGCCGCCGTCATCGGCCCTCGGGTCGGACGGTTCGACGACGACGGTAGCTCGAACGTCATTCCCGGCCACTCACTTCCGTACGCGGTGTTGGGAACGCTCATTCTCGCGTTCGGCTGGTACGGGTTCAATGTTGGAACAGCCGTCAGTGTCTTCGAAGTCAACGAGGCCGGTGAGCTGGCGCTCGCTGATTACGCTTACGCCGGCCGCGTTGCGATCAACACCGCGCTGGTGATGGGTGCCGGCAGCATCGGTGCCGCGCTCGTCGGCTACATCAGGCAGAACAAGGTCGATCCACTGATGACCGCTAACGGGCTTCTCGCTGGGCTTGTCAGCGTCTGTAGCATCGCTGCAGTCGCGAGTTGGCGCGGGACGCTCGTGGTTGGCTTCGTTGCCGGGGTGCAGGTCGTGTTGGTGTTCGATTTGCTCGAGCGGGTCGGGATCGACGACGTGTGTGCCGTGTTTCCGGTACATGGGTCTGCCGGCCTCCTCAGTGCTCTTGCGTATCCGTTTGTCAACACCACGTCGGCGTTCTCGATCACACAACTCGGGATCCAGGTCGCCGGCGTCGTCGTCTTGGCCGTCTGGGCGGCCGGCGCCACGCTCGCGATTTATAGCGTCTTGAACGCCCTCGGGTGGGCCAGAGTCGATCGCGAGGAGGAACTCGAGGGGTTGGACGCTGCCGAACACGGCATCGAAACGTACCCCGAGTTCGGCGGCAGTGTGATCGAAGATACCGACAGGCGATCCTCCCGGCCGAGTGGAACGCCCGTCGCCGATGGAAGTGGGGAGAGCGACGATGACTGACATAGAGATGATCGTCGCGTACATCCGCCCTGACAAGCTCTCGGCGGTCAAGCAGGGCCTCTCGGAGGCCGGTGCGCCGTCGTTGACCGTCTCAAACGTCTCCGGTCGCGGATCGCAGCCGACGAAAACTGGTCAGTGGCGCGGCGAGGAGTACAGCGTCGACCTCCACCAGAAAGTCAAACTCGAGTGCGTCGTTGCCGACATCCCTGCCGACGACGTTGTCGACGCCATCGCCGATTCGGCATACACTGGGGAGCCGGGCGACGGAAAGGTGTTCGTTTTGCCGGTCGAGTCTGCCCGGCAGATCCGGACAGGGGCCGAGGGGATCGACGCAGTGTAGCGATCGCCCTCGCCGGCCGTTCTCGAAGTGAGTCATTTGCGCGTCTCGTCCGGAAAGTGGGTGGCGCTTGAACAGCTATCCGATATAGGGGTTGATTTCAGTTTGTTTTTATACGACATCGCCGCATAGCGGTTTCGCCGGGGCGTTCGGGTGGGCGATACGGGGTGGACAATTCGATGTCGGTGATCACAAAGATGAGTGCTCGACGGTACTTCCGTATGCCATCTTGTTTGTATCCGGGAGTCGGACTACTACGGATCGGTTGTAAATAACTCACAATATCCGACCGATCAAACACATAACTATCGGCTCGTTCACCCGACGAAGTTCGTGAATCGAGCCGGGAAAACCATGAGTAAGCAGAAACAGACTCCGGTAGTTGACCACCCGCTTGAGCAGCTTACCGCCGAGGAAATCGAAACGGCCGTCGACATCTTCGAGGCGGAGTCGGAACTCGGTAGTGGCGTACAGTATCACAATGTGATGTTGAATGAGCCACCGAAATCCGCCACCAAGGCCTTCGAGCCCGGCGATCCGTTCGATCGGGAGGTGGATATCGTCGCGCGAAAGGACCGCGAGACGTACGAGGCGACGGTTTCGCTGACCGAGGAAGAACTCAAGACGTGTGAGCATATTCCCGACGTCGAACCGGGGTTGTTACCCGAGGAAATAGAAGGGGCACAGGAAGCGGTCAAGAACGACCCTGAGTGGCGGGAGGCCGCAAAAAAGCGCGGGGTTGAGGACTTCGACCTCGTCATGGTCGATCCGTGGGCCGCAAGCGGGTTCGAGCCCGAGGGACACGAGGGCGAACGGATCTGCCGGGCGATCTCATGGATCCGGTCGAGCCCGAACGATAACGGCCGTGCACGCCCCATCGAGGGGCTGTTTGCGTTCGTCAATGTCGACGAGATGGAAGTCGTCGAAATCGAGGACAACGGAGTTCCGGACCCGGATACCCCGCTCCCACCCGAGGACGCCGACTACCGGGCCGACCGAGTCGAGACGCGGGACGACTTCGAACACCT
>NZ_JBKEGK010000037.1:0-16515 GCF_046710025.1 Natronomonas sp. | reverse complement strand
GTCTACGACGTGGTCGAACTGGCCGAGGCGTACGCATCGAACCCCGAGACAGACCAAAGTTAAGCGCACGAAGCGTGTCACAGACACAGTCACGGCCGATTTACTGCGGTGCTTTCGGGTCTGACTGGCAATCCCCACTCGAAGTCGGAATCAGAAGAGCGGCGTACGCTCGCTTCGGCGAGGTTTCAACACCTAAGGGAGCCTATCTGTACTCAATGGCGACCCAGCAGTATCGAATCGACTCTGCCGAGGATTCGGAGATTCACGGGGAGCCCCACATAGAGGGGAGCCGCATCACTGTCCGAGATGTACACGTACGCGTCGAACAGCGCGGACTCGCTCCTGACCGAGTCGCCGAGCGATACAACTTGGATACCGCGGATATCTACGAGGCGCTGGCGTTCTATCACAACAATCCCGAGGAGATGCGACGGGTCGAGAGGCGCCACGAGCGAGCCGCTGGCGAAGCCAGAGAGCGGTCGTCACTCACGCCACCCGATATCTGAGCGATCGCGTATCGACGCATCCTCGACGAGAACGTCGATCACGAGGTGTTTCATCGGCTTGAGAACTATCGGCACGACGTTGAGCAAGTCGATTTCGTGCCTGAAATCGGGAAAGGGACTGCCGACCATCCGATCGCGCAGTATTCACTCGGTACTGACCGATTCGGGGTGCCGTTTTCTGGTAGTGGAATCCGTGCGAGATACGCGCTATCCATCTTGCACAGCCCTATCTACCAATGCCGAGACACACCAGCGTCAGTTGAACCGTAGTAGCATTGATTAGCCGAGAGTGTGTTCAAGCCCGCAACTCCATGATTTCAAGTCTCCCAAACCGACCGCTCTACGAGCCAGAAGCTGACACACTTACTGAAGAAGGGCCCATTGATCTGGTCGCTCCAGGGTCTCCTGAGAGCGTTCAAGAAGATGAGGAAGGCACGCAGCGGATACATGACCTGCTGATCTTCATAGATGAGACTGTCGCTGCTCTCGCCTACACTGACGAAGAGCATGGCTGGACCCTCATCGCCAAAGAAACTGACGAGAACGACGATGCTTACGAACTCGTGCATGATCAGCTTCTTGAGTACCGTGGATATGACGGGTTAGACCGCAAAGAGGCACTGAAACGAGCTATAATAAAACTCTACGGCCTTCCCGAGGAAGCGATTGAGGCCAATCCCGAGGAACTTGCATCCCTGGGTGAGGAGTAATACCTATGGTAGACCTCCCATCAAACGACGAGTGGCCCAACGGCTGGCGGTACAGTCAAAAGCGAGGCGACTATTTCGTCCTCACCTACGACCTACACGAACACCACGTCCTGAAGACTGGCGTTGACGGCTGGAAGGTCGAATACAAGCACAACGGCAAGCCCAACGGAAGTCTGTCTGCCCGTACATCGCCAGAAAATGGGTTTGAGGTACTGAAGCGGGACCTCTACAACAACTTCCTCGCCTCCGAGGACAAGCCACACGACATGAGCGATGTCTACAACCAGACACTCCCGACGTATGCCGCCGTTTTCGTCGAGTGTGTTCCAGACGCTGACCTCCAACCAGTAACGGGCGATCGTCGTGTCAGCAACTATCAGGAACTACCCGACTACGAGTTCATTGTCAGGGAATACGGAAACGGCTGGGAGCGACTCGACGTGCGGACTGTCGAGAGTGTCGACAAGCTAGAGGAGCATGTCCGAGAGATGAACCTACCGAATGATGGGCCAATTCCTGAGGTCGAGACGAGGGCTCCGATGGAATTGGACCACTTCGCCCCTGAGGAAGATGAGGACAAGCCAACTCGTGGATGAGCCAACCCAGAACTATCACAGTCCCGAACGAGAGACACCTCATATGGTCAAAGGCCTCCCTGACCGGCCACTCTCCTATCCCGAGGTAGAATCGCTCAATCAGTCAAATGCTATCGGCTTCGTCTTTCCTGCTACACCCCAGAGTATCCAAGATGAGGGGGACAACAAGCCCCGTGTGTATGACTTGTTGATCACCTCAGGGGAGACAGTCTCCGCACTGGTCTACGACGAGGACGAAGGGTGGAAAATCATTACCGAGACCTCTCCTGATAGTCCGAAAGAAGCAGCCGTCAACGACGTGATTGCGTACCGAGGCTACGATATCGAAGACGAGGAGCAGGTACTACAGTTCGTGACCGAACTCTACGGAGCGATGGATGAGTTGAACGAGACAGAGTAGGTGCCGGTCAATACCTTGTGAGACACCCTGTATGTCTAGCCCAACCGACCACTGTTGCCGTTCCAGTAGTGCCAGTCGTCAACCGCTTGTCTGGTATCGCTGTCAACGTCGAGTACTTCGAGCTGTGACAGTGGCACGCCAAACTCCCGGTCCATCCACTCCACGAGGACGAACATCTCCCGGTTGCTGACTACTTTATCGGTCATTCCAACGACCGGTACTTCTTCCTCCTCTCGCAGTGGCGAGATCGTTCGTTCCTCGATACAGCGGGCTTGGAATGGGAAAGACATCTCACGTTCGAGATGGTAGCACCAACTGATAGCCATCTCATCCGCGTTGTAGGCGTCGGTGAGTATCTCCCTCCGGATACGTTTGCTTCGCTCTTCATCCGTTTCCTCCGTCATGGTCGCTTCTCCCTGACAATTGCGGCCGTATCAGTCGACGTGATCACGTTATCGGTCTCAAGAAATTCATCGATCTCCGCAGGCTCGTAGACCTCTTTCACGATACAGTAGTAGTGCGACGGCGTGCCGAAATCATAGACCAAACTGAGTCTGTCGCCATCCCAGAGTGTCGCACGCTCTGCGACATCTGCAATCGTCATCTCACTTGCTCTGGTGTACGACCGGTCGCCTGCTTCCTCGTACTGGTGGTCGGGAAGCACGTTGAGACTGGACTCCAGATACTCGTCTTCGAGTCCGTACATCCGGAGGTGGAAATCATCGAGTGTTGTGAACCGACAGACGAGTCTGTCCAGCTCTGCCACTGTCGTCTTCGGCTTGACAACGATATCGTACCACTCGTCTCGCGCGCGGCCTTTCTGCTTCCATCGGAGTCGATAGCCGACAGTGCCAATCTGCTCGGATATATCGTCGTCAGCTTCGTTCTGTTCGTTCCCGACTGCCTCCCGCGTGTTCGACCAGCAATACGAGCAAATCTCGTCCGGTGCATCCCCGTCAAAGCCATCTTTATCGATATCGTGGTGGGCAAGAAACTCCGATACTGGGACGTGCTGCGGGCGCGGATGCCGGTTACCGTGACTACACATCATCTCCCCAGGACCACCGATACCGAACGAAAAGCGAGAGTTGCTCCCGTCTTGATCGGCATCCATATCGATGATATGTACCACTGTTCCGCTCCCAATTTCGATGACGAACCGGTCTGTTGGCTCACTCATCGTATCGCTCCTCAAGGTCATCGATTGCACGCCAGAACTGTTCGCTGTTGAGTACCAGATCTGTCGTTGTCCGCGCTTCCAGCACACCAGCATACGTGTCGAATTCCTCCGGAGTTGGGTCAGTCGCAAGGATGCAGTCGGCGTAGCCGTCGATAGCTTTCTGGATGGTTTTGGCGTAGTGGTCGTATGCCCCGTTGACCCACTTGTACTTCTCATCGACTTCTTCGAAAACGGCCCGATAGACTGTCGCCGCGGCCAGATACCGGTCTCGATTACGGTACTGTTCAGCAATCTCGAAAAACCGAGAGAAGTCAATCGCGTCGTACACGCCGGGGTCAGCGTGCTGTTCGAACAGTTGGGCGATTTCCTCACGGTACTCCTCGACTGACTTATGGTCCTCGCCGAACTGTGCGAGAAACTGTTCGCGCAACTCCGCGTGTTCGGCGAGTGCATCACGGACAAAGCCACGCAAATCGTCGGCCGACACATCGTCGAGAACGGCCTCAACGCGCTCGCTCTCGTCTGCCGGCGGCCCAGCAGCGATATCCAGCAACACTGCGACGACGTGTTTGCAGTCGCCGCTCCCGTCGTACGGACAGGTGCAGTTCGTATCCAGACTCCGCCCACCGAACTCGATCGTCACGTCGTACAGTTTTGACCCGCTGACTGCCGCGGTCACGAGGTCGTCGAACCGGTCAAGCTGTTGAATGCGTCCCTCCTTGCGATACGTTTCACCCCGACCGAACACGGCGTCCGTGCTCCGATTTCGGATGGTTTCCTCGTCGACGTTCATGTTCCCTCGTTCGCGGGCGGGGCTAATCTGAGTTCGGTTCGACAGTATCGCCCTGCCGGTTCGGGTCGGCAAGCGCCATCGTGAGTGTTACCGCGAGGCGTTTATCCAACGGTTCGTTCGCCCGGCCACAGTGGGGTGACTGGATACAGGCCGGACAGCCGTCCGCACAGCCACAGTCGGCGAGCAATCCCCACGTGTGCTGGAGGAGGTCCTCAATCTGATCGTATCCGTTCCGGGCCAGCCCGACGCCACCGTGGTAGCCGTCGTAGATGAACAGCACACTCGTCTCCGTCTGTGGATGGTCCGTCGTCGAGACACTGCCAACGTCACGGCGGTCACAGAGAATCACGAGTGGGAACGTAGCAACGAGGGCGTGCTGGACCGCGTGAAGACCACCCTCGAAGGAGCCGGACATCGTCTGCATGAGTCCTTCGAGGCCCGGCGGGAGTGTCAGGTACAGCGCACGGGTCGACAGCGTCGTCTCGGGTAAGTCGAGTGATTCGTCGCTGATAATCTCGCCCGTTCGGTGGTCACGCCGCTGGAAGCCCGTGACCTGCTTTCGACGGGTCACGTCCGCGAAGTGGACGGTTACATCCTCGCGGGTCGCCAACGGTTTGGTGGTGATGTCTTCCTCGACTGTCATCGATTCCTCGAAGTGGACACGGGTCTGATGATCGCTCTCTGTCGGCGCGAGCCACGCCACGTCCCGGTCGAGGTCAAGGGATTGCACCTCGTAGCTCTGGCCTTGGTGATGATAGATGGCGCCCGGATGAACGTCACGAAGTGCAGCGTCGAGAGGCAATTCCCCGAGTTCGTTGGACTGGCCGCCCCGAACCTTGAGGACGACAGTGCGGTCGGTGATCGTGCGGAGCCCTCGTTCGTAGGGATTGACCGTCCGGCCGCTGGCCGTGCGTCGCCATTCGAGTCCATCGGCTGTCTGTCGGCGAGTCAGTTCGCCGTCGTCGGTGAGCGTACTGACAATGTCGGGAAACGCCGGGCCGAAATACCGCTCATCGGCGGTTCGAAGCGGTCGTTCGATGGCTGCCGCGTGGGCGTGCAGTCGAAGGAGATGTGGGTTCGACGGGTTAGCGACGGCGCGTTCCGGGGTTCCTTCGAACAGCTCGCCGGGGTGGTTGATGACGTACTGGTCGAGTTGGTCTTCGCTGGCGACAAGGGCGACGAGACTTGGGTCGGTCCCACGCCCGGCGCGGCCGGCCCGCTGGAACGTCGACATTTGCGTGCCCGGGTAGCCGTCCAACAGCACAGCGTCGAGACTCCCGATATCGACGCCTAGTTCGAGTGCACTGGTACTCCAGACACCGGCACACTCGTCGGTGTGTAACGCCGTCTCGATAGCCCCACGCCGATCATCGCGTAAACCTGCATGGTACGCTGTAACACTCTCTGCGAGGTCGCCCTTGCCCCGCTCGGCGAGGGTGTCACTGCTGATAGTCGCGTAGCGTTCTGCAGTCTGTCTGGCGCGCGTAAACGCCACCGTCTGGTAGCCGCGCTGGACGAGATCGACGAACAGACGCATCGTTTCCCCATGGTGGGAGCGACGTTGGCCGGCCCCCACAGGGGCGTCACCCTCGTCGTATTTCGGTGGTTGCCAGAACAGCCACTGGGTCGGCCCAGTCTCACTGGTATCCTCGTCAACGAGGGCGAATGAGTCGGTGGGTTGGCCGGTAATCGTCGCCGCGTGCTCTCGGGGGTTACCGATTGTCGCCGAACAGCACACAAACTGGGGGGTCGCATCAAACCGCTCGCAAAGTCGCGTGAGTCGACGAAGGACGAGACCGACGTGACTGCCGAAGACTCCGCGATACTCGTGGACCTCGTCAACGACCACGAGGTCAAGTGAGTTGAAAAAGGACCGCCAGAGATCCTCAGCGTGACTGAGCAAGCCACAGTGGAGCATATCTGGCGTCGTCAACACGAGTGAGGGGTTATCATCGCGGGCCTGCTGGCGCTCGGCCGATGTGAGTCCGCCCGTGTACTGGGTGACAGCAATATCTTCGAACGGGGCGGCAAACGCAGAGAGCGTCGCTTCTTGATCGTTGATCAGTGCGACCTGTGGGCCGATATACAGCGTGCGTCCATCGTGGTCGCGGGCCCGCTCTATGGCTGGAACCGTGTACGTGAGGCTCTTGCCGCTCGCTGTCGGCGTCGCCAAGACGACGTTCTGGCCCTGACGGATTGCCTCAATGGCATCGGCTTGGTGTGCGTAGAGTTCGTCGATACCTCGGTCGGCGAGCTGTGCGGTGACCTCAGGATTTATCTCACATGACCGTGTTTCGGGGCGCCGGGCAGCGACCGACCGCTGGAACTGTATCTGGTCGTGATAGTAGTCCCGACGCCGAACCCAGTCGACGAACTCGTCCACTACCACATACTACACGCGCACTCGCATATAGGGCTATAGACTCGTGTCCTGAACACTTTACCCTAAGCCGTCGTACTCCTCCCTATGCCATTCAGCGTCAGCTGGCACACGCTCCTTGAGGAACTCGATGACCTCTCCGACGGGGCTGAAGTCATTACGCCACTCTCTCACAACCGATTTCGAATCACGGACGTACAGGAGCATCGTGTCATCATTACGTTCGAGGAGTCCGGTGAGCGTCATCCACTCCAGCGCGAGCAGTTCGAGACGCTCTACCGGCGAATACAGGATTCGAATGGCGAGTTCGAACTTGACCGCTTGCCGGCCGATGCCGACCCATATCCGGCAGTCCTGAGCCTACACCCGCGCTTCGAAATCGACGGCGATAGCGGGGTCATTGTCGAAACGGAGGGCCCGACAGAGACACAACTCGTTGACGGCGACACAGTTTCAGGGGAGGCTGACCGCATCGAACCCGATGGACTGGATGTCTACTCCGATGCCTTGCTCCTCATCGACGCGCTGGAACGGCATGACGTAACCGACCTCAGTGACCTTGAGACGGACGCCTTGGTGAACATTTATACACTCTGTTCGGATGTCCAGCGGAACGCAAACGAGTTCCGGCAGGATGTGGCCGACGTGTTACTTGACCGTCTGCATCACGACCAACCGGTCCACGGCCAGTACGGGTCGGTCCAACGAACATCACGCCGCAACCGCTCGCTCAAAGACGAGGACGAGGTGCTCGATTTACTGGAAGACGCTGGGATTGAACGTGAGCGCGTGATGAGCCTCGATTCGAGTAAGGTGGCTGATGCCCTGGATGTGACTGAACTAGCTGAGTCGGATCTCTACGAGATTTCCGAAAGCGAGTACGTCCGGAAAGCCGAAGTTGATGACGATGTCAAGGAATCACGTCTCCAAGGGCTGAAAGACCGACTGGCGGCAAGCGACGATGCAGAATCAGACGACCTCCGACAGGAAATCGAAGCCCTCGAAGAGCGTATCGACGACCTCACCAGTTTCAGTACTGGAACACAGATGCAGGGATAGCTTCGATAGGTGTTTCAATCTTTGGGGCGCTGTTCGGATGCTAGAGGGACTTTAGCGTCTAATATTGGCAATATTAACCCTAAGTAAACCATTCTAATATATAAAAGCCTACCCGATATCTGGCCCTTGGCTTACAGGTGTCCGGAAGACGGTCTACTTGGTGCTCCTAGCTTCAATACGTTCTACGCGTTCAATATAGTACAACTCCATGCCTATCATCGATTGTGGATCAACGATGAAACAGGTCCGGGGCACACTCAACATGACTCTTCACTGCGCTCGGAGCTCCGTGACCCAGATCCCCGCGATACGCGTTGCTCCTCACGGCCGTTGTCTATGCCACACGTAGCGTTTCGCTCGCTTTGGTCGCGGAACCGATGCAAAAGCGCCGGGACAGGGATTTGAACCCTGGATCCCTGAGGGAACACGCTTTCCAGGCGTGCGCCTTACCACTCGGCCATCCCGGCTCACCAGAACGTACCGGAGTCGGCGGTTTAAAGGCTTCGCGTTCGGTGAGGGCGTGTCACTCGCCCGCATCGGCCGGCTGCTCTGCGACACTAAGACGCCGTTCGACATAGTCGCTGCTAGTGGCCGCCCCGAAAAAGACCACGAGGGTCACGGCGGCTATCGGGGCGACGCCGAGGAATGCCCCGCCGAGGAGAAGGTACGCCCCATGGGCGACGAGAAACGAGAGCGCACCGACGAGGCCCCAAAGTAGCGCCGAGCGACAGCGCGGTGTCACGAGCGGCATTGGAGTATATCGGTCCCCCGCCGTCTCACGGTCGTGTCGCGACCGCCTCAATCTCGACGGCCATCCCGAGCGGCAGCGCGCCAGCCTGTACCGCCGATCGGGCCGGCGGATCGGCGTCGAAGTAGCCGGCGTACACCTCGTTCATCGCTTCGAAGTCGTCGATATCGGCGAGGTAGACGGTGGTCTTGAGGACGTGCTCAAGATCCGTGCCGGCCGCTTCTAAGACGGCGGCGAGGTTGTCGAGTGCCCGTTCAGTCTGGACCGCGATCGGTTCTCCGGAGAGCGGATCGCCGTCGGGGGTCAACGCGATCTGGCCGGCGGTAAAGACGAGATCGCCGTCGCTCGTCGCTTGGCTGTAGGCCCCGGCGGCGGGCGGGGCGTCGTCGGTCTGAATCGTTTCCTTGCTCATGAAAGATATCCTGCCTCGAAGCAATATAAAAACCGGGCGTCGCCGCACTGTGAAACCCCCGCTTCAGCTGGAACTCCCCGTGCTCCTATGACATGTGGAATGATCGCACGATACCTCGAAGAAACGGCGAATACGGGCTCTTAGTTCCGTCTTATCAATCAGCGGGGAAGAGTTCGACTGGAAGCGAAGGGGTCACTCCACGACGACAACGCGGTGATCCGTGACCGGGTGAAGCGGGAGTTCCGGGAAGGTGACCTCGACCTCGTACGTGAGTTCCTCGGCGTCGCCGCCGAAGACACCGACGGGGACAGTCGTCTCGCCGAGATACCGCGTTGTCTCTGACATCTCGATCCCGTTGACAGTCACACGGACACCCGCCGGTGCCCCGTCGCCGGCGTTCCGGACTGTGACCTCGGCCATCGCGTTCTCGCCGGCGGGAATCGTGCCGGGAACCCCGTCCCACTCTATGGAGATATCGGGCAACGCCCGCGCCTGCTTAAGAACGCGTTCGGCGACGCCCTCCGAGAGGCCGGTGTCAACCAGCCCCTCGACGTCCGCGCGT
Organism: Natronomonas sp.; assembly: GCF_046710025.1. Taxonomy (GTDB): domain Archaea; phylum Halobacteriota; class Halobacteria; order Halobacteriales; family Haloarculaceae; genus Natronomonas. Next base: position 7,169 of record NZ_JBKEGK010000037.1, on the reverse strand, counting down.
CGGATGTCGGCCGGGTCGACTAGCCCTGCCTTCGCGAGTTTGCTCGCCCGCCCCGAACCGATTCCGCCGACCGCGACGAGTCCGACCGCTTCGTCTCCGACCCCGTGCTCGAGGCGGGCCTCGATCCGGCGAACAAGGTTCGCGTCACGCGGCGAGGCGAACCGCTCGCAGAACGCTCGAAGCGCCGCCAAGAGCCGAAGTCCGTTCTGTCGGATGACCCACGCGTCGCTTTGGAGTTCCGCGGGCGTCGTCCCTGACATCCCAGCCCTGAGGATGGCGAGCACCTTGCGGTTGCCGGGATCGAGGTCATCGCCCTCGCCGGCGAGGACGGCCCCAAACGTCTCGCGCTCGTCGCGGCGCGCCGAGACGCTGTCGAACGCCGCTGCGTCGGCGACGGTTCGGAGGACAGCTGATTCGTTTAGGGCGGGCGAGTCGCTGTCGGCGGCGCGCTCACATAGCGCGTGAAACGATGCCGCGGTGTCGAGTCGAAGGTAGAACTGCGAGGTGAGCCGACCGAGATTTGTCGGTTCGATCTCAAGGCCCGACTGGTCGACGAACCCGCCGTCGACGAGGCGCCTGAGCGTTGCCGAGACCCGATCCCGAAGGGACTCGGTGTCGTCGTACTGTTCCGGCGCGCTCGCCGCGCGCGCGTAATAAAACGTCGTCTCGAGCCACCCCATCACGTCCTCGATGTCGTCGACCACGCCGAGGGCGATCTCGGCGTTCAGATGTGAGTCGAGTTCGCCGGCCAGCCGCGACTCGATCGGCTTGCCGTCCTCGAGCAGTTGTCGGTAACGATCGGCGTCCGAGCCGTCACAGACGATGTGTGCGTAGCCGGCGTCGTCGTAGCCCGGCCGCCCCGCGCGGCCGAGCATCTGGAGGATATCGAGGGGGCTCATGTCAACCTCGCCCTCGAGCGGGTCATGGAGCTTTGTGTCGCGGATGACGACACACCGTGCGGGGAGGTTGACGCCCCACGCCAGTGTCGATGTCGAGAACAGAAGCTGTATGTCGCCGGATTTGAACCAGTCTTCGACGCGGTCCTTGTCCGCTTTCGAGAGTCCGGCGTGGTGGAAGCCGACGCCGTCGACGACCGACTGCCGAAGCGTGTCGTTTTTCAATTCCTGGGCGTCGGTATGGAAGCCGTAGTCGCCGCGTGAACCGATCTCGATGTCGCGTTCGGCGATCACGTCCCGGGCTTTTTCCGCGGCCCGCACCGTGTCCTGCCGTGAGGCGACGAAGACGAGCGCCTGGCCACTCGCTTCGATGTGCGGCTGGGCGAGATCCAGCGCCCGGTAGAGCCGCCGATACTTGTCGGCGAACGCGTTGTCGCCGTGGGCGTACGTCTCGACTGTCGCCGACAGCGGGACGGGGCGGTAGGAGTCGCCGAACCGGAAGGTACAGGCTTCGGGGGCGTCGAGCCACTCGGCGACGTCGCCGACGTTCCGCATTGTCGCCGAGAGCGCGACGATCCGCGGCCCACAGAGCCGCCTGAGCCGCGAGATCGTCACCTCAAGAACAGCCCCCCGCCGGTCCGAGTCGAGCAGGTGGACCTCGTCGATGACACAGCAGTCGACGTCGGTGACAAAGGCGTATCGCGGCGAGTCATGTTTTCGCGTCGCCGAGTCGGCTTTTTCGGGCGTCATCACGAGGATGTCCGCTCCCTCGGCGCGCCGGGGGTTGAGATCGCGCTCGCCGGTGACGACGTACACCGAGTAGCCCAACTCCTCGAAGCGCTCCCACTCCGATTCCTTCTCGTTTGTCAGCGCCCGAAGCGGCGCGAGAAACAGCGCGGTGCCGCCCGATTCGAGCGTCCGACAGATGGCGGCCTCCGCGAGTGCCGTCTTCCCGCTTGCGGTCGGCGCGCTGACGACGACGTTGTCGTCGCGCCCAAGGATGGCGGGCAGCGCCGCGGCCTGCATCCGGTTGAACGACTCGAAGGGGAACGCGCCGGCGAACGCCGGCAGCACGTCCGAAACGGCGACGCCAGCCTCGTATTCCGTGCGACCTGCCACGGGCGAAGGGGGGGCTGCCGAGCGTATAGGCGTTTCCGTCGCGGACGGTGGAACGGGGCTTGGGGCGTAGTCTTTTGTGCTCAGAGCCAAACGGCCCCGTATGACTGGCCGCCGCCGCAAGCCCGAGTGGCTGAAGAGCCGTCCACCGAGCGGCGAGCGGTTCGCCGAAATAAAGCGAACGTTGCGGGACAGAAACCTCCACACAGTCTGTGAGGAGGCAAACTGCCCGAACCTCGGGGACTGTTGGAGCGGCCGGGACGGCCCCGGAACGGCGACGTTCATGCTGATGGGTGAGCGATGCTCGCGGGGTTGTAACTTCTGTGACGTCGAGACCGGCGGGATGGAACCGCTTGATCCCGAGGAACCCGACAACGTCGCGAGTGCGGTCGACGAGATCGGCCTCGACTACGTGGTGTTGACCTCCGTCGATCGCGACGACCTGCCGGACGGCGGGGCGAGTCACTTCGCGGCGACGATTCGGGCTATAAAACGCCACGATCCAGAGATACTCGTCGAGGCACTCATCCCCGACTTTGAGGGCGACGTGGACGCGGTCGATCGGATCATCGACGCCGGGACGGACGTGATAGCGCACAACGTCGAGACGGTCGATCGGCTCCAGTGGCCGGTCCGTGACCGACGCGCTGGCTACGAACAGTCGCTGTCGGTGCTCGAACGGATCGCCGACGCGCCCGACGTCTACGCGAAGACGAGTCTGATGCTCGGGGTCGGCGAGTACGACCACGAGGTGTACCGGGCGCTGTCGGACCTCCGAGAAATCGGCGTCGATATCGTAACGTTCGGCCAGTATCTCCAGCCCTCCCGCTCACATCTAGAGGTCTTCGAGTACGTCCATCCGGACGTTTTCGATGTCTGGAAGGCAGTCGCCGAGGAGGAGTTCGGCTTTCTATACTGCGCGTCGGGGCCGATGGTTCGCTCCTCGTTCAAGGCTGGCGAGTTCTTTGTCGAGGCGCTGCTTCGGGATGGGGCCGACCCGGCAGCGGCTAGGGCGGCGGCGGAACAGCACGGCACTACCGAGTGAGCAATCGACGTGGGCCCTCTTAGGCGGTCGTTCCCGTTTCTGGCCCCGCTTCGGATTCCGGTTCCCACCGATACCTGATCGTCGGCGTCCCGCCGAAGCGCGGCCCCGAGCCGCAGCGTTCGAACGCCGCGCGCTCGGCGGCGGCCTGCGTCGCGTTGTCGGCCTCCATGGCCAGCAACTCGACGGTCATGTCCTCGCGGGCGGCAAAGCGCGTCGGCTCGGCGAGCAGCGTCTCGCACAGTTCTGCGTCACCCTCAAGTTGGGTCACGTGGACCGTCGCGCTCTCGGCGTCGTAACTAACAAATCCCTCGACGTCCCCGTCGGCGTCGGCGACCCGGACCGTCCGGTCGTGGATGAGATTCCGCATCACGTCGGTCGGCGAGTCGGTCAGCGCCGCCAGCCGGTCGGCGTCGGCCTCGACGGCGTCCCGTACGTTCATGCGATTGTGTAACGCGGTGGGGACAATGAACGTTTCGCGGCGGGCGGTCGGCTGACGCCCGCCGGATGGCTGCCCGACGGTGAGAGCTGAAAAACCGCCGGAGTGGGCCGCGGTTTCGCTCGCGAGAGAGATGAACACCGTTATTTTACACGGCCAGCAACGAGAGGTATGAGCTACCACACGGGGCGGCAGGTGAAAGGATGCGCGTAGTCGCCAAGTTTGGCGGGACGAGCCTCGGGAACGGCGACCGGGTCAACCGGGCCGCCGACTCGATCGCCGCAGCGGTCAACGAGGGCCACGAGGTCGCCGTCGTCGCGAGCGCGATGGGGTCGACGACCGATTTTCTGCTCGATGCGATCACCTTCGAGGCCGACGAGGCCGACGAAGCCGAGATCGTCTCGATGGGCGAGCGGACCTCCGTCCGGATGTTGAAGGCCGCCCTTGGCGCCCGCGGGATCGACTCGAAGTTCCTCGAACCCGGCACCGAGGAGTGGCCGGTCATCACCGACGAGCACGGCCAGGTTGACGTCGAGGAGACCCAGCGCCGGGCAAAACAGCTAGCCGCCGACATGGCCGCAGAGGGGTACGTTCCCGTCGCCACCGGCTTTCTCGCACAGGACCACGCGGGCAACGTGACGACGCTTGGCCGGGGCGGCTCCGACACGACCGCCGTCATGCTCGGCAACTACATGAGCGCCGACGAGGTCGTCATCATCACCGATGTTGAGGGCGTCATGACTGGTGACCCTCGTGTGGTTGAGGGCGCGCGCAACGTCGGCGAAATCACCGTCGATGAACTCCGAAACCTCTCGTTCCGCGGCGCGGAGGTTGTCGCCCCGTCAGCGCTGTCGTACAAGACCGGTGACATGACGGTCCGGGTCGCCCACTACCAGCACGGTGACCTCCTGCAGGGCGGGACCACGATCGAGGGGCAGTTCGCGAACCTCATCGACATGCGCGAGGAACCGCTGGCATGTCTGACCGCGGCCGGGCGCGCGATCAGGAACACCCCCGGGATCCTCTCGGACCTCTCGGCCGTCCTCGCTGATGCCGACATCAACGTTGATGCCGTCGCGAGCGGGATGGACTCGGTGTCGTTCTACGTCGACACGGGCGTCGCCGAGCGCGCCGAGAACGTTCTTCACCAGGCAGTCATTGATCTCGAGGAGTTATCGAGCGTCACCGTCGACGACAACATCGCCGTCATCCGAATCACCGGCGGCGAACTCCCGAACCAATCGGGGATCCTCGAAGAGATCATCGCCCCTCTCTCGTCCGAACACATTAATATCCAGGACCTGATCACGAGTGCGACTTCGATCGCGGTGTTTCTGGACTGGGACGACCGCGAGCAGGCCCTCGATATCATTCAGGACGCGGTCTGAGCCGGACGGACTTATATCTTCTAGACGCGATGTGCGTCCATGCGAGTCGCCGTTATCGGCGGATCGACGATCGACGACCGGACCGCGGAGATCGCGCGCCGTCTCGGTTGCCTGCTCGGCGAGCGTAATCATACTGTTGTTTGCGGCGGGTTGGGCGGCGTTATGACGGCCGTCTGTGAGGGCGCCGCCCGAACCGGCGCGGAGACGATCGGCCTTCTCCCCGGCGAAGATCCTGCGGCCGCCAACGAGTGGGTGTCGACGCCGATTGCTACCGGCCTCGGCAACGCGCGCAACGCTCTCGTGGCACTCAACGGCGAAGGGGTCATCGCGGTCGACGGCGCAACCGGCACCCTCTCGGAGATCGGCCACGCGCTGGATTTCGGCCGGCCCGTGGCAGGGATCGAAGCCCACGATCCCGGCTTCGAGGGGTTTGAGGCGGTCGAAACGCCGATGGAAGCGATCGAGTACGTCGAGCGGGCGTCACCGCAGAGAAACTGAATCGCGACCGGTTACAACGGCGCGACCCCCGGCCGCCAGCAGCGCCGGCCGCGAACACGGGACATTTGAACGCGCCCCTACTACGCCGGGTATGCCCGACGATCAGGGCGGCTTCGAGGATATCCGCGAGAGCCTCGATGGGCACCCGATACGGAGTCTCTTGGCCTACGCCCGCCCGTACTGGCTGCGGCTGGGCGCCGGCGTCTTTGCCTCGTTTCTGACGCGCTTTGCGAGGCTCGTGCCGCCGATTATCGTCGCGACCGCGATCGACCGCGTAGTGTTGCGGTCCGGGGAGCCAGGGCTCTTGGCCGACGCGGGCGTCGTCCCCGGCGGCGAGATAGCCGGAGAGGCCGCCCGTGTCATGCTCCTCGAACGGCTCGTCGTCATCGCGGTGATGGCGTATCTCCTCCGCTCCGTGACCCGCTTCGCCTCGCGGTATCTGCTGCAGTCGACCGCCCAGAAGGTCCAGCGGGATCTCCGAAACGACACTTACGACCACATTCAGCACCTCTCGATGGACTTCTTCGTCTCCCATCAGACCGGCGGGATGATGTCGATCCTCAACAGCGATATCAACCGCTTAGAGCAGTTTCTCAACACGGAGTTCCGGCAGATGATCCGCGTTGTCGCGACGGTCGGGGGCATCTCGGTCGTCCTCTGGCTCTACTCCCCGAAGTTGGCGCTCATCGCGCTCGCACCGGTGCCCATCATCGGCCTCGCGAGCGGACTCTTTCTCAACTGGATCGAGCCCCGGTACAAGTTGATCCGCGAAACGGTCGCTCGCCTGAATACGCGCCTAGAGAACAACATCGGCGGCACCGCGGTCATAAAGGCGTTCAACCGCCACGCCTTCGAGCGCGAACGGGTTGCCGAACAGAGCCAGACCTACCACGACGAGAAGGTGGCGGCGTTGCGGATCCGGCGGGCCTTCTTTGCCTCGCTCCGGCTAACGACCGGCGTCGTTTTCGTCCTCGTTCTCTACATCGGTGGAACAGACATCATCCTCGGGGCGTCCGGCGCGCTGTCGGCCGGCGCGTTCGCGCTGTTTTTCCTGTATCTTCGCCGGCTCTACTCGCCGATGCGGCGGGTCGGGAAGTCGGCGAACAAGTATCAACTCGCGAAATCCAGCGCCGAGCGCGTCTTCGGGCTGCTCGGCGAGGAGCCGACGGTGACCGACCCCGACGACCCCTTTGTTCCCGAGCGCGTCAGTGGCGATGTCGCCTTCGAGGACGTGACGTTCAGCTACGGCGAGCGCGACCCCGTGATCCGGGACGTCTCTCTTGAGGTGCCCGCGGGGACGACTGTCGGACTCGCGGGGCCAACCGGAGCGGGGAAATCGACGCTCTTGAAGCTCCTTCCCCGGTTTCACGATGTCGACTCGGGGCGTGTCGCGGTCGACGGGATCGATGTCCGCGAGTACAACCTCCGGGCGCTTAGAGCCGGAATCGCGATTGTCGAGCAGAATCCCTACCTGTTCTCCGGGACGGTCGCGGAGAACATCGCCTACGGCGATCACGAGGTGCTCGAAGCCGAGTGGAAGGACGACGTCACCGACTCCGACGGTGCCGCCCGCGACCGGGTCGTCGAGGCCGCGACGGCCGCCGAGGCCCACGAATTTATCAGTGAGTTGCCGGAGGGGTACGATACCCTAGTCGGCGAGCGTGGCGTGAAGCTCTCGGGCGGCCAGCGCCAACGCCTCGCGATTGCGCGCGCGCTGCTCAACGACCCCTCGATCATCGTCTTTGACGAGGCGACGAGCGATGTCGACACCGAAACCGAGGAACTCATCC
>NZ_JBKEGK010000036.1:0-16520 GCF_046710025.1 Natronomonas sp. | reverse complement strand
GGCGTCCCGATGCGCTATCAGGGTTACCGGTCCGACGTGACAGTCGACGCCTGCCCGCCGATCCTCGACGCGCAACACCGCGTCGCGGATCGCCCCGCTGAGGGGGCCGACGCCGAGCGAAACAACCACGACCGCCGACGTGACACCCTCCACGCCGGGCGAGCGCTGATCAAGCGCCTGAAATCCAACGCCGCGACCGCGTTCAGCTTCGTCGAGAGCGCTGGCGCCGGGTACGGCGTCGCGTTGGCTGCCCGGACGCTCCTCCCGACACGCGTCCACGACGCGCTCGACCGTGCGGATCAAGGGGTCCCCAACGATCACGAGTTCTGCGAGCCGACGGTCGATCACAACGCCGAGGCCGGCCACGAACTCCCCGAGGGGTTCACGCTCGCGGAGAGAGTCGGGTACGCCGCGACGGCCTTCGAACTCATGGGGTGGGAGCAGTTCGCCCGCGTCGTGGTCTTCGCCGGCCACGCCAGCGAGACGGCGAACAACCCGTTCGGTTCGAGCCTCGACTGCGGAGCCTGCGCCGGCAACCCCGGCGGCCCAAGTGCCCGTGTCCTCGCCGCCATCTGCAACGACGATGCGGTCAGGGCCGAACTCCGCGAGCGCGGGATCGATATCCCGGAGGATACCGTCTTCGTTGCCGGCGAACACAACACGACGACCGACGAAGTGGAACTGTACGCGGGCGACGTTCCCGAGACGCACGCGGCCGACATCGAGCGGCTTCGCTCGGACCTCGAGACCGCACGCGCCGGTGCGACCGCCGAACGAGCCGGCGATATGGGCGCTGACACCGAATCGGGCCTCCGCGAGACCGAGCGCCGCGCGGCCGATTGGGCGGAGACGCGCCCGGAATGGGGGTTGGCCGGGAACGCGGGGTTCGTGATCGGTCCGCGCAAACTCACCGAGGGGCTCGATCTCGACGGCCGGTCGTTTCTCCACTCCTACGACTGGACGACCGATCCGGACGGCGACGCGCTTGAGGCGATCCTGGCCGGCCCGATGGTCGTCACTCAGTGGATCAACGCCCAGTACTACTTCGCGACGGTCGACAACGCGGCTTACGGGAGCGGTTCGAAGGTGACACACAACCCCGTCGGGAACCTCGGCGTCTACCAAGGCAACGGCGGCGACTTGATGACCGGCCTCCCGCTGCAGTCTTTAGCAGGCGCCGACGGAAAGCCGTACCACCAGCCGCTTCGCCTTTCGACGGTCGTTCACGCGCCCGCAGAGCGCGTCACCGAGATCATCTCCGAGCACGACGAGGTGGCCGAACTACTGGACAACGGCTGGCTCTCGCTGACCGTCGTCGATCCGCAGCAGAACCACCGCGCGCTTGAGTACGCCGGCGAGTTGGGTTGGACGCCGGTTTCGGACCCGACGACCGTCGATCCGGAGCCGGGGCAGACCCCGTCAGTTGCGGACGACTGAACCACTCCGAAACGCGGTTCGTTACGCCGCCTCGACGGCCTCGAGAAGTTCCTCGTAATCCGGTTCGTTCGTTGGGTCCTCGGCGACCCACCGGTATGCGACCGCGCCCTCGTCGTCGATGACGAACACGGACCGGTTCGCGATTCCGTGAAGGCCCAGATCGGGGATGTCGATGCCGACGCCGTAGGCGTCGATCGCCTCACCACCCATGTCGCTCACGAGGTCGAACTCGATGCCGTGTTCCTCGCGGAACGCCCCTTGACAGAACGGTGAGTCCGCGCTCACGCCGAGAAGCGTCGCGTTCGCGTCTGCAAAGCGAGCAAGTTCTCCCTGTAGGGCGATCATCTCGTTCGAACACGGCGGGGTGAACGCCCCCGGGAAGAACGCGAGGACGACGGGGCCGTCGCCAAGGTGGTCCTCGAGATCGAACGATTCGTGATCGCTGGTGCCGACCGTCGCGGTGAACGTTGGTGCGTGGTCTCCGAGTTCAGGCTGTGACATACGGTTGCTTCATCCCGGATCATGATAAAGCCTGTCGCGAGTGCGATCGGCTATCGCTCACCGGAGACGGCCAATCGATTTACATATCTTCCAGGCGGCTATACGGCAATGGCTGTCGGTCATACAAACATGCACAGACGCACGTACAGTACGACGAGGGAGACGGCGACGGCTGGCAAAGACGCGTCGTTGTGGCACTCCTGGGTGAACAATCCTAGTCCGGAGCGGGAGCATAAATAGCGTGTCCTCCGAGTTCCCGGCCGATATCGATCGGCGCGGCTATCTCGCGGCCCTCGTCGGCACCGGCGCAGCGTCGCTAGCTGGCTGTTCGCTGCTAGAAGGCGACGAGGACAGTCCCACAGCGTCGGTAGACGAAGGGCGCGCACGCGAACTCGCAGAACGGTTCGCGCCGACGCTGTATTTTGATGCCGAGGAGAAGTGGTTCCCGACGGACCCGCGACGCTACGAGTCCGAACGCGACGGGTCCCCCGTCGTCAGCGGGTTCGACGCCTTCGACGGCTATTCGAAGCGCTATAACGATCCGTCGTCGCCGCCGGACCCGACCGTGTTCTATCACGTTGTGGAGTACGACGGCTCCCCGCTTTCGGTCGTCCAGTTCTGGCAGTACTCGGCGTTCGACCAGTTCACCACAAACTTCCATTGGCACGACTGGGAGGTGTTGCACGTCTTCGTCGACACCGAGACCGACGAACCACAGCTCTACGTCGCAAGTTCGCACTCCCGGACGGTCCCCAACAACGAGTTCCTCGATCCCGATCCGGACCGGAGCCCGGCCCTGCTCGTCGAGTTGGGATCGCACTCAAACGCGCTGTCGATCAACGAGCAGCGGGATCGCTTCCAGCGACTCCCGATCAACGAACTGGTAGCGGACATCACGAACGGCTCGATCGACGGGGTCGAAGCGATCGCCGAGTTGCCGATCGCCTACGGCCTCCCGCGCGACGAAGAGGGCCGGCTACCGTTCGCGCTCCCGGAACTCGACGGCGAGCCGATCCACGAGGACGACCGTCTTCCGTCAGTCGGTCGGACAGACCTCCTCGACGAGTCACTTGTCGTCCGGTCGTTCGATGCGCTCGCGTCGCCGCCGTCGGAGTTACCGGAACGGTCGACGGGACTGCGGTTCGATCACACGGACCGGAACTCCTCGGAGGCGGACGTTGGATACGACCTCGTGCCGGCCGGCGAACTCGAACATCTAACCGGGTTCACCGGGCCGCAACTGAGCTTCGAGTTCTCGATCCCTGGGTTCGCGGAGGACGCCGTCTCGGGGCACCTCTCAACGACCGGCGTCCCCTGGGAAAGCTCCAGATACGACAACCCGGCGGCTGACATCTCCGATCCGAACCATCGAGCGGAACTGGCCCGGCGCTACGACGCCATCGGGGAGCCGGCGCCGGTCAGCACGATCGTCGCGTCGGTCACCGAGGCGACCGCCAACGACGACGCGCCGGACGACGAGGGGGTGACCACGGAGCCGCACAACGTCGAGAGCGTCGCGCTTCTCGAAAGCGACCCCGAAGCCGTCCCGACGTTCGGCGGCGTCGCGGTGTTGCGGGGCGTTCAGGACGGTGACCACCGGTTGACGGTCAACGGTGCCGGTGTCGCACCTCACAGCGAGGCGGTGTCGGTTCAAGCGGGCGAGGACGTAACGACGGCCGGAGTCGATGGTGAGATTCCGCTCGTCTCTAACGAGCAGGCGGTCAAAGTTGAGGTCGATCCGCGGGGTGCCGACAGCGAACTCAGCGATCTCGCGATCGAGGACGATTTTGCCGGCCGGCTCTACGATGCGCCGCTTTCGGAGCCCGATGCAGTCTACGTCCACCGGGGCGGCGCCTACACGGCCGAGGTCCGGGACACCGACAACGAGGTCGGGGCGATTCGGGTGACCCCCGGCGACGAGGGGACGATCCGACTCGGCGAGCCGCGGACGGGAAAGGCCTCGCTCGCGACGTTTCTCGCCGACATCGCCGAGGAAACGGCGGCAAGCATCGGATCGGGGGCGACGGCCGACGATTCGGACGCCACTGGGGGCAACGACGACGACGACCGTGACCGCGGGGACGATCGGCGTGAGAGCGACGATGACACAGGCAGTCTCGACGGCTCCGAAAACGCGGTTCGGGGACTTCGCCGGGCACTAGCCGCCGTCGCAGAAGCCGCCCGGCGGGCCGCCGAACGCGCCGAAGCCGGCGACCGAGGGGGTGCGGACACGGCGCTCGAGTCGGTTTCCACCCGACTTGAGCGGGTCGGCGAACGACTGGCCGAGGCACGGGGGTCGCTCCCCGCGGCACGCGAGCGAGCGATCGAGCGGCGACTCGAACGGGGGCGACGACGCTCCGACCAGGCGACGGAAGCCGAGAAGCTCTGAGCGCCACACCGAAATCACCTCACGATCAGTCTCAGCCCGGTGAGGCGTCCGTCACAAATGTAAAGTGTATGACGTGCTATCCCGGTACTACTGTGGACGTACCCCGGCCGACGCTTGTGGGTGAGCCGACCGAAGAGACGCCCGTTCCCCGGTCGTGCCCGTAGATGCGGTCGTTCCTTCGAAGCCTCTTCGAGGGGCCGTTCGCACCACAGTTGCGGCGGTTCGTCCTCGTCGGAACCGCCGCCGCCGGCGTCCAGATGCTCCTGCTGTGGGGGTTCGTCGATGTCGTCGGGTGGGACTACCTTCTCGGCGCGTTGATCGCCATCGAATGCACCATCGTTCTGCAGTACATCGCCAACAACGCGTGGACGTTCCGGGCGACGCAGAACACGGGCGGCGCCGAGTTCTTTGTGGGGCTGCTCAAGACGAACGTGGTCCGCGGGACCGCCATCCCGATTCAACTCGGTCTCCTCTTCGTCCTCGTCGAGTGGTTCGGGCTGCTGTATCTGATCGCAAACATGGCGGCGATCGGAGGGAGCGGACTCTACCGATACGTTCTCGACGCCCGATGGACGTGGGGGACGTGATCGGGCAATCGCGCTGCCGTGGCCGCATCACGACGGCTCAATAGGCGCTCTCTTCGGCGAGTGCGGCGATCCCGTCCTCGACGCTTCTGTGCGCTCCGTCGTCGTAGCGGGGGTAGACCTCGAGCAACTCGTCCCCGTCGCGGACGGCGAGACAGACTGCCGGAGGCACGATGACGCGTTCGAGTCGACCGATCCCGGGACGTTCTTGGAAGAAAGGCTGGAGCGCTCCTGCCCCCACCGCCTCGACGAACTCGTCGTAACATGCGGCTGCCTCCGGCGGTGGCCCGTCGGCCGGAACCCGTGCCTTTTGATTCCACTGTATGGTTCGAACCGACCCGATTGTGCCCTCAGCAACCAACTGGTCGAGGCGGGCGAGCACCGCCCGCTGCCTGTCGCGAGCGACGTCGGAAACCCCCGTCCGGAGATACAGGGTGACCTCGCCGTCGAAGGGGTCCGTCGCCGCCTCCGGCGATGTCGTCGGATCGAGGGCATCTCGTGTGGCACGGGGGATCATACTACTCATATCACATTATTTTATTTTCTACCACAAAAGCGTTTCTGTTATTCAATACTCTGTATTAAACTGGAGTATAGACAGGCATTTGATTTGCTATATCCGATAGAACAAAAATTGCTGTGTGAAACGGTGGGCTCGTGTCACCGCTACCGGGCTCGTGTCACCGCTACCGGTTGCTCCGTTCAGACCAGCCAACTGGCTCGGCACGCGGGGACAACAGCGACGAACGCCCACGGCCCGGCCATCCGCTCCGTCGATTCGTCGAGTACACCAGAAGCGCTAATTGACCGGGGTCTAACTAGCAGGCGTTCAGACGTATGATCGAATCCGTCCTCCGCGTGGACGTGCTGTTGTTTCTCGCTATTGGCATCCTTGGCGGCGCCCACTGCATCGGGATGTGTGGGCCGCTGGTGACAATGTACTCCGAGCGGATGACACCCCGCGCCGACGGCGGGACGACCGCGGCTACCCGCCGCGGCCGGGAGAGCCACCTCACGACCTACGAGGTGCGACAGCACGCGCTGTTCAATCTCGGCCGAGCGACGAGTTACACAGTATTGGGAGCGGCTTTCGGTGCCCTAGGTGGCGCCGTGTTCGTGACGACCGAGGAACTGACCGCGGTCGCCGACCTCGTCCGTGGAAGCGTCGGAGTCGTCGTCGGTGCGTTCATCATCGCTGCCGGCGCGAAGTACCTCTTTGGCGGCGGCGCGGCCGGCATCAACATCCCGGGCGTCGGCCGGGCGACGAACTGGCTCGCCGTCCGCATCCAGGGGTTCGTCAACAGTCCGAACATCGCCGTCCTCGGCGCACTCCACGGCCTGCTCCCGTGTCCGATACTCTATCCCGCCTACCTCTTCGCGTTCGCCAGCGGCTCGGCGCTTTCGGGCGGTATCGCCCTCGCAGCGCTCGGGATCGGGACGATCCCGGCGGTGTTCGCCTACGGGACACTCATCGAGTCGGTCGATGCGGTCCACCGACAGCGGCTCCATCGACTGCTCGGCGTCGCCTTTCTTGTCCTCGGATACGTCCTGTTCGCACACGGACTGATGGCCGTTGGGATCCACCTCCCGTCGCCGCCGCTACCGCACTACCAACCGCTTGGCGGGGGAATGGCCCACTAAGACGGATGCCCGCCAACTGACCGTTTTCAGCCCCCACGTCACGAATATGACTCTTGAACACGTCCCGCTCACCTGGCTCAGTCCACAGTTGGCCCCTGTCCTGATGGGGACCATTCTGCTGGCCGGGATCGGAACCGGCCTCCTGTTTTTTGTGGCGGTCGTCGCCTACCGCCGCCGGGGGACGTCGCGGTATCTGCTGATCACCGGCGCGTTAGGCGCGCTGGTCGTTCGCTCCGTCGTCGGGACCGCGACCGTCTTCGGGGCGATCCCGATGGTCGTCCATCACCTCGCTAGCCACGGCTTGGACCTGCTCATCGCCGCCACGCTGTTGTTCGTGATCTCAAAAGAGGGTTGATCCCAGGGCGCTGGGCTCGTGTCCGTCGCCGGGTGGAATCGGCCAAGAGGGGCGGTCGCCAACCCCCCTGAACTATTAGTTCCGGCTCCGATTCGGAGCGTCGTTCGGATTGTCCCGAGTCAAAGTACCCGCTGGATGGTGACGCCGAGCACTTCACCGCCGACAGACGCCCCCCTGACGGGCGTCTGACGAGGGTATTTAATCGCTCGCTACGCATCGAAAGCCGATGAACGAGTACGGACCGGATCTCGAATCGGTGACCGTGGCGTTCGACGAAGAGATGATCGAGGCACTCGATGAGAAGGCGTTCGCCGACCACCGCGACAATCGCGAGGCGGCGATCCGGGACTGTCTCGACGAGTGGCTCAAGCGACGGGCCGACGGAGACGACGACACCGAACGACCCGAGTGACCCGACTCGCTGCTGTCCGGCCACACGACCGCGCGACCGGCGGTCGATCTCCTCGCTGTCGGCCGGCTCCCGAGGACCGATACGGCTCCGGTGAGAACCGGGATCTGTGACCGACACAGACCACGCAAACGCCGGCTACCGGCGGTTGTTCGACGGCCCGGGACTCTCTATTGGGCTCGGCTTGCCGCTCACCGGCGTGCGGGAGTCGACGCCGGCCATCGAAGCGGAGATCCGGCTCGCGGAACGTGCCGAGGCGGTCGGCTTCGACGCGCTCTGGGCGCGGGACGTCCCGACGTACTGGCCGCGCTTCGGTGATGCCGGCGGGGCGTTCGACACCTGGCCCCTGCTCTCACACGTGGCCGCCCACACCGAATCGATCGCGCTCGGAACCTCCAGCGTCGTGTTACCCCTCCGGCATCCGATCCACATCGCCAAGGCCGCCGCGACCGTCGATCGGCTCTCCGGAGGGCGGCTCGTGCTCGGGATCGCGTCCGGGGACCGCGACCCGGAGTACCCTGCCTTCGGCGTCGATCCGGACAACCGCGGTGAATCCGTCCGCGAGAGCGTCGAGGCTCTCCGAGTGCTCTGGAGCGAATCGTTTCCGACGATCGAGGGATCGTGGGGACGGCTCGAGGGCGACCTCGACGTCCTCCCCAAGCCGACAACCGAGACGCTGCCGTTGCTCCCAACCGGCAACGCCCGCCAGTCAACCGAGTGGATCGCCCGACACGGCGACGGGTGGCTCTTCTATCA
This sequence comes from Natronomonas sp., assembly GCF_046710025.1. GTDB lineage: Archaea > Halobacteriota > Halobacteria > Halobacteriales > Haloarculaceae > Natronomonas. The sequence goes on along the minus strand of NZ_JBKEGK010000036.1, from coordinate 8,448 downwards.
TCTCCCCGAGTCCACGCTGGAGTCGTACCTCGAGACGTGGCGCGACCTCGCCGGCGAAAAGCCGTTTGTAATCGCCGTCAAAGTCGCGCTCGCGGACGACCCGACCGCCGACGCGGAGCCGCTTCACCTCGGCCACCGTGCCGGTGTCGAGTGGTTCCGACGCTATTTCCGGCGTCTCGAGGAGTACGGCCTCGATCACGTCATCGTCGGTCTTGAGGCCGACGATCCCGAGCGAGCGATGGAGACGTTCGCAACGGAGGTCCTCGACCGGCTGTAGGCGGCGGCCGCTATCCTGTGTCCACTCTCTCCGACTCCGTCACCCGATCCAACAGTTCGTCGCCCGGCGCTGCCCGCCTCGCGGTCAAGCCAACCGGGTGCACCCCGCCCCGTCATCGAGGCGATCAGGGACAGTCTCCGGTGTCGAACGACTGTTGTTCGGACCCCTGCTCAACCGTCCGGTACGACCCCGAGTCGAGCCGCAGGATCGCCGCAAGCCCGCCATACCCGTGGGTCTGGTCGTGACCACGGACGACAACACAGTCGACGTCCCCCGGGACTTCGATCGTCTCCGAACGGGTGAAGGGCTGCCGGGAGTGTGCGTGCCGGAGGTCGCGCCGACCCAGCATTGTCCCGTTCAGGCGCTCGACCTGCCACCAGTTGGCGTACCCGTCCTCGCCACCGTCGTCGTGATGCAGCGACACGTCGAACGTGTACGTTCCGCCTTGATCCGAAACGGCGACATCAACGACGTTTGCCTCCCGAAGATCGGGGTCGTCGGTACCGTCGCGGCCTTCCCCGTCCGGATCGCCCCCGCCATCACTACTGCTCTCGCCATCGCCACTGCTCCCGCCATCGCCGTCTACACAGCCAGCGACGGCGGCGAGCGTGCCGACGGTGCCGGTGAGAAACCGCCGTCGACCGATGGCGTCTCGCCCCGGATTCATACCCGTCTGTTCGAGCGCGAGTACAAAATCCCACGGGCGCCCGTGCAGGACAACCGCCGACCCGGCGGCCCCTCAGGCGTTTAGCGTCTCAACGACCCGCTCGCACGCCCCCGGCACACTTCGGGCCCGCAGAGTCGCCGTGACGTACCGGCGGATGGGGTTGTCCAGTCGGGTCGGCCGGACGCGCCGCCGGTAGCGGGCCACTTCGTCATCACCGTACGTGACGAGGCGCGCGGCGTTGGCGAGGGGGTCCCGGGCGAGTTCGGGACTCGGACTGTCTTCGAGCGCTGTTTGGATCGACTCCAAGGCGGCCGAACGCCGCTCGCGGACGTCCGATCCCGACTCGGCGCGGAACTGCTCGCCGTCTTCGATCCGATCGAGAAGCCGATCGCGGGCGAGAAACGCCGTGATCGCTGCCATTGCGTTGACGACCGTGCTGGCCGGACGGCCGTCCGGAGCGTTCCGTGCGCGTGATTCGGCGTCGCGCCGGAGGCGGCGCCGGAGCCGGTCGACCGGGTCACCGCCCGAGGCGGTCGGCTCCGGCGGGATCGACTCCCGCCGAGCCTGGAGGTCATCGGTCAGTGACTCGGCAGCGACCTCGAGCGTCGGAGCGACTGTCCCGGCGTCGTCGGGAAGCGAGGCCTCGAATCGGTCGTACAGGTAGCGACTGTCGTCGATTGACGCCCGTCCTCGCTCCGCGTGTCCGCCCCACTCAGCGACGCCCAAGAGCGCACTGGGAGCCGCCCCCGTCAATGGATCGCGGTTCTCGATGACGCGTCGGATTGTCTCCTCGATGGTGGCGTGGACGACGGCAGCTCGGATCGGGTCGTCGCCGACGTACGCGTGGTTCGATCGGAGCCGTTCGGCATCTCGGGCGGCCGCCCGACGCTCCTCGCGCAGTTCCGCCTCGGTCCGGTCGCGCTCGACGAACGCCCACCCCTCGGCGGCGTAGCGCGCCTCGGCGCGCGCCTGGCGGAGCAACAGCATCGCCGACAGCCGTGTTCCCGCGGCCCGGGCGTCGTCAAGGCGGTCGGTCGCCGTCTCGGCTGCCGATAGGAGTTCCGCCCGGACGTGGCCGTTCGGCACGTCAGTCGGCCCAAGAGGCAACGGGAGCGTTCCGAGCAGGTCATCAACGCGTGCGGCCGCTCTCGCGAGGTGCTCACGCTCGATGTCGACCGGGACGTCGTCGACGACGATCGGCTCCGAGTCGCCCTCGTCGGGGACGTCCGGTAGCCGCGTCGGCGGAATCCCCCCTTCGGAGTCGTCCGATCGTACCTCACGTTCGCTGCAGCCGGCGAGTGCTACAGACCCGGCCGCGATCAAGAACCCCCGCCGTGTGGACGAGTCGGATTCCATCACTCAGACACCCCCTGTCGGGTGGCCGCCGGCGTTTGATCGGGCGTGTCGCCGCCCGCCCCTCCGTTTTCGGGGGCACGTCGTCCGTTCTCGCGCTCGCGCCGTCCGTCACCGTCACCGTGGCAGCGCCCCTGCCCGTCGGTGCCTGACCCGTAGGAGTTGACTTCCGCTCGATCGAGTGTCGCAGGGAGCCGAATCAGCCGCGACTCGTAGACCGACTCGCCGGCCGAACAGCGCTCGTTGTAGGGGCGGAGCTCCCGGGCGTACGCCGTCCGGACCTCTTTCGCGGTCCAAGAGATCCCACAGAGCCGCAACCGAAAGCACTCCTCAACGCGTCTGGTCTCAAGGTACAGCGTTTCCGAGTCGAACGCCGTCGCCGAGCGGAATGCGGACACTGCGTCGGCGTCGACCTCGTCCGAGGCGACGAGCTGTTCGGCCCGCGATCGGGTGTCGATGACCGCGTAGGAGAGACGGGACGACCGACGCCCGGGTCGCACCGGCGTCTCGTCATCTTCACCGATCCGGACCGGCGGCTCGTCGGTGCCGGCCCTGAATAAAAGTGTCTCGGGGTCGCGTTCGGTCGTTCCGCCCGGGATCGTCGAGTCGGCGTTTTCGGAAACCGAACGGGACGTGCCGGACTGTTCGCCGACTAAGCCACTACATCCGGCGAGGCCGACGGTAGCCACGGCGGCCACTGTTCGAAGGAGGCGTCGTCGCGTTGGAGGGACCATCAGTCGTCTCTGGTTTCAACGGCGCTCAGATTAAAACGTTCGCGTCGGCAACGGACAGGCGGTTCGGGCGGGGTCGTGGGCGTGTCGGGCGATGTCACCGTTATATAAGTAGGAACCGCCCCTTGGGGCGGTGAGGAGTGCGACACGTAGCCGTCTGTCCAATTACTGCGTTCCGCCGGTGTCGAAGCACTTCGTCCCTTCCAGCAGGAGCCCTTTCCACGTGTATGCTCGTTCATATATTAGTTCTGTTAGCCATTCGTGCTGTTCTTTGCTGACTTGTGATTATAATTTTTACATGTGTTCGTTGTTACAGTGAGTTTTGTGTGCTCCGATGTAGTACGTGTATGTGTGACCGCCACCGCCACAAAAATGTTGCAGGCGACGCTCGCGCCACCGACGGCGCACAAAGAGCGTCGGCTTCAGCGTACCGTGGCGACGTACCGCAACGCCCTCGCCGAATCGTTCGAGAGTAGCGCGGACACGCAGTGGGCGGTCAGCGATGTCGTCACCGGCTACAACCTCACGTCCTATGTGAAGGACGCGCTCAAGAACTACGTCCCACAACTTCGCTGGACGTACAACGCCTCGGAGGTGGACGGTGACCATCCGGGTCGGTTCACGAATCGGTGGGTCCGAATCGACCACTCTGAGGAGCGACCCTACGAGTTCTGTTGGCGCGTTTCGCAGGCGGGACGTGGCAACGCCTTCTGGATTCCGCTCCGCATCAACCCTGCTTCAAGAGTCGCTCTAGGCGGAGTTAGCGCGGGCGAGGATGTTGCCTTGCGGTTTTCGACCGTTCCGATGACGCGACCGAGGTGAGTACTCAGTGGTCGAGGTCGAACTGTTCGTTCTCGGAGACAGCGTTGAGGACGACGCTCGTGTTCGACTCGTTGATCTCGGAGTCGGTGAGTACCGCTTTAATCTGGTCGTTCATGTGTTCGGTGTCGGTGAACTTCCCGACCGCGATGATGTCGTAGTCGCCGGTCGTCTCGTACACCGTGGTGATGTGTCTCTGCTCTCGAAGCCGATCGGTGATCGCGGGCAGCGCGCTCCCCTCGACCTTGAGTTGGATGATCCCCGTCACGTCGTAGCCCAACTCGCCGTAGTCGATGATCGGGGCGTATCCCTCGATGACGCCGTCGTCCTCGAGATCCGAGATGTGGTTCGATACCGTCGTCACCGAGACGTCCAGATCCTCGCCGAGCGAGCGAAGCGAGGCGCGACCGTCTTCGAGCAGCGCATTCACTAACTTCTGGTCGAGATTCTCGTATGCCATTGCGACGGACTATCCCGCGGAACCGTTATAACTTTACGATTATCCAATTCCAACGGCTAGTTCGGAGTCCGCTACCGGGGGACGATCAGCGGCCGTCGTCACAGCGATCAGTTGGCATCGCCGACGGCGAACTCAAGCAGATCGGCCACCGTGAAGTCGTCCTGCCCGGCGTTCGGGGCGGGAAGCGTCGGCGTCCAGTTCGGCTGGACGGTCACGAACGAACTCGGATCGGACTCCACGAGGCCGACAAGCGTCTCGGCGACGATGCGGCTCCCGACCGGCCCGAGACGGTTGCCGCCGCTCGCCACCCGCGCCTCGGCCAAGACGTAGTACCAAAGCGGAGCCTCTGTGCCCGGATGCTGACCGTGATCGGCGAGGATCTCGTCGAAGCCGAGTTCCTCGTTTGAGAGCGGTTCGATGCCCATCGCACGTGCGGCCGCCTGACCGCTCGGAAGACCGAGGTTCCGTCCGCGAACGAGATTCCGCGAGGCCAACGAAGCCCGCCAGTCGTCGCTGTCCATGAACGGGAGATCGAGGAGGTCGGGCGAGAGCAGCGAGTCGATAGCTCTGGCTCGCTGGGGATTGACCTCCGGATCGTTCATTTCGAAGAGATAGCGCCAGTCAACGGCGTTGGCGGCCGAGGCGGCCTCGAACCCCATGCCAAAGGCGTCCTCGCCGTGGCCGAACAGCGCGGCCTCGGTGTCCTCGTTGACGCGGTACCGTTCGCGGATCTGGCTGTGGCCGTAGCGGTAGGCGGCACCAGCGAACTCTACCGGAATGAATGGCTCGTCCCTTGCCCCGACGGTGTAGTGCTCGCGTTCCGATTTGACCGCTTCAACGACGTCCGGGTCGCAGACCGTCGGGAGGAACTCTTCAACGACGATCCACTGGTAGTGCCAGCGAGCCAGCCGGTTAGCGTGCTCGAAGGCGTTCTTGCAGTCCTCGCCGAGCGACTCGAGGATGGCGTTGTGGAACCGCAACATCGCGTACTGGAACTGCGAGAGGATGTGGTTCTCGTCGTTTCGGTGGTCGCCGGTCAACGCGGTCGCCTCCGCGTTCCGCGGGACATCGGGGCGGCCGTCGGAGGCCACCAACAGTCGTTCGTGATCGCCACCTTGCAACGGCGATTCATAGAGGTACGGGGAAGCCTCAGGCCCGGTTCCGTAGACAGAATCGAGGTCCAATTCAGGGGTTCGGAAGTTCCGGAGCGCGTCCGGGTCGTTCCGGCGGGCGAGACTCGAAAGCGGGTCGAGTGTGATGTCGTGATCAATAAACTGCCCGAGAAACGCCACGCCAGCCGGAACCGACGACTCGCCGACCGACCGGTCGTGAGTGCTCTCATCGAGTGGGCCGCCGGGACGGCCGAGTTCTTGGAGGAATTCGACATCGTGGTCAGCTGCTTCGAGGTACGGGAACATCCGGCCGAACCGTCCGTGGCCGGGGTGGAAGGGATCCCGTGGGACGTTCCCCAGCCCGCGCTGGTCGGACATCCCGTGGTGCATATTGCACATCGCGTCCGCGATCGCCTCCGTCGAGGGCCGTTCCGGGCGCTCGATCGTAGCGTCGACCGTTGCTTCGGGGTCCACGACGACGCCTTCCTCGTGGATGAGCGACCCATCACGAAACAGATACAACTTGACTTCCGGCGTCCCCTCTTGAGGAGCGCCGAGGTCCTCCGCCGCCGCCGACAGTTCGAACGAGCCATCGGGTCGGACCGGCATCGCCCCGAGAGGATCGTCCGGATCGCTGTCAACGTCGACCGCCATGGCGGTCACGCCCACCGCCGCCACCCCGTCCGGGTACGTCACGCTGCCCGATAGTGTGTATGTCTCTTGCATACTAACCGGCAAAATTTCTTCCAAACATATAATTCTTTGCGTAGTTCGCTCCTCGGAGACAGGCTGGTCGACACGACGAGGATCGAGACGCCCTCAGTCGTCCGTGGCGGGGACGTCACTGATCGAGGCGGTCGATCGTTCGGACGTGTCGACATCGGGGGACAGCCTCTCCTCATCCGCGCGCGGGAAGTTGTCGATCGTGTCGGCTCGGAACGCCGATTCGTCGAACTCGTATTCGCCATCGAAGAAGTCGATGATTGTGCGGGTATCTCGCATGGCATTCTTGAGACACGTCGATGCGCCGGGCGAGGGAGTGATGTTGAAAATGATGTCCTCGCCGACGATCTTCGCCTCGCCCATGTCGAGAGATTTCTCCGTCGTGTCGACGATCTGTGGACGGACGCCGCCGTAGCCCTTCGCGCGCTCGATGTCGTCTAACTCGACGCTTGGAACGACCTTTTGAACGTGCGGGAGGAACGCCTTCGGCCCGACCGTCGGAAGATCGTAGACGAGGTTTTCGAGGACGTACGGGAGGAGAATCCGATCCGAGAGGATGTTGGCGTAACTGAGGACCGACGCGGCGTTCAGACCGAACACGTCGAGGAAATCCGTCACCGTCGAGATTCGCCCCCGCTCGAGGGCTGGGACCAGTTTTGCGGTCGGTCCGAAGCGCGTGACGCTCGGATCGTGGACGTCGGCATCGCCGTGGACGGCCGCGAACGGGAGTTTCTTCATCTGGAGAGTGTAGACCTTCCCGTTCAGGAGGTCATCGGCGAGGAAGAAGCTCCCGGCGACGGGGAGTAGTACCTTGTCCTCACCGTAGCCGAGTTCCTTCGCAATCTGGAGGCTGTGGGAGCCGGCGGCGACGGTGGCGACATCACAGTCGAACCGGCCGGCGTCCGTCTCAAGTGTGTAGCCGTCGACTGTCGGCGTGATCTCGGTGAGTTCGGTCCCCGTGTGGACATCGACGCTGGCTTCCTCTTTTGCGCGCTCAACGAGGGACTTCGTCACCTCGCCGTAGTCGACGACGTAGCCGTCGGGCGTCTGGAGCGCGAGCATCTCCTCGTCGGGATCCCGCCCGTCGACGACCTTCGGCTCGTACTCGGCGATCTCTTCGCGGTCGATCGCCTGGAGTTTCGAAAAGAGGTCGCCGAACCCTTCCTCGTCGTAGCGGCGCTCGAGCGCCTCGACTTCGTCTTCGCCGACGCCGAGCACCATCTTGCTCCGCTTTGCGTGCATCTCGCGGTCGTCGTCGTAGTGTTCGAGATAGCCCGCAAGCAACTCCGCACCCTCCTTTACCTCCTCGGCCTTCTCGAGGGTGTAGTTGGTCTCGATATCGCCAAAATGAAGCGTCTGTGAGTTGTTTGTGTGGTGGCTGTTGATCGCCGCGATTTCCGGCTCTTTTTCGATTAGTGCGACCGAGTCGATGTCGGTGAACTTTGCAGTCGTATATAAAAGCGATGCGCCGCTAATCCCGCCACCGACGATGATAAGATCGTATTGTCCGGACATATTTGATCTTTCTGACCGCTGTCCCGAACTCCAATCTCCTGCCTCATAGTTCATGTTTTTTCGATATCGTCGATCAACGAAACGTGTATCGACGATAGGGGCACGAGGAGTTATATGTGAAAACGCGGCCACCCGACGTGTGCCCTGAGTGCCGATCGTGGTCCGCCTGGGCTGGAGTGCGGCACACGGACCGCGAAGCGATCGCGTGCCGCCTGTTCGCCATTGCTGTCCGAAGAGCAGAGCCGTCAGTGCTCAACGAACTCAATCAACACGCCGCCAGTCGACTTCGGGTGGAGGAAGGCGACCTGGTGTCCCCACGCCCCCCGCCGGGGCTCCTCGTCGACCAACTCGACGCCGACCGACTCGGCGGTTTCGAGTGCAGCTTCGATGTCGTCTGTCTCAACGGCAACGTGGTGCAGCCCCGCCCCGTGTTCGTCGAGGTACCGCGCGATTGTTCCATCGTCCTGCGGTTCGAGTAGCTCGAAGTATCCGTTTTCGAGTTCGAGAAAGAGGACGCGTAGTTCCCCGAGGCGCTCCTCGTGGGCGATATTACAGCCGAACAGATCCTCATAGAGAAACGCCAATCCCTCGGCGTTGTCGGTCGCGACGCCGGCGTGGTCGAAGTTCATGCCAGTTTCTCGGCGTGTAGGGTGAAAAACGCGGGGGATGCCGGATCGTTGGCCGAAGGGCTGTTCCAGTTGGATCGTCGATCAGCCCCGATATTCGCCGAAGACATCCCGCATCGCGTTGCAGATTTCGCCCGTTGTCGCGTAGGCTTTCACCGCGTCGAC
>NZ_JBKEGK010000035.1:0-16549 GCF_046710025.1 Natronomonas sp. | reverse complement strand
CCCCCTCGGCGAGCGCGACGGCGACCGTCTTTACGGGCGTGGTGCGACGGATATGAAAGGGCCGCTCGCGGCGATGGTCCACGCTGTAGAGGCGTTCGCCGAATCAGAAGTCGACCCTCCGGTCGATCTCGCCCTTGCGGTCGTCAGCGACGAGGAGACCGGAGGCTCAGCCGGGGTCGAGACCCTCCTCGACCGAGGCGTCGTCGACGCAGACGCCTGCGTCATCGGCGAGACGACGTGTTCGAACGGCCGCCACTCGGTCACCGTTGCGGACCGCGGGAGTATCTGGCTGACCCTCGAAGCCGAGGGGACGGCCGCCCACGGCTCCCGCCCCGCGCTCGGCGAGAACGCGATCGACCGGCTCTGGGCGGCCATCACCGCCATCAGAACCCGGCTTCCCACCCGTGATCTCGAGCTTCCGGAGGGGTTCGAACCAATCCTTGAGGAGTCGATCGCCCACTACGAGTCGTCGATGGGCGCGACGGCGGCCCGCGAACTGTTCGAACGGCCGACGGTCAACCTCGGAACGATCGAGGGCGGCGACAGCGTGAACACGGTTCCAAGCGCAGCGAGCGCGCGGCTGGACATCCGTCTGACCGCGGGCGTCGAGACGAGTGAGATCCTCGCTGACATCCGCGAGTGTCTCGCCGACTGTTCGGGCGTCACGATCACCGATACGAGCTGGTCGGTCGGCACCTACGAACCAATTGAGAGCCCGCTGGTCGAGGCGGTCACGGCGGCCGCCGGAAGTGTCGTCGACGCCCCGATCCGTCGTCGGAGTGCGACCGGCGGCGGCGACGCGAAGACCTTCCGGAACGCGGGGATCCCGACCGTCGATTTCGCCTTCGGAACCGACACCGTTCACGCAGTCGACGAGTACATCACGGTCGAGGCGCTCGCGCGGAACGCCGCGGTTTTTACCCGGTTGCCCGCCCTCTGGGCGGCGTCGGGGGCGTGACCGCGCGGTTTCGGGGAGGGCTTATATATCCTGGCGATATAATATTGGGCGTTGTGAGCAATAGTAACTCGAACGCGCGGAGCGGACGCAACCGTTCCGTCGAACTTGCCGACGAGCGGGCGCTTGAGGCGTTTGTTTCCGAATCCGACGCCGCGTTGATCGAGTTCTACACCGAGGGCTGCGGCATCTGTCGGAGCATGGAACCGGTGCTCGGAAACCTCGCCCGCGAACTCGACGCCCGCGTCGGATATATAAATCCCCGGGACGACCCGCCGCTCGTCGAGCGCTTCGACGTCCGGAGCGTGCCGCTGTTCGTCTGTTTCGTCGACGGAGACCCGGTTGCCCGCCGAGCAGAGGGGTTTATAAGCGGCGACGATCTCGCGGCGTGGGTTCGGACTCGGATGGGCGACGACGGCGGCTGAGGCCGACGAAACCAGTTCGCTTTGTCCTGTGGTCGCGGCTCAGTACTTTGGCTCCGCGCCCGTGACCTCGTACACCTCGTCCATGACGGCGTCCCGACGCGAGCGCCACGATTCGAACCCGCCGCTCGTCGTCGGGTAGTCGTCGTACACCGACTTGAGTTCGGTTGCGAGGTTGTTGAGTTTCTTCAACTCAAACAGCGTCGACCAGTGACCGAAGGTTTTGATTGCGGTCTTGATCTTCAGCGGCCACCCCATCGAGGCGGTCCCCTCCAGGGCGAGGGCGTCGGCGAGTTGTTGGCCGGGCATCGCGCTCACGATGTCGACGAGTTCGTCCACGTCGTAGGTGCCACCCCAGATGTTGTACAGGTCCATCGCAGCGAAGCGCTTGCCGAAGTCCGTCTGGACGCGGCGGTTGTATTCCCAGAGGGCGTCCTCGTCGTTGGTTTGGCCATCGGCGATAGCGTCCATGGCGGCCTCGGCGGCCCACGTGCCAGCCTTCGCCGCACCCGGGATGCCGCCGCCGGTACAGGGGTTGACGTGAGCGGCAGCGTCACCGACCGCCATGTAGCCGGGTGCGACCGCCGAGTCGTAGGGCCGGCGGGTCGGCAGCGCCGCCCCGAGTTTGTTCTTCACCGTCGCCCCTTTGAACTCCTCGCGGTTCCGAACGTCGCGTTTGAGGTGTTCGACCAGCTTCATCGGCTCCTTATTCATTTGAAAGCCCAGGCCAACGTTGATTTCGGTCGGCGTCCGCGGGAAGTACCACAGATAGCCGAGTTCGGCGGCCGGTTTGAACACGATGGCGTTGTCCCATTCGACGGGTTCGTCGACTTCGATGACCTCCCGGTAGGCCGAACAGAACTGCTGGTAGTTGACGTTCGTGTCGAAGGTCGTCCCCTCGAAGTCGGCCTTGTCCTGCAGAAGCGACAGCGAGCCCGCGGCGTCGAGAACCATGTCGGCCTCGTACTCGACGACGGAACCGCGTTTCGTGGCGGTGACACCCGTCACCGCTCCGTTCTGGACGATGTCTTGGACGACCGTTTCATAGTGGATTTCGGCGCCGGCGCGGTCGGCCTCCTCTAAGAGGACCTCACCGTAGCGTTTGCGGTCGACGATTGCGCCGCTGCCGCCCCGGAACCCGATGTCGAGGTTCGTGTCGGTCTTGGGGTTCTCGAAGCGGGCGAGCGTAATTCCTTGGTTTGTGAACGACTCCTCGCGCAGGTAGTCGAGATCGATGACATCGGGGAACGTGCTCGTTCCTTTTATAGCATCGCCGCAGGCGATCCGACCGCCGTCCTCCTCACTCTTCCGCTCGAGGAGGGCCACGTCGAGGCCCTCTCGGGCGGCCGTCGCCGCGGCGAAACATCCCGACGTTCCGCCGCCCACGACGACGATGTCGTACGATTCGGGGGGCATATGCTCGGGTTTATGCGGTCCGACGTAAATAACCCATCAGTTGCGATTGTTTTAAAACGTCGCTCTCGGAGGCAGTTATATACTCGACTGGTGTGCGTAGTTAAATATGCCGTTCGTCGTATGTATGAACCGCCGACCTCCGATCGACCCACGAGGCGAACTCACGCTCGCCATCCCCCGACAGCCAACGCCGCCGCAAGCAGGCACTCGGATCCCAACAGCGCGACGAGCGCGCCGAAGGCGACGGCCCACCCTGCCACGTCCGAAAGCCCGCCGACAACGACGCTCCCAAGCGCGCCCAACAGCATGTACACAGTACGGACGAGCCCGAACCCTGCAGCGCGCTCGCTCGACGAGAGGCTGTCGATGAAGCGAGATTGGACCGGCGCTCCCCAAGACATTGCCACGCCGACGAGCGGGACGGCCGCGACGATGGCGCCCCCGGAGCCAACGACGAGGATCGCGTAGCCGACCGCGCCGGTCCCGAAGGCGACAGCGGCGACAACGTCTCGACCGATTCGATCTGACAGCCCACCCAAAACGGGCTGTGACACGCCATGAACCACGAAATAAAGCGAAAACAGCGCGCTCGCCGCCGCCGGCGACCGCCCGTGATAGCCGATAAGAAAGGCCGGAAGGAACGACGCTGTCGCCTGCCAGGCGAACGCGCCGCCGACGGCCATGACCGTCGAGTAGCGGATCTCCGGCCGGCCGAGCAACTCGACCAGCGGCCCGAGTTCGAATCGCGACCGCATCGATGTCCCGGGGCGGGCCGGCGGCGTCGGCTCGATCTGTAGCCAAAACAGCGCGAAGACCGGGATCGCTACGCCCGCCCCCAAGAGCAACGCCGGCCGCCACCCGTACCGGGATCCGACCGCGGCCGCCGCGACCGGGGCGAGAAGCCCCGCGAGGGGGCCGCCGCTCACGTGGATCCCGATAGCCCGGCCGACACCCTCGAAGTGCCGGGCGAGAAACGAAGTGGCGACGCTGTAGTGGAGGCCCGCCCCCGCGCCGAGGACGACCGCCGTCGCCGCGAAGACCGGATAGGAGGGCGCAGCCGCCAGTAAGAAACTTGAGGCGGCGGTCAGCCCCACGGCCGTGAGGATGACCCGCCGCTCGCCGATCCGATCGGAGAGCACGCCGCTCGGGAACTGCGAGAGCGCATAGGCGGCCCACATCCCCGAGAGCGCGAGGCCGATCGCCCCCGTCGAAACCGAGAAGTCGGCGGTTATCTCGGGAATGACGGGGCTGATTACGAGGCGGGCGGCCATCGTCGCGGCGAAGGCGAGGGTACACAGCGCAAGGGCAACGTGTCGATACGCCACGTTATGATGGTTCCCGCCGGGGTTGAAACACCCTTTCGATGCGGCGGTGCGTCCCCACCAATCGTCCGCACCTAGGACCTCGACGACACGCACACGTGCGGCCCCGACGACATCCCAACTATTTTCGCGCCGAGGCCGCTACTCCGGGGCAATGACACAGCGAGCGCTCGTCCCGGACCAAAGCGGGATGCCGGGACTCGGCCTTGGAACGTGGGAAAACGAGGATCCGGACGCCTGCGCCGAATCCGTCCGGACTGCTCTTGAGTCCGGGTACAGACACGTCGACACGGCTCAGATCTACGGCAACGAGTCGGCTGTCGGTCGCGGTATCGCCGACGCCGACGTCGACCGTGAGGACGTCTTCCTCGCGACGAAGGTCTGGATCGACAAGCTCGCCCACGACGACGTGCTTGCGTCCACTGAGGAGAGCCTCGCAAAGCTCGGCACGGAGTACGTCGACCTGCTGTACGTCCACTGGCCGGCGGGCAAGTACGACCCCGAGGCGACGCTGTCGGCCTTTGAGGAACTGCACGAGTCCGGCACGATCGACCGCATCGGCGTCTCGAACTTCGAGCCGAACCACATCGAGACTGCCCGCTCGGCTGTCGACGCGCCGATCTTCGCGAACCAGGTTGAGATCCATCCTCTCCTTCAGCAGCGCGAACTCCACGAGTTCTGTTCGGATGCCGGCATCGAGTTGGTCGCGTACTCACCGTTGGCCCGCGGCGATGTCTTCGGCGTGGACGTCCTCTCAGAAATCGCCGACGACCGCGGGGTTAGTGAGGCGCAGGTCAGCCTCGCCTGGCTCCGCGCCAAGGACATCGCCGCGATCCCGAAGGCGACCGGGGCGGACCACATCCGAGACAACTGGGCGTCGCTAGAGCTTGAACTGACCGACGACGAAGTCGCGCGAATCGACGACATCGACGGCGAGCGTCGGAAGGTCGATCCCGACTTCGGCCCGGCGTCGTGGTGAGACGACCGGCGCGGTGAGTCGGGAACGTTGATTTCCGAGGCGTGGCGGCCGGTCCACGCGGTGCGGTAGTCGTTCCCGGAATGTGGCGACCGCTCCGCCTCCGGCGCGGAGGTCGGAAGCTATTTTTATGCCCGAGGGGAGGGTGGTATCATGACGGATGGCGGCCTCGTAGCGGGGCTAAAAGTCGACCTCATTCGGCTCCACGAGACGTGGATGGAACTCGTTTTTCCCCGACAACGGACGGCTGTCCACACGGTCCTCGGAAAGTGGCAACCAACAACCCGTAGCGACTGGATCAAATACCGGGTTTGGGGCGCGCTGGGCGTGCCGCTCGTCGCGCTCCTCTACCCGCTGTTGGTCGTCGGGTTCGCCGTTCGGTTCAACGCCCGCCGCCTCGACAGCGCGAGCGCACGCTTGGGCGCGATCGGTGTCGTCCTCGTCACCGCGCTGCTTTGGGGCGGGTTGACGGTGCTCGCCAGGCTCCGGCTCGATTTTAGCGGTGTTGTCGCTGTCGGCGCGGCGAGCGCCGTCGCGGTCGTTTCGGCCGGGCTGGCGGCGGTGTTCACCCGCGGCGGCCGCGGAACCACCGTTGCGCTCGCGTACCCGTTCGCGATGAATGCTATCTTCCTCCCGCCGATCGTCGCGGCGCTGTACGACCCCTCGTTGAGCGGCGTCTTAGAGCGCAGCGAGGACCTCGCGATCTTTCTGCTCGACAGCTTTCTATACGTTTACGACATCAACGAGTATCTGCGGGCGAACTTCAGCCTCGAGGGCGTCGGCGTCGTGCTGATGTGGATCGCGATCGCGACCCCCATCGGGTGGCTGTTCGGCCTCGTTGTCACCCTCGCGGACGTGATCCGGCCGCAGTCCGGCGAGGAGGCCGCCGAGGAGTTCTGAGACCGAGACGGATTACAGAACGTCGAGACGAAAACTCACGAGTTCAGTCGCGGGGGGATCTCAGAGCGTGTAGTCGTGCGTCCCGTCCTCCGTTCGCAGCGCCGCGACGAGCAACTCGATCGCCGCGTCGAGGTCGTTACCGTGGACGCTCTCGGTCGGCGTGTGCAGGTACCGCGTCGGGATCGAAATCGCACCCGCGGGACGGGCTCCGCCGGCCCGCTGGAGGCCCCCCGTGTCGGTCCCGCCAGCCGGCAACACCTCGAGTTGGCTCGCTATCCCACGGTCCTCGGCCAGCCTCCGGAGCCGTCGGTGGAGTTTGTGATTCGTGATGACGCTTGAGTCCTTCAGTTTGATCGCCGCCCCCTCGCCGAGTCGGGTCACCTGCTCGCCGGCCTCGAAGCCGGGAACATCGTTCGCGACCGTCGTGTCGAGGTTGTACACGAGATCCGGGTCGAGGTCGACGCCGAGTGCTGAGGCTCCGCGGAGGCCGACCTCCTCTTGGGTCGTCGCGGCGAAGTGGACTGTCACGTCCGGTTCGTCGATCCGGCGGGCCGCTTCGATCGCCGCGAGCACCGACACCCGGTTGTCGAGGGACTTGCCGGTGACGAACTCGCCGACGCGTTCGGTCCGGCCCTCCATCGTGACGAGGTCGCCGACAGAAACCCGTTCGTTGACCGCCTCGGCGTCAAGGCCGAGATCGACGCGGACGTCCTCAACGCCCTGTTCGGCCTCCATCTCTTCGTCTGTCAGCGTGTGCGGCGGCACCGCGCCAATCACGCCCGGTAGGTCGCCGCCCTCCGCGTGGACCGTGACCCGCTGTGCTCGGAGAATGCGCGGATCCCACCCGCCCAGAGCATCGAGTTCGAGAAAGCCGTCATCGTCGACGTGTTTTATCATGAACCCGATCTCGTCGACGTGGGTCGCGACGACGACCTCATAGGAGGGGTCGATCCCCTCGATGGTGCCGACGAGGTTTCCCATCGCATCCGATCGGAGCCGGTCGACGTGGTCGTCGAGTTCCGTGCGGACCCGTTCGCGGATCCGGTCCTCGTAGCCCGGTACGCCGGGCGTCTCGACGAGGTCTGCGAGCAGTTCGTAGTCGAACGCGAAGTCGGCCGACATGCACGGATGTGAGGACCGACGATTTATAAACCGTCGCGGTCGATCCCCGTTTCTCGGGGCCACGACCGACTGCGGGTACTTAGAATGGCCCGGACGACTCGGGGAGGGCGTATGTCTCGACCGAGCCGACCCGCGAGAGCGTCACCGGGCCGCCGGCGTCGACGGTCGATTCCCGGCGGCCGTCGGCGAGCAGTTCGACCGGCGTCTCGTCGCGCTTGACGGAGAGTCGGACCGAATCGAGAGGAAGGGCCCAGTGGTCGATGGAGGTCGCGAAGGGCGCGATGGGCACCACACTCGCGACCCCGGTGCCGGACGCGACGACGGGACCGCCGGCGTTGTGGTTGTAGCCGGCGCTCCCGGCCGGCGTCGAGGCAACGACGCCGTCAGCCCGGAACCGCGCCACCTGGTCTTCGCCGCTGTGGACGGCAAACTCGGAGATCCGAGCGGGCTCAGCGGCCGCGAGCGCGATGTCGAACACCGCCCGGACGGGCTCGATCGAACCGGCCGCCTCGACGACCGGGTGTTGCACCGTCGGCGAATCGCCCTCGAGCGCCCGCTCGATCGCGGCCTCAAGTCGGTCAAACGGGACCGCCCGAAGGCCGGGATCGGCTCCGACCGCCAACACCGGCACCTCGGGGACCGACCGGGCTACGTCAACGATCGCGTCCTCGCCCGCGGCCGCGACGAACCGGACCGACCCGAACTCGGCCGGCCCTCCGATCGGCTCGCCTCCGGCGGCTTCGACAGCCGGAGCCAACCGCCCATCGCCGACGACGCCGACGCGCTGTCCGCTCATCTACCGGGATAAGGGACGGGGGGTTGAAAAGTCCCGCCGTCGGCGACGCGAGAGTTTTTCATGCGCCACCGCGACCGTTATTACATGCACAGCGCACTGTCGGAGTGGCGGCCGGTGGTCGACACGACGATCGAATCGCTGCTTCCCCGTACGATCGACGACGCCTACCTCACCGAGTTCTTCGGCGAGGCGACCTACGCTTACGACCCGACCGCGCTTCAGGGGGCGCTGTCGGATCCAATCTGGAACCTCCTCGACCGCGGGGGAAAGCGGTGGCGCGCGGTGCTGTTTTTAGTCTTCGTCGAGGCGTTCGGCGACGACCCCGAATCGTATCTCGAATACGCCGCCATCCCGGAGATACTCCACAACGGAACGATCATCGTCGACGACATCGAGGACGGCGCGACCCACCGCCGCGGCGACTCCGCTCTGCACCACGCTTTCGGCACCGATATCGCGCTCAACGCCGGCAACGCGATGTACTTTCTGCCGTTAAAGATAATCGCGCGGAACCCAGGCGACCTCCGGCCCGAACTCCAACTCGACGCCTACGAGATGCTGATGGACGAACTCAATCGAACCCACCTCGGGCAGGGGATGGACATCCGTTGGCACAACGAGAAGCGGATCGACATCGGCGAATCGAAGTATCTCGAAATGTGCGCCTGCAAGACTGGGGGTCTCGGCCGAATCGTGGCGCGGCTGGCGGCGATTGTCACCGACACGCGCGACGTCGAGCGGGCGGTGGCAGAGTACGCCGAGGAGATGTCTATCGCCTTCCAGATCGCCGACGACGTTCTCGACGTCGAACACGCCTTAGAGGAGGGTGGCGACTTTGGCAAGGGGGTCGGCAACGACATTCGCGAGGGCAAAAAGACCCTGATGGCGATCCACGCCGCCGAGTACGCCACCGCGGAGGACGTCGCGCGCCTCGAGGAGATCCTCTGGGCCGACGAAAACAGCGACGCGGAAGTCGTCGAGGCGATCGAGATCCTCCAGTCGGCCGGCAGCGTCAAGTACGCCCGCGACGTTGCCCTTGACCTCTCGGAGTCGTCCGTCGCCCGGCTGGACGACCTCGGCCTTGAGTCCGAGCCGAAGGAGGAACTGGCGACGTTCGCGGAGTTCGTCGTCGGCCGAGAAACCTGAACGGGCGCCCGAGCGCCCCGTTACTCGCCGCGAACGCCCGTCGCGTCGAAGCCGAGTTCTTCGACGCCCTCGACGATCGCCTCCTGATCGGCGTCGGCCTCGTAGTAGAACACCACGTCGTAGGTCCCCTCCCGAATCAACTGTTGGCACTCCCAGACGAACTCCTCGCCGTCGAGCGTGAGCCCCTGATGTTGGTTAATTCCGAACTCCTCGTTGTCGTTTCCGGAGTAGACGTAGGTATCGGTCGGCTCGATCCCCGTCGCCTCGGCGATGATGGTGCCGACATCGAGGGTGGCTTGATGCAGCGTCGGCTCCTCATCGCTCGTCAAATCAGTGTTGACGATCACGCCGTTGAGCTGTATTTCGCCCGGTTCAAGAAGCGCCTTCGTCCGCTGGTAGAGGTCGTTGTCGACGGATTCGGCCATATCGGATCAATCGTAACCGAAACTAATACACGTCACGATCCGTGTCGAGTCCCCGAAAGAACAACACTAATTGCGCCGGAGGGGATAGATTCGATAGATGCTCCAGCGCCTCCGGGAGGTCACGCGTCGTCTCTACGAGCGCGTGCTCGAACGCGAGATCGGCGGCGTGCCAGCACACGTCGCGGTGATCCAAGACGGCAACCGCCGGTACGCTCGCGAGCACGGGGAGGAGACGACCGACGGACACCGCGCGGGCGCCGACACGACAGAACGCGTTCTCAAGTGGTGTGCCGACCTCGGCATCGAGGAGTTGACGCTGTACGCCTTCTCGACGGAGAACTTTGATCGCCCCCCCGAGGAGCGCGAGGCGCTGTTCGACCTCATCGCCGAGAAACTCCGAACGTTCGCGGACCGCCCCGAGGTCCACGACCGCGGTGTCCGCATCCGGGCGATCGGGGAAACACAAAAGCTGCCGGAGCGGGTTCGCGAGGCGATCGCCTACGCCGAGGAACGCACCGCCGACCACGATGCCTTCCAATTGAACGTCGCCCTCGCTTATGGCGGCCGCGCCGAACTCCTCGGCGTCGCTCGCGACGTTGCCCGGGCGGCCGCAGCCGGCGAGTGTGATCCCGAGGACGTGACCATCGAGACGGTCGAAGATCGGCTCACGACGGGACCGACGCGGGATGTCGACCTCATCATCCGGACCGGCGGGGCCGAGCGGACCTCGAACTTCCTACCGTGGCACGCCAACGGCAACGAGGCCGCCGTCTGCTTCTGTGCGCCCTACTGGCCGGAGTTCTCGCGGATCGACTTCCTGCGAGCGATACGGACCTACGAATCGCGCCGGGAGTCGTGGCGAAAGACCCGCGCTCAGCGAGCGGCGGCGCTGATCCGGGCCGTCGGGGGCAATCTCGAGGAGTCCGGCGGGGTGGCCGGGGGTCGATCCGTTGCCCGGGGCGATCACGAGGAATCGGGTGACAGCGACGCACCGCTCGGGTGACCCAGCCGTCGGCGTCAGCCGACCGACGGCCGACTGATATATACGTATTTTTATCAGTGGCGGACGGATGCAGCACATACCGATGCGGGACAACCTGAAAGCGCTACTCAGCGTGGTCGCGGCGATCCTCGCGTTCGCGGCGATCTTTCTCTTCGTGGATCTATCCGAGGTCCTCACGGTCATCCGTGAGTCGGATCGGCGATACGTCTCTATTTTGTTCGTCTCCATGACGGCCGCGATCCTCATGCGGGGATACGTCTACGTCCGATTGCTCTCGCTCGTCGGGTTCGACGGCGGAATGCGCCGCGGGCTGTGGCTGTTCTTGGTGTATACGGTGTTTCGATACACCCTGCCGTACGCCATGGCCGGGACGCAGACGGTGTTGGCGTATCTCTCCTCGCGAAACGAACGCGTCGACGTCGAACACGCGTTCGGCGCGGTATTGATTGCCGACATCCTCGTGTACGTTCCACACTTCACGCTCGGCGCCGCCGGGATTCTCACCTACAGCGGTACCGTGCCCGATGGAACGCTACTCTCGACCGGGCTTCTCGTTGGTGGTCTCGTCGCGGTGCTGTGTGTCGGGTACTATCAGCGCTGGGTCGTCTACCGCATCTTCGAACGCCTGACCGGAGGAGTAAACGCCGTCCTATCGCGGGTCGGTGGCCGGACACCGGACATCGGCGGATCGTCGCGGGTGTCGTCGTTCTACGAGTCGATCGACCGAATCTCCGCCAGCCGCCGAGCGACCGCGAGCGGGGTGCTGTTCGGTCATCTGGGAATGCTCTTTTTGATGCTCCCGCTCACCGTCGCCGGATACGCGGTCGGCGTGACCATCCCCGTCGGACTCGCGGCCGGCATCGTGATGACGACGAAGTTTTCGGGGGTTCTGCCTACGCCGGGTGGGGTGGGCGGGATAGAGGCGATCATGATCGCAATGCTCGTTACTGTTGGGGATGTCGGAGGCGCGACCGCCACCGCGGTGACGCTTCTGTACCGGCTTTCGACCTACTGGTATCTGATTCTGCTCGGCGGGGTCGCCGCGGCCCCGCTGCTGCGGAACTGAACCTGTCAAGGAGTCGAACAGAATGAAGCTCCGTTTTCACTGCTCTCAGGGGTCGCCCCGTCTGAAGTGACGAGAGAGCTTAGGCGCCGTCGGATTGCGCCCGACTACCCGCTCCTATCGGCCGGCCAACTAGTCGATCACTCGGTCGATCGGCCGACGGTTTATGTACGGTGACGGGACCACCCCGTCTCGATGCGTCACGTACTCGCGCTGTCTGCACTCGTTGTGATCGTTGCGGTCGTCGCGACCGCCGCGACCGTCGCCTCGGGCATTTGTTTCGCGGAACGCGCCCCGGATCGAACCGCCGTCGTCGACCGCCTCGGGGACGATCACGCCGTGTTGCTCCTCGAGCGCGGCGACGGAGCGCCTGAGCAACGCGTCGTCGACCCGGGGACGCTTCCTGCATCCGGGAGACACGAGGGGGCGGTGCTTACCGTCGCGGACGGTGCGTACACGCACAACCGACCGGCCACGAAGGCCCGCGAAAGCACGCTTTCTCGTTGGTTCGACGCTCTCGCCGGGCGGATGTGAGGGCCTGAAACGCTCCGCTCCGAAACGAGCGCCACATTCCCCTGAAAGCCGTGGCTGTCGGCGTTACCACTGAGATGAGTTGGAAGTTGTTGCGAGGGAAGGCCGCTCCGAGCGCGGTCTTCCGCATCACGGGGGGTGACCCCGGCGATGCGAGGGGAGGGATTTGAACCCACGGACCTCTACAGGAGCGGATCTTGAGTCCGCCGCCGTTTCCGGGCTTGGCTACCCTCGCACGCGATGGTTCATTTGAGGTTGATCGGGTAATCCTTTTCGGATTGAATCGCCAGACGGTGGCTGTCCGCTGAGTTCTCACCGTTGGATTCTGTCGAATCGATCTTGCTGCCGAGCGTCCGGCGGACGCCCCCGGACTCCCCCGATGGTCGGTAGATCGGGAAAACCGAATCGGGAACTCGATCACGACGAGCGATTCGAGGCTGGTCAGCGTGCGATACTCCCGCTCCGAAACGGACGACAAAAATATCTCGACACCCAACAGGATGTATGACCGATCACCCGCGACTCGCCTCGACCGACGAGGACGAACCGGCGATCGCCGTCACGCTCGATCCTGACGGGGGGGCGAACTCCAACACCCCCAAACGGGAGACGTTCACGCTATCGACGCGGGCGGCCGGACTCGTCGTCGATGAGCTTGAGTACTCCGGAGACGAGGAGGTGGCGTCGGTGACGACTAGAGTCCTACTTCTCACCGGCGGTGCGTACCTGCCGGATGAGAAGGTCGATCCCGTCGATGTCGTCCAGCGTCTTCGGTCGCCCGACGGCGGCAAACACCCCACTGACAGGGAGGTCGAACGCGTCGCGAAGTACCTACGAAGCGCCGAGGTTGAACAGCGCGTCCGATGGCTCGCGGAGGAACTCGTCGAAGGGAGCCGACTCGCCGAGGTGATGTCGGCCGAGGAGATCCGGACACAACGTGGGCGAATGAACGGGCTTCGTGGGATCGCAAAGGATTTATAAACGACGACCCGGCGACTGCACGTGCTACTCTAGTCGCTTTGCGTACTCGTAGTCGACATTCCCGGCCGTGGGCTGTGATCCGTCGAGCGTGATCGTCCAGCCATCGAGGGCGGTGGCGTCCTCGAGTGCGTTCGTGAGTGTGGTTCTAACATTGAGAACATCGACCCCGTAGTAGTCGTCCGGGACGCCGTGGAGATACTGTAACGCTGTCTCGAAGAGACTGCGCATACCGTCGTTATTCTCGAAGTCGAAGTGCTTGTACGCGCCCGCCGCAACCTGAACCATGCCGTGAGCAAAGGCACTTTCGACGGTTCCGCTTCCATAATTATACCACTCCGATTCAAAACAGTCATGCGATTCATGAAACTCGCCGGAGTTGTATAGGCGGACGCCATGAATCACCGCCCGGCGAAGTGTTCCGTGTTCCCACCCATTGGATACCCCCCGGCCTTGCTGCCACCCTGTTGGGTTTCCTGAAGTCGGCGGGGCTACGGTTGGGTCCTGCGTGTGTTCGTTCATAAGCTACTTGTTGGCCGTACGCCGAATACTACCGCGTCGCACCTAATGCCGTCGCAGATACTCGGGAGATACCGAATGGTGTCAGCCGTGGGTACCCACGGCGACGTTGTGAGCCACCGGGACGGGGAGTGACCGCCGCCTCGACGAATCGGGGGCGTACCGCGACAGGCCTTTTAAATCGGACACGCAACGACGATTCATGCGGGACCTCGATGAGACCGACCGGGAACTCCTCCGGCTGTTGCTTGCGGACGGCCGGGCCGCGTACAACGAACTCGCCGACGCCGTGGGGCTTTCCCCGCCGGCGGTGAGCGACCGGATCGATCGGCTCCGCGAACTGGGCGTCATCAATCGATTCACCGTCGACGTCGACCGATCGCGACTCCGCGAGGGGACGCGTCTGGCCGTGATACTCGACGTCGAACCGGGCGAGACGACGACCGTCAGCGAGGCGCTGGCCGACGTCACAGGGGTTGAACACGTCTTTGCGACTGCCGACGGCCGGCTGTTCGTCGTCGGAACCTTTGCCGACGCGGACGTCGAATCGACGCTATCGCCGGTCTTCTCGACGGGCGCGGTCACCGATGTCGACGTGTCGCCGCTCGTCGGGGCCGACTGGCATCCGGTTCTCGGCGACGCGACACTCGGGCTCGAGTGCGTCGAGTGCGGTAACAGCGTCACCGCCGAAGGGGTTAGCGCGACGATCGACGGCCAACGCTACGAGTTCTGTTGTGCGTCCTGCCGGGCGCGCTTCGAGGATCGATACGAAGAGTTCAGGGAGGGCGCTTGAACCGGCGACGAACCGACTAAATTAAGCCGAGACCTCGTACCCGGCGTCCACGATTGCGGCCACCAACGCATCGATGCTGGCATCGCCCTCGACGACGACCTGGCCCGCCTCGTGGTCGGCGTCGGCGCGCTTGACACCCTGTACCTCGTTCACCGTGTCCTCGACGTTCGTCTCGCACCCGTCACACGCCATGTCTGTCACTGGTAGGGACGTTGGCATGTCCGACCGTGTGTGTCGGCGGGCTTTTTGATATCGGTTTGTCGATGTCGCTCCCCGCCCCGGTCTCCCGACCTTCATTTTGATATTATCTCATTCGGTGACTGTTGGCTTTGTAATCGGTATTGTAGATCTGCTTCGCTTTGTTTTCAAA
Source organism: Natronomonas sp. (assembly GCF_046710025.1). GTDB lineage: Archaea > Halobacteriota > Halobacteria > Halobacteriales > Haloarculaceae > Natronomonas. Next base: position 1,812 of record NZ_JBKEGK010000035.1, on the reverse strand, counting down.
AGGACAAACCGCATGAACGTCGGACCCGTATATACAAACATGACGAGACGCGAACGCATCGGTGTCGGCGGGATGCACTGTTCGACGTGCTCGGAGACCGTCGCCGAGGCGCTCGAAGCCATTGACGGTGTCGCCGAGGCGTCCGTGAACTACGCCACCGACGAGGCCACCGTCGAATACGATCCCGAGGCGACGGGACCGGAAGCGCTCTACGCGGCGATCGATGAGGCCGGCTACGAACCGCGCCGGGAGCGCCGGACGATCGGCGTCGGCGGGATGCACTGTTCGACGTGCTCGGAGACCGTCGCCGAGGCGCTCGAGAAACTCCCGGGAGTGCTCGAGGCGTCCGTGAACTACGCCACCGACGAGGCCACCGTGGAGTACAACCCCGAGTCGTTCTCGATGGACCGGGCCTACGCGGCGATCGATGATTCGGGGTACGAACCGATCGAGGCCGGCGATGACGACACCGATGGTGAGTCGTCCGCCGCCGAACGCGAACTCCACAAACAGCGCCGACTCGTGCTCTTCGGCGGCGTCCTCGCGCTCCCGTTTATATACCTGATGACGGCGATGATCGCCCCGTTGCCCAAACCGGAGGCGATCGTCGGTATCCCCGTCGGCTGGATCCAGTTCGTCGTCGCGACGGCGCTGATGGCGACGCTGGGCCGGGAGTTTCTCGTCGGCGCGTACACGGCAGCGAGGAACGGGACCGCGAACATGGATACGCTCGTCGCGGTCGGTACAAGCGCGGGCTATCTGTTCAGTACGGCGGTTGTCCTCGGCGCTATCAGCGGCGATCTCTACTTCGAGGCCGTCGCGTTCATCCTGTGGTTCATCACCATCGGTAACTGGCTCGAAGCCCGCTCGAAGGCCCGCGCCTCCGACGCACTCCGGGAGCTGCTCGAACTGGAGGCTGACGACGCGACCGTGATACGTGACGGCGAGGAGATCACGGTCCCGACCGAGGACCTCGAGGTCGGTGACGTGATGAAGATCCGCCCCGGGGAACGGATTCCGACCGACGGGGTCGTCACCGAGGGCGACTCGGCCGTCGACGAGTCAATGCTGACCGGCGAGTCCGTCCCGGTGGAGAAATCGCCCGGCGACGAGGTCGTCGGCTCGACGATCAACGAGAACGGCGTCCTCCTCGCAGAGGCGACGAACGTCGGCGAGGACACCGCGATCCAGGGGATCGTCCGCCGGGTCAAGGAGGCACAGTCGCGACAGCCGGATATTCAGCGGCTCGTTGACCGCGTCAGCGCGTACTTCGTCCCCGCGGTCATACTCAACGCCGTCGTCTGGGCGGTGCTTTGGTACGCCTTCCCGACCCAACTGCACGGGATCGCCGAACTGCTCCCGGTCGGACAGGTCGGCGGCGGCCCGGTCGCCGGGGGCGTCCCGGTCTTTGAGTTTTCGATGATCGTCTTCGCCTCGGCGGTGCTCATCGCCTGCCCCTGCGCGCTCGGGCTTGCGACCCCAGCGGCCACGATGGTCGGATCGACGATCGCAGCGCGGAACGGCATCCTATTCAAGGGCGGCGACATCCTCGAACGCGTCCGCGAGGTCGACGCTGTCGTCTTCGACAAGACTGGCACGCTGACAGAGGGTGAGATGCGGCTGACCGACGTCGAACCGGTTGCCGGGGCGGCGAGGGCCGACGGCGGCGCAATCGCCGAACCAGCGCCTGACGAGGCGTTCGTCCTCTCGGTGGCGGCGAGCGCTGAGTCGGGGTCGGAGCACCCGCTCGCCGAGGCGATCGTCCGGGGGGGCGACGAACGCAATATTGAGTTGGCCGACGTGAGGTCGTTC
>NZ_JBKEGK010000034.1:0-16987 GCF_046710025.1 Natronomonas sp. | reverse complement strand
TCAGCGGATCGACCTTGCCGAAGCCCTGGAACCGCCGGTAGAGATAATAGTACAGCCGGTAGAATCCTGCGACGTCCGGCTCGACCCCGTATCGCTCGAGCCGCGTTCGGAGTTCCGACCGGAGGACATCGTGTGGGTCGCCGTCGTGTTCGGTGTATAAAAGCGGGACCCGGACATCGTCGTACAGCGTCTCGAGAACGTCGCGCTCGAAACGGTCGAGTTCGGGTTCAACAACGTGATACCGGTGTTCGTTTTCCTCGTCGTCGTGTGTGATGACAGCGTATGAAAAGGGCGCGTTCAGCCAGTACGCCTCAACCCGTTCACCGTCGAACGTCCGGTCGCCAACAATCCGGCTGTGTTCGCCGGGGTGGTACGGTTCGTCGGAGATCGACGACCCGCGGAGCGACTCGACCGCCCGGGCGAGTCGCTGTCGAACCGATCGGGTCGGACGCTCGTCCGGGCGAGCGGACGCGTTGTCTGGGTCCATCGATGTCGCGTACCCGGCTATATGCGAGCGGACGGAATAAAACTCCGCCGTATTCGGCCTGGCGTTCCACCGATCGTGCCGTTTCTGCCGGCGTCGGCGCAGCCCCGACCGTCGCCAGCCCACCCCCACCATCATCGGAGCCTCCCGAATGATTGCGATGTTCGTTCCGGGACAGCCAGGGGTCGACTCGACCCCACGCGGACCGGGCCGTCTCTGACGAGGGCGTTACGTTCATGCGTGCGGCGCTCGTACCAACACGCAAACAGGGATGCGGCGTGACTACTTCACTCTAGAGACGGCGGATGTGACGGCCGACGAACCAGGAGAACCGACCGTGTCGATCACGTACGAGGGGCCGACGGAGGAGCTCGAAACGCGGCTTCGGCGCAACGACGGCCAACTCGACGGCGACGGCGTCGACGTGGCCTACCGGCTACACGAGCCACTCGACGCCGACGCGCCGACGGGCGTTTTCGCGGTGTCGGACCGTATTACCGGCGAGTACGTCCTCGAGGTCAACGTCGAGAGCGCCCCGATCCTCTCGATCGTCGAGGCGGCCGGTGCCGATACCGACGGCCGGTACCGGCTCGTCATCGAGACCGACGAGGGGACCCAGTTGGCGGCCTACGATAAGTCGACGCTTTTAGTATACGACGACGATGGGAACCTGCTCCGCGACCGGAGTCTCATCCCCAGCAGCGTCGAGATCTGAGTGCGGGCAGAACGCGAGCGTGGATCGACGCGGTCGCGCGCTACGCGCCGAACTCGGATTCGGTCACCCGGACGGCGAGGGTATCCGCAACCTCGTGAAGGTCGTACGCCGGGAGCTCCGGGCCGGTTCGGGTCACGAACATCGGTTCGAGAAGTCGCCCGTTGTCCACGCCGAACAGCTTTAGATACCGCCCGGAGTCGGCGTGATCGAGTTCATCGTCGCGGATCGCCGTCGCGACCGCGCGCGAGAGCCACTCGTCGTCGCTCACCGACGGGTCAAGGACGAGCGCCTCGCGGGCGAACCGGACCAGATACCAATTGAGGTCGTTCAGCAGTGCGACGGCGGCGCCCAGCGAGACAGTCTCGAGCGCGACTGTGTTGGTATAGGGTGCGGCGAGGTCGTAGGTCGCAAGCGCCGCTCGCGACGTCTCGCGGCTGAGGAGTTCGTATCGTAACTCGACGTCGTCCTCGCCGACGAGACACACTCGCGTCATGGCCGGACATACGGAGCGACTGAAAAAGCGGTTTCGCTCGACCGACGGCGGGCAGATGGTGGCCGACACCCCCGATCGTAACCCCCGACTCGTTCCCGTTCCGGTCAGAACGTCGTCAACTCGCCGTCGATCACGCGTTCCGTGATATCAGTCACGTTCGCGAGCTCGTCGTCGATGATCGCCTCGACCTCCGCTTCGATATCACCGACCTCGACGCCCGCAACCGTGACGAGGCTGGCGTCGGCAACGTGAGGCCGATCGATCGGCTTGCCGATCTGCGAGAGCAGACGGATGCGGACCTCACGGATGTCGTCGACCGCCTCGACGACCGAGCGGGCGATCTCCGTCGAGAGCAGATTGTAGATCTTTCCGATGTGGTTGACCGGATTCTTGCCCGAGGTGGCCTCCATCGACATCGAACGGTTCGGCGTTATAAGACCGTTCGAGCGGTTGCCGCGGCCGACGGAGCCGTCGTCGCCCTGTTCGGCGCTTGTCCCTACCGTTGTGAGGTAGATCGAGCCCTCCTCGTAGTCGTCGGCGGTGTTGACGTGGACCCGAACGGTCCGGTCAGTGTACTCGGTGGCGAGATCTTCGACGAACGCCCGAACGCCCTCCATCGCCGCGTCGTACTCCTCGATCCCGTCGACGTACCGGTCGACAGCGGCAACGGCAACGGTTACGTCGATGGTCTCGGACTCGCGTTTGCCCATCACCTTGATGTCTTGGCCGATAACCGGGTTCTCGTCGCTGTATCGGCCGTTAAGTTGGCGCTCGGTCTCGAGGACGATCTGTTCCGTCTCGGTCAGCGGCGCGTGACCGACGCCAAAGGAGGTGTCGTTCGACATCGGGATCTGCGTGCCGTCCTCGCCGAAGACTTCTTGGAGGTCGCCCGAGCCCTCGCCCAACTTCACGTCGACCACGATGTCGGTGCCGAAGTCGATGAACGGGAACTGCTCGTCGATGTAGTCGCGGGCGGCCCTGAGCGCGATCGTCTCCGCGGGAATCTTCGTTCCCTTGTACTCCTTGGTCGCCCGGCCCGTAATCAGCAGGTAGATCGGATCGACGACCTCACCGCCACCGAAGGCGGGCGCCGAGCGGCCGGCGACCAACTGCGTCTCGTCGGTGTTGTAGTGGAGCACCGTCCCGATGCGGTCGAGATACTCCCGAGCCAGCGCCTGTGAAACGTGTTCGGCGATCCCGTCGCAGAGCGAGTCGGGGTGGCCCAGCCCCTTCCGCTCGACGATTTCGACGTCCTGATCCTCGACCGCGCGGCCGTCGACCGGCTCGACGCGGATGTTTCGGTCAGTCATTACCGTTCGTACCCTTCGACCGGTTCTATAACTTACGGAAACCAAATGGGCCTAATTGATTACCATCAGGCATATCACGTCTCGTCGAGCAGGAGGCCGAGATACGAGGTGCGAATTCCATCGTCGGGGTTGAGCCCGAGCCGTTCGAGCAGGTCGACCGCACCCTCGCGCGCGAATTCGATTTGCTCGGCCTCGGTTTCGACCTCGACGAACTCGCCGAGCCCGTCGACGGTGTCGAGCGTGACGGTGTACTCGCCGTGGTAGAACCGCTCTCGGCGTTTCTCGACCGTTGCCGCCGCCTCGAAGCCGACCGATTCTATGACGCCCGCCATCGTGTCTCCGTCGTCGACGCCCGTCTCAAGTTCCTCGCGGGTCTTCGAGGCGTCATCGACGAGTGGCCCTTTATAGGTGATCTTCGCCCGCTCGCCCGAGTCGTCCGTCTCCCGGCGGATGCGGAGCGCTTCGTCCGTCTCGGCGAACTCTCGAACCGGGTGGTCGTAGTACGTATCCACCTGCGATACCGTCCCCGCAGGCTCCGCGCCGATCGACTCGAGTCGGGCCCGGACCCGGTCGTGCTCGGCGCGAACCTTCAGTTCGACCTCGTACATACCGACTCCATCTCCGGGAACGGCAAAAAGGATCATGGCTTCCGTCCCGGATGGAAACTCGCCTTTTTGTCCCTTCGGCCGCGGTGAAACGTGATGGTTAAGGGTGAGACGGCTGTCGTGGGGAGTATGAGCGACGAATCCGACGAGGTCGAGGAGACAGAGACGGTTGAGGAAGACGCAGCCGAGGAAGCCGAGGGGCTTCAGGACGGCGAGTTCGTCCGGATCGCCTACACCGCCCGGACCACCGAGGACGGCCAGTTGGTCGACACAACCGACGAGGAGGTCGCCGAGGAGGAGGGCGTCGCTGACCAAGGCGAGTTCGAGCCCCGGACGATCGTGCTCGGAGAGGGCCACCTCTTCCCCGCGGTCGAGGACGACATCCGAGGCAAGGAGGTCGGCGGGACGGGAAGCGTCGTCGTCACCGCCGAGGAGGCCTTCGGCGCCTACGACGAGGAAGACGTCCAGACCGTCTCGGCCGACAAGATCGACGAGGACGACCGCTACCCCGGCGCTCGCATCCAGATCGACGGCGAGCAGGGCGTCCTGGAGACGATCATCGGCGGCCGCGCCCGCGTCGATTTCAATCACCCGCTGGCCGGCGAGGACATCGAGTACGAGTACGAACTGCTCGACACCGTCGAGGGCGACCTCGAACAGGCCCGCGGTCTGCTCGACATGATGCTCGATCTCGACCTCGAAATGTGGGTCGAAACCGACGACGTTGAGGAGACCCGCGTCGAGGAGCCGGACGACGACGAGGACGAGGATGCGGAGCCGGAGACGGTCACCGAAACCGTCGAGAAGCGCACCCTCTACATCGAGTCGACGCCGCAGCTTTCGATGAACCAGCAGTGGATGATGCAGAAACAGCAGATCGCCCAGCAGCTCATCGAACTCACCGACATCGACCGCATCCTAATTCAAGAAATCCTCGACGGCGGCGGCATGGGGATGGGTATGGGCGGCATGATGGGCGGTATGGGCGGCGGCGCGGGCGACGTCGACATCGAGGAGGCCTTAGAGGAGGCCGACATCGACGCCGACGAGATCGCCGACGAACTGTAATCGGCGGATCCGCTACCTTCGGGAGCGGCGACTTCGTTTCGGCCACCGGCAGCGTTCTTCGCCGGTCGAAATCGACGCTATCTATTGACCCGCGGAGCGACGCGTTCCGGACGCACAGACCGGTTCGGTGTCGGTTCGGCCGGTCCGCTCGAACCACCCCTCGTTCACCGGTTCACAGAGCGGTGCGGTGTCGATGACCTCGTCGGCTCGCATTCCCGGGACCGATCCCTGAAACCCGGCGAGGGCGTCCAAAGCTGGCGCACGCGCGAGCGCCGCGGTCCCGTCGGTCCGGTGGAGTCGCCCGTCGACGGGATCGGTCGGCGTGTATGTCCGCCGGATCACGGTCCCGTCGGTTCGTCCGGTCGCGCCCTCCCAGTAGTTCCCGCCGCCGTCGTAGGTCCAGATACGAAGGCGGCCGTTGGCCGATCTGACGTGCTGTTCGTTGGCGACAAAGTCGTTGTCGAACACCCGGTTTGTCGGGAGTTGTGCCCGCGCTTCGGCACCCGCGCGGTTGTCGGCGAACACGTTCCCTTCGACGATCGAGCCGACGACGTCGATCTGGAACCCGAGGTTGTTGTCCAGGATGACGTTGTCCGCGATGTACGATTCCGATCCGCCCACGACGAGCGCCGTCACCGTCTCGGTGATCCGGTTGCCGACGACCGCGTTCCGTTGTGGCCCCGTCATCACGTGGATGCCTGTGTACTCCTGCCCGGAGACGGTGTTGTTGCGCAACACCGACCCGGAAGTAAACATCAGGTGGATTCCCATCCGATTGTCGTAGATTTCGTTGTTCCTGACGACGATCCCATCGGAGCGGTGGGTATAGATGCCGTCCAATCCGCCGACGAACGTCGAGTCCTCGACAACCCCTGGCGAGCGCATCGCAACCAGCCCCATGTGGCCGTTTCGGTAGCTCTCGTTGCCGACGACGTGCACGTCTCTGACGACCGTTCCGGGCGACTCATAGAGGATGATCCCGGCAGCGTCGGTGTCGATCCCGACTCCGGAGACGAGCGCGTCCCGTGCGGTCTCGACGGCAATTGCGGTGTCGCCGCCGGCGTACGTCTCCTCGATGTCCTCGTCCCAGTACTCGTCGCCGATCGTATCGGCACTATCGTGGCTGGGATTGTTGACGTGGTTGTGATCGTCGGTCGCGGCCCCGCCGGGGACAGCGTTTCCGACTCCGGACACGTTGACATCGACGACAGCCGCTCGGGGAGAGCGCACGACGACGACGGTACCGTTGCCGTCACCGACGATTCGCGAGTCGTCGACGCCCCGGAGCGTCACCGGCCGGTCTATCTGTACCCGCCCCCGGTACGTCCCGCCCGGGAGGAGGACGGTCGTGTTCGGCGGCGCGGACTCGATCGCCTCGTTCACCGTCGACTCGTCCTCCCCGACGACGACCGACACCGGGCGCTCCCGGAGTCGGGTCCTCGAAGCCACGGTTTCGTTTGCCTCGCGGCGTTGCGTCTCCACCCGCTCGCGAAGCGCGGTTGCAGGCTCCGACTCGGTCGGTCGATCGAGCGCCGTCTGCCAGTCGATCACGCGCCCGCCGTGCTCGGCGGCGAAACTCCGGGCGGCGTCCCGCGTCGAAAACGGCAGCAACGCCGGACCGTCCGGTGTCCGCGCCGCGCTACCGGCCACGTACACCGCGTCCTCGGCTGGGACCCACCCCGGCGACCCGTCGGTGCTCGGGATCCCGTCGTCGGTCAACTCGAGTGACTGTCCCGTGTAATCGGTCACGTACGCCGCAGTCGGGTACCCGAACTGGTCTTTGTGATACGGCTGTCGCTGTTTCGCCGCGAACGACTCGATCCCGTAGTACCCGATCGGGAACGGATACTGTGAATAGAACACCTGCACGCGCGGCAGCGAAGCGTTCGGAGCCGCGTCCTCGAGACGGAGTTCATCCGCGAGCGTCAATCCGACGCTGACCGTTTCCTCGGAGTCGACCGGCTCCGGGGGCGCGGAGCCCACGTCGACGACAAACAGGCCTATCGATCCGCCGACAAGCGCGACGCCGACGAGGACGAACAGGGCCGTCCGGCCACCTATCGATTTGATCGAGTCCATGTGCATCAGCCGACAGCGTCGAGGAGGGCCGGGCGGTCACTACCGTGTACAGCCGCGCGCATTACGCGCCTCGACGATCGGATCTGCGGCCGCGCCGATCCCCCGAACCGGGGCTGGCTCCGTTTCCTCGAACCGGCGCGCCGGGGCAGCGGGCGATTTCAGCCCCGCTGGTGCCCGCCTTTGGCGTACTCGGTGTTCGGCAATTCATATCATCGGTATGAGTGCGTCGGTCTCAAAGGTGTTGGTGCGATCGCCTAGAGGCAGGCGGAGCACACCTGCGAACCGAGGCAGCGCCCGGGGCCCCGAGAAGTCTCGCCTTTCCGCGGAGGGGACATCGAACCCGTTCGGCCGTCCCACGGATAGAGCGGCGCGAAATCAGACGGCAAAATGTTCCGGGGTCGGTGTCTCCCGAGGATCGTTACCCTTCGGCAGAGCCACAGCGAATACAGGTTCCGTCCTCGTCGAACTTGCACCCGAGCGTCGCGCAGAGTTCGTTGGTGGTCGTCGCGCCATCGGCGTGCGCCGTCGTCTCCGACGTTGGCATACATACACATACAGAGACGAATATAAAAAACCCGGTGAACGATTCCCAGAGGTCGTGACCGGGCGCGGAGCGGCGGCCGTCGACGCCCCCGTTAGCGATCCCCACCGCTAGCTTCAATCGCCCGCCGGCACCACGTCGCGGTGTCGAACGACCGCCGGGAGCACATCTCCGGTTTCAACGTCCTCAACACGGTACGACGCGCGTGCGGTCTCGCGCGGAACGGCCTCGTCCCCGCCGTCACCGCCGGCGAAGACGTGAACAACGCGACACACTGTTCCGTCAAGCTCGCTTTCAGCGGCCTCCTCGGAGAGGTGCACCCGGACGCGGTCGCCTTCCTCGTACGGTTCGGTCCTCGTTTCAGAATCGTCAGTCATCTGTTCCACGGGATTGTTTCCACCGTCCATTTATAAATACTCGCGTGGCACAGCCATCGCCGGCGGACGGGCGCGGCCTACTCAAGAACGACGAGCGGGTCGCCTTGGTCGACCGAGTCACCCTCGCCGACCGCGATCTCAACGACGGTACCGCCGGTTTCGGCGATCACGTCGTTCTCCATCTTCATCGCCTCGAGCACGCAGATCACGTCCCCAGCGGCGACCGAATCGCCCTCGTCGATATCGACCGAGAGGATCGTCCCCTGCATCTCCGCCTCGACGACCTCGCCGTCGGCGTCGATCTCGGACTCGTCGTCGTCGCTTCCGCGACCGCGGGACGGTCGCTCCGCCGTTGTACCCGCCGCGTTCCCGCCCGAACCACCAGAGCCGCCGGCCAGGGCCGCGAACTCGCCGCTCTCCTCCAAGTTGACCTCGAAGCGCTTGCCGTTGACCTCGACGGTGAACTCCCGTTCAACGGTCTCCCCGTCGTCGGTCTCGCCCGACTCGGTATCGGCCCCCCACTTCCGCTGGGCCGCTTCGACGCGCTCTGGGTCGAGGTGTTCGTCGAGGTACTTCGTGGTGTGCCTGCCGGCGCCGAACGCGTCGTCCGTGAGCATCAGCCGGTGGAACGGGATGATCGTCGGGATGCCCTCGATGTCGTACTCCGAAAGCGCGCGCTCCGAGCGGGCAAAACACTCCTCGCGGTCGGCGGCGTGGACGATGAGTTTCGCCACCATCGAGTCGTAGTCGGTGACGAGGTCGTCGCCCTGCCGGAGCGCGTCGTCGACCCGGACGCCGATCCCGCCCGGCGGGTCGTACGTCTCGAGGTCGCCGCCCGTCGCGGGGGCGAAGTCCTCGGCCGCGTTCTCGGCGTTGATTCGGAACTCGATGGCGTGGCCGTCGAGTTCGACCGCTTCCTGTTCGAAGTCGATCTCCTCGCCGGCGGCGACCCGGAGTTGCCACTTGACGATGTCGACGCCCGTCAGTTCCTCGGTGACACAGTGTTCGACCTGGATCCGGGTGTTGACCTCGAGGAAATAGAAACTCGCGTCAGGGCCGAGCAGCTCGCCGTCGTCGCGGTCTTCCTCTTCGACGAGGAACTCGAAGGTGCCGGCGTTGTAGTAGTCGGCCGCGTCCGCGCCGCGGCGGGCGGCGTCGCCGACCTCCTCGCGGAGTTCATCGGAGAGGGCGGGCGACGGTCCCTCCTCGATAACCTTCTGATGGCGGCGCTGCAGCGAGCAGTCCCGCTCGCCGAGGTGTCTAACATTGCCGTGCTCGTCGGCGAGAATCTGGACCTCGATGTGTCTGGGGTTCTCCAGGTAACGCTCAAGATACACCGAGTCGTTGTCGAAGTACGCCTCACCCTCCCGTTTTGCGGCGTCGAGTTGGTCGGCCGCCTCCTCGGGGTCGTGAACGATCTTCATGCCGCGGCCGCCGCCACCGCCCTCGGCCTTTATAGCGATCGGGTAGCCGTACTCCTCGCCGAACTCGTGGACCTCCGAGACGTCCGTGACGGGATCGTTCGTCCCGGGGACGATCGGAACGTCCGCGGACTGCATGACTGTCCTGGCTTTCGTCTTCTCGCCGGCCTGCTCCATCGACTCCGCGGAGGGGCCGACCCAGGTCACACCCTCCGTCGACTCGACGGCGGCGGCGAACGCCGCGTTCTCCGCGAGGAAGCCATAGCCCGGGTGGATCGCGTCGGCGCCGGCCTTCCGGGCGGCGTCGATGACAGCGTCGTGATCGAGATACGAGTCGGCCGCGCGCGCCGGGCCGATATTGTACGCTTCGTCGGCGTAGCGGACGTGGCCGGCGTGTTTATCGGCCTCGCTGTACACCGCAACGGTGTCGACCCCGAGGTCCACACAGGCGCGCATGACGCGGACCGCGATCTCCCCGCGGTTGGCGACGAGCACTTTATCGAACATTATTATTCGATCGGTGTTACGGCGAGCACCTTATTCTATCGATCCGTGATGTGTCGGTCGATTGGCAAGAACGGCGACCGCGATCAGAACCGATCGGTCCGCCCCGCGGTGCTCCAGTCGTCGGCGGGCGCGTCAGTTGGCGCGCGAACGCGGCGGCTCTGAAGCCCCGCAACGCGCCCGGTGAACACCCAGGGGTCGCGGGACGGTTCTACCGACTGCTCGGCCCCTGCCTGCGCTTCCGCCTCAGCGGCAAGCGTCCGGAGAACGGCCGTGATCGCGGCCGCCTCCGATTCGTCGGCGTCGTCGGGGATCTCGATCTCCAGCGCCATCGTCACAACGGGATGTTCCCGTGTTTCTTGTCGGGTTGATCCTTGCGCTTTGATTCGAGCATTTCGAGGTCGTGAATCAGCCGCGGGCGCGTCTCGGTGGGTTCGAGCACGTCGTCGATGAAGCCGCGCTCGGCGGCGGTAAAGGGATTTGCGAACGTATCTCTGTACTCGTCTATGAGTTGGTCGCGGCGGGCCTCCACGTCGTCGGCGTCGGCCAACTCGTCGCGGTACAGCACATTGACCGCGCCCTTCGGACCCATGACGGCGATCTCGGCGGTCGGCCACGCGTAGTTGACGTCGGCCTCCAGATGTTTCGACGCCATCACGTCGTAGGCGCCACCGTAGGCTTTCCGCGTGATGACGGTCAGGAGTGGGACCGTCGCTTCGCTGTATGCGTACAGGAGTTTCGCGCCGTGTTTGATGATCCCGTTGTGCTCTTGATCGGTGCCGGGCATGAATCCCGGAACGTCGACGAACGTGACGATCGGAATGTTGAACGCGTCGCAGAATCGGACGAAACGGCCGCCCTTCAATGAGGCGTCGATGTTGAGGGTGCCGGCGTTGACCCGTGGCTGGTTCGCGACGACGCCGACCGAGCGGCCGTCGAGACGGCCGAAGCCGGTGACGAGGTTGCGTGCGTATGACTCGGCGACCTCGAAGAAGGAGCCCTCGTCGACAATCCGGTCGATAACGTCGACGATATCGTAGGGCTTTCGCGGTTGGTCGGGGACGATCTCCTCGAGTGTCTCGTCGCGGCGCTCGGGGTCGTCCCAGGGTTCGACCCGCGGCGGGTCCTCGACGTTGTTCGAGGGGAGATACGAGAGCAGATACCGGATGTCGTCGAGGGCGTCCTTCTCGTCGGCCGCCGAGAAGTGTGCAACCCCCGACTCGCCGGTGTGAGTCGACGCGCCGCCCAACTCCTCGAAGCCGACCTCCTCACCTGTGACCGTCTCGATCACGTCGGGACCCGTGATGAACATGTGGCTCGTGTCCTGCACCATGTAGATGAAATCGGTGATCGCGGGCGAGTACACCGCGCCGCCCGCGCAGGGTCCCATGATCGCGGAGATCTGCGGGACGACGCCCGATGCCTTCTGATTCCGGTGGAAGATATCGGCATAACCAGCCAGCGAATCGATCCCCTCTTGAATGCGTGCACCCGCGGAATCGTTCAGTCCGATAATGGGCGCGCCGGTCTCGATGGCCCGGTCCATCACCTTACAGACCTTCTCGGCGAAGGCCTCTCCCAGTGAACCGCCAAAGACGGTAAAGTCGTGTGCGAAGACAAAGACGGTTCGGCCGTCGACCTCCCCGTATCCCGTGACGACGCCGTCACCGTACGGCTGGTCGTCGTCCATGTCGAAGTTGGTGCAGCGATGCGTTTTTAGCTGGTCGAACTCCTCGAAGGTGCCGTCGTCGAGGAAGTACTCGACGCGCTCGCGTGCGGTCAGTTTGCCCTTCTCGTGTTGTTTCTCGATACGGTCCTCGCCGCCGCCACGCTCGGCGTCACGCTTTTTTTCGCGTACGTCTTCGATGCTGTCATCCATAGTCATGGGTCGGTCTTAGTCGAGAAACGACCAGCAATTAAAAAGACGTTCCGCTATCATGATGACAGATAGCTAGACGACGGATACTGAATACCGCGACAACAGATGAGCCGACGGCGACAGTCACTAGCCTCTTAAGATCAAGAGCAATAGACCCTACGCATGCGCCTCATCGCCCACCGTGGCTTCCGTTCGATACACCCCGAAAACACACTGGAAGCGCTTGAGGCCGCCACCGCGGTCGCTGATGGCATCGAGATCGATGTCCGTCGGTGTGCCAGCGGCGAACTCGTCGTCATCCACGACCCGACGATCGATCGAATCGCGGACGGGAGCGAGGCAGTCGCAGATCTCACTCAAGCGGAACTTGAGGCGCTGGACGTACTCGGGAGCGGGGCTGGGGTGCCAACGCTCGCCGAGGCCCTGCGGACGGTCCCGGACCACGTCGGTGTCAACGTCGAACTCAAAGAACAGGGAACGGAGGCTGATGCGCTCCGACACCTCTCCTCCATGCACCCCAACAGCATCGTTTCCGCCTTCGACCGGAGCGTGCTCGCCGAGTGTCGGGCTGCCGATCCAACTGTTCCGCGGGCCTACCTCACCGCCGAGCCGGGGACGGACTGTGTCGGTACGGCTGCCGAACTCGACTGTGAGTTCCTCCACCCTCCGGCCGATGCCTGTACGGAGCAACTCGTCAACGCCGCCCACCGCGCCGGAATGAGCGTCACGGCTTGGACGGTAGACTCAGTCTCGGAGACCGAGCACCTCGCCGATGTTGGCGTCGACGGCGTGATCGCCGATCGACCGAGCGTTCTCGCCTGAGAGCCACGCTAAAGGCTGTTCTCCGGTCGAATCGCCGCGGTTCGAGCGCGGATTCGTTTCGGTACTACTAACTCCGAGTCTTTCGACAGTTCGGCCGAACCAGCGATGAAACTTCACGAATACCAAGCAAAAGGTGTCTTCGCCGACGCCGGGATCCCCGTTCCGGACTCGACACTCGCCTCGACCGTCGACGACGCGGTTGAGGCGGCCGAGGGGATCGGCTACCCGGTCGCGATCAAGGCGCAGGTACAGGTCGGCGGCCGCGGCAAGGCCGGTGGCATCAAACTCGTCGACGACGCCGAGGAGGCCCGTGAGGCCGCTGACGAGATCCTCGGGATGGACCTCAAAGGGCTGCACGTCGACCGCGTGCTCGTCGAGGCAGCCGTCGACTTCACGAACGAACTCTACGTCGGCGTGACGATGGACCGTGGCGAGGGCAAGCCGGTGGCGATGGTCTCGACCCGCGGCGGCGTCGACATCGAGGAGGTCGCCGCCGAGGAGCCCGACGCCATCGTGCGCGAGCACATCGATCCGGCGTTCGGGATGCATCCCTACCAGGCTCGAAAGGCCGCCTTCGAGGCCGGTGTCGACCGTGCGGTGGCTAACGACGTCGCCTCGATTCTCACCCAGCTCTACGAGCTCTGGGACGACAAGGACGCCACCGAGATCGAGGTCAACCCTCTCATGATCACGGCCGACGACGAGGTCGTCGCGGCGGACGCGGTCATGAACATCGACGAGGACGCGTTGTTTCGCCATCCCGACCTCGCAGAGATGGAAGAGGAGGCCGCGAGCGACGAACTCGAGGCGAAGGCCAACGAGTACGGTTTCGACTACGTCAGGTTGTCTGGCAACACGGGTATCATCGGCAACGGCGCTGGCCTCGTCATGACGACGCTCGATCTGGTCGACTACTACGGCGGGTCGCCGGCCAACTTCCTCGACATCGGCGGCGGCGCGAAGGCCGAACGCGTCACGAACGCCCTCGATATGGTCTTCTCGGACGAGAACGTCGATTCGGTCGTGTTCAATATCTTCGGCGGAATTACCCGTGGCGACGAGGTCGCGATGGGGATCAACGAAGCCCTCGAACAGTTCGACGAGATCCCGAAGGAGGTCGTCGTCCGACTCGCCGGGACTAACGCGGAGGAAGGAATGGAGATCCTGAACACGGACCTCGTAACAGTCGAGGAGACGCTGGAGGACGCCGTCCAGCGTGCGGTCGAATACGCCGAGGAGGAAGAACAATGAGTATTCTCGTCGACAACGATACACGCGTCGTGGTACAGGGGATCACCGGCGGTGAGGGGAAGTTCCACACCGGCCAGATGATGGAGTACGGCACGAACATCGTGGCAGGTGCGGTGCCCGGACGCGGCGGCCAGGAGGTCGACGGTGTCCCGGTTTACGACACCGTCCACCAGGCCGCCCGCGAGGAGGACGCCAACGCGTCGGTGGTCTTCGTCCCGCCGGCGTTCGCCGCCGACGCGCTGTTTGAGGCGCTCGACTCGCCCGTCGACCTCGTTGTCGCCATCACCGAGGGCGTCCCGCAACAGGATATGGCGACGGTCTACCGAAAGCTATCGGAGACCGACACCCACCTGATCGGACCGAACTGCCCGGGCCTCATTACGCCCGGCGAGGCGAAACTCGGCATCCTGCCGGGCAACATCTTCGCCGAGGGCAACGTCGGGTTGGTCTCCCGTTCGGGGACGCTCACCTACCAGGTCGTCGACAACCTCACCCAGCGTGGGATCGGCCAGACCTCGGCGGTCGGCATCGGCGGCGATCCCATCATCGGGACGGACTTCGTCGACGCCCTCGAACTGTTCGAGAATGACCCCGACACCGAGGCCGTTGCGATGTGCGGCGAGATCGGCGGCGAGGACGAGGAGGAGGCCGCGGCGTTCATCGGCGAGCACATGGATACGCCTGTCGCTGGCTTCATCGCTGGCCGGACCGCTCCGCCGGGCAAACGGATGGGTCACGCGGGCGCGATCGTCTCCGGGTCGGGCACCGGCACCGCGGAGTCGAAGATTAACGCCCTGAACGACGCGGGCGTCCCGGTCGGCGACACGCCCAACGAGGTCGCCGACCACATCGAGGGCTTCTTATAAAAGCCCCGGCGATGGTTCCGGCTCAACTCGGCGTGTGATCAATGTCGGTTATGCCGCGGCGAGACGAGCAGGCCGGGGGGTTCCCCGGCCGTGTCGCTCCCCGTCGCGGCGCGAAAGGTCGGGTTTTATTCCGGGGCGACGGAAACGAAGGCACATGGTAACGGTGCGGGCTCCCGCGACGAGCGCCAACCTTGGAAGTGGCTTCGACGTTTTCGGTGCGGCGCTGGAGCGACCGGCGGATGTCGTCCGCGTCGAGAGGGCCGACCGCACTACAATCGAGGTGACCGGCGTCGGAAGCCAGTACATCCCGGAAGACCCCGAAAAGAACACCGTCGGCGCGGTCGCGGAGGCGCTTGAGGCTCCGGCTCACATCGAGATCGACAAGGGCGTTCGGCCGGCCTCGGGGCTCGGTTCTTCGGCGGCATCGGCCGCGGCCGCCGCGGTCGGCCTGAATGAACTGTACGATCGCGGCCTCTCAAAGGAAGCGCTCGTCCCGATCGCCGCCGAGGGCGAAGCGGTCGTTTCGGGGGCGGCCCACGCCGACAACGTCGCCCCCTCGATCATGGGCGGGTTCACGATCGCCCGCCAAGACGGGGTGACGGCGGTCGACGCGTCGATCCCGCTCGTCACCTGCCTACCCGAGATCGTCGTCTCGACGCGGGACGCCAGAGGGGTCGTCCCGGACGGGGCACGCATGGAAGAAGTCGTCGAGGTCGTCGGAAACGCGGCGACGCTTGCGGTCGGGATGGCGAGAGACGACCCCGACCTCGTCGGGCGCGGGATGGACGACTCGATCGTCACGCCCGCCCGCGCCAAATTGATCGCCGGGTACGAAGCCGTCCGTTCGGCCGCGTTCGACGCCGGGGCGACCGGCGTGACGATTTCCGGGGCCGGCCCTACGGTGATCGCCGCTTGCCACGAGCAGGACCGTCGGACCATCGCGGGGACGATGCTCGACGCCTTCGACGACGTCGGTGTCGACGCCCGCGCCTATCAGACAGCGATCGGGCGTGGTGCCGAGGTCTTCGGGTAAGCGCACCGAACGGGCGGATACCGCGCAATAGGGCGTCAGGCGAGGGTCCGTTTCATCGTCTTTCCCGTCGGCAAGCGTCGAAATGTACGGTATATATAAAGTACGTTATTCATATATTTTAGTGAGAAACCGGCGCCAGCTATGAGAAATTTTCACAATGCTATGTGTCACAGCAGTTTAAAAAGATCATACGCAACGCGAGAAGTAGATTCAATGGCACCGATTGTTTACGCATCTGACATTTGACTTTGGCCAGCGGAGATATATCCTTTAGCTATCGATAACATTAAATTGCCAAAGCAGTAAGATAACAACGATGAGTTCACAAGGTCGCAAATCAAACGAAGAGTGGTGGCCAAACCGCCTGAACCTCGATATTCTTGATCAAAACGCACAACAGACCGACCCGCAGGGGGAGGCGTTCAACTACGGGGAGGCGTTCGAGTCCCTTGATCTGGAATCGGTAAAGGCAGACATCGAAGACGTAATGACGACGTCGCAGGACTGGTGGCCGGCCGACTACGAACACTACGGGCCGTTTTTTATTCGGATGGCCTGGCACAGTGCCGGCACGTATCGCGCGAGCGACGGTCGTGGCGGCGCAGCCGGCGGTCGTCAGCGGTTCGCACCCATCAATAGCTGGCCTGACAACGCGAACCTTGATAAGGCCCGCAGGCTGCTGTGGCCGGTGAAACAGAAGTACGGCAAGAGCCTCTCGTGGTCCGACCTGATGATTCTCGCGGGGAACGTGGCTGTCGAGTCGATGGGGTTTCAGACCTTCGGCTTCGCCGGCGGACGCGAGGACGCCTTCGACACTGATAAAGCCGTAAACTGGGGTCCAGAGGACGAGTTCGAGACGAACGAGCGGTTCGACGAACCCGGCGAGATCCAGGATGGACTCGGCGCGTCAGTGATGGGGCTCATATACGTGAACCCGGAAGGCCCGGACGGCCAGCCGGACCCGATGGCATCGGCGAAGAACATCCGACAGACGTTCTCCCGGATGGCGATGAACGACAAGCAGACGGCTGCGCTCATCGCCGGCGGGCACACGTTCGGGAAGGTCCACGGCGCAGACGATCCGGAGGAGAACATGGGCCCGGAACCGGAGGCTGCACCCATCGAGCAGCAGGGCCTCGGCTGGGAGCACGAGGGAGCCACCCAGGGCGCAATGATCACAAGCGGTATCGAGGGTCCCTGGACATCTTCGCCAACCGAGTGGGACATGGGCTACGTCAACAACCTGATGGACTACGAGTGGGAGCCGGAGAAAGGCCCCGGCGGTGCCTGGCAGTGGACGCCAACGGAGGGGCAGAATATCTCGGAAGCCCCGGACGCCCACAACGAAGACGAGTCAGTCACCCCGATGATGCTCACGACGGACATCGCTCTCAAGCGAGACCCGGACTACCGAGAGATAATGGAAACCTTCCAAGAGAACCCGATGGAGTTCGGGATAGCCTTCGCGAAGGCCTGGTACAAGCTGACCCATCGGGATATGGGCCCGCCTTCGCGGTTCCTCGGCCCGGAGGTGCCCGA
>NZ_JBKEGK010000033.1:0-17071 GCF_046710025.1 Natronomonas sp. | reverse complement strand
GGACGATCCGTCCAGACGATCGGCACCTCCCGAACCGACAGCCCGAGCGCCCCGGCGACAGCGAGGAGTTCGATGTCCCACGCGAAGCCGGCTTCGTAGAGGTGCCCACGGACGGTCGCCCATGCCTCCGCGGTGAACGCCTTCGCGCCACACTGGTAATCGTACAGTGACGAGTCGAGCGCTCGCCGGGCGACCCACGCGAACCCGTCGCCGAGCAGTCGGCGAACGAGTGTCTGATGCCCGACAACAGTCGAATCGGGGTGGCGTCTCGACCCGGCCGCGACGTCGGCCCCGTTGAGCTCCTCGGTGACGCGGGCGAGTTCGGCGGCTGCGGTGCTTCCGTCGGCGTCGGCAAAGGCGAGCCGATCGGTCGATAACGCCTCGAACCCCGCTGTGATCGCGGCCCCCTTCCCGCGGCGGTAGGCAACGGCGTTCACCTCAAGAGAGGGAACGCTGAGTGCGGAGAGGGTCCGTTCAACACCGGTATCGGGGGCGTCAAGTTCGACGCGGATGGTCTCGGGATCGAGTTCGGCGTCTAGGTCGCGGATGTATGACACCAATCGATCGGCGTCAGGCCGGAAGGCCGGCACCACGATCCCGAGGCTACTCATACGGCCTTCTCTCCCCGCCGTGCGCAAAAGCGATTCGGCTTGGACCGAGACAAGCCCCATTCGCTCGGCGGCGACCCACAAGTCATATACGCCCCCACGCCGGCGATACGACCGATGGAGTACGGGCTGGTCGTTCGCTGGCTCGCTGCCTACCTGTCGATCGGGGCGCTCTCGCTCCCGGTCGCCGCGGCGGCGTTTTCCGATATCCGGGGTCGCGGCACCGCCTTTGCGATCCCGATCGGACTCGCCACAATCACCGTCATCGGCTACCTTTTCGGGCATCTTGCCTTCGGACTGCCGGCGCTGCTCGCCGGCCTAGCCGTCCTCGCCGCCGCGAGCGTACTAATCGGGGCGCCCGAGGAGCGTCTCTGGCGACACTACGTTGAAATCGCGGCCGTATTCGCGGTTGCGTTTCTGTTCGCGGTCTCAATCCGGGCCGTCTCGCCCGCTATCGCGCCGCTGCCGCTCTCAGCCGGCGAAAAGTTCCTCGATTACGGGCTGCTTCGGTCGCTGCTCCGGAGTCCGGCGTTGCCCCCGGAGGACATGTGGTTCGCCGGTGAGACCGTCCAGTACTACTACGGCGGTCAGATGCTGACCGCGTTGCTGGCGACGCTTACCGATACGGCTCCGCGGTACGCGTACAACCTCGCGCTGGCTGGCTTCTACGCCGCACTCGTCACCGCGGCGTACGGACTTGCGGGCGCGATCGCAGCGGACCACGGCGCGCCGCGCCGCCTCGCAGCGGCGGTCGCTGCGTTTTTTATTGGGATCGCCAGCAACCTCCATACAGCCGTTCGGACGGCGGCCTGGGTGCTCCCCTCGGAGATCCTCGCTGTGTCGCCCGGCGTCCATCCCGAGCCTGAACTCCTCTCGTGGACGCCGGCGACGTTCTCCTACTGGGATGCGAGCCGGGTCATCGAGGGTGCGATCAACGAGTTCCCACTGTTCGCGTGGCTCAACGGCGATCTCCACGCACACATGATGACGACGCCGTTCACGCTGCTCGTCGCCGGGTTGTGCTACGCGTACTGGCGGACCCCCCGAACCGAACTCACCCGGCGGCGGGGGCTGCTGCTCGCGACAGCGCCGGTGGCCGGCGTGCTCGCGATCACCAATACGTGGGACTTCCCCGTTGTGGGCGGGCTTGTATTTTTGACAGTCGCGTTCGCACCGGCCGATCCGGCGATGCTGCTTCCGGGGCCGATCCGACGGCGGATTCCGGCTCCGACTGATGGCCGACTCGGCACGGAACTTCGCCGCGACGGATTAGCGCTCCTCGCGGCGGCAGCGATGCTCGGTGTCGGGGCGCTACTCGTTGTTCCCTTCTGGCTCTCAAGTGCGAGCACTCGGAGTCTCGGCCTGTTCCCGCCGAGAAGCGACCTGTGGCCGCTCATTGTCGTCCACGGCGGGTTCTTGCTCCTATTTGTACCGTATCTGGGTGGCCGTCTCGCCGGCGATACGGATGGCCTTGACAAGCAATCGACCGTCGTCGTCACCACGGTCGTAGTCGGGGCAGCCCTGGCGTTGATCGGCGGCTTCGCCGCCCTCGCGCTGTTCGGGCCGCTCCTGTTGGCTGCGTGGCTGGCGCTACGCCAGCGCGCCGACACGGGGTTCGAGACGCTGTTGATGGTCGCTGGGATCGGTCTTATCCTCATCGTCGAACTCGCCTACGTCGTCGAGCCGCACCAGCAAGGAACCGGACTAGAGCGGCTAAATACGGTGTTCAAGGTGTACTCACAGGTGTGGGTTCTCTGGGGGCCAGCGGCCGGCGTCGTTGCCGCGCGGCTGTTCGACCCATCAAGCGCTTTTGAAGCCGTAGACACGCCGGGGTGGCGGTGGGCCGGGACCGCCCTGTTGAGTGTCGCGATCGTGGCAACCGGGCTTTATGCTGGCTTCGCCGTGCCAGCACACCTCGGGGGTGATCCGGTCGGGAGCGACGGCGCGACGCTTGACGGAACGGCCTACGTCGACGCAACGTATCCCGAGGAAGCGGCGGCAATCGCGTGGCTTGACGACCGTGAGGGGCAGCCGACGATCGTTACCGCCGCGCCGGGGGGCTACCGGTGGGAGCCGGGGGACGGCGAGGGGGCCGCCGCGCCGGCGAGCCTGACGGGGGTCCCGACCGTACTCGGCTGGATGCACGAGGAGCAGTACCGCGGCAGCGACCCTTATGAGGCGCGACTCGGGGACGTGACCACGATCTACGAGGGCGATCCCGGCCGGCAGTCCGAGTTGCTCGATCGCTATGGCGTCGAGTACGTCTACGTCGGCCCGGCCGAGCGGGCGCGGTACGATCTCACGATCGAAGCGCATCCACGGCTCACGCCGGCGTTCGAGGACGACGAGACTGTCGTCTACGCAGTTAACTGAGGGTGACCATGTTGCGAACAGACGGCGGCCTCCACTCCGGTGATCCGTCCGCCGCGCTCCCGCCCGCGGACCACCGGCGATCTATCAGCGCATACGCCGGGACGTCCCGCTATCGATTATAAAATCTCGCCTGTCCGTCCGACCTCGGCGGACCGTTCGGCGACCGCAAGCAGCCCTTCCCAAGTGTTCACCCCGGCTCGAAGGGAGACGAGGTCGGCCGCGTCGATTTCGACCTGTATCGTCGCGTCCTCGGCAGTTAGCGTGGCCGTCGCCCGGTCGCCGCCGATTTTACCGAGTTCGCCCGCGACGGCGTCGGCGACAAGCGCGGCCGCTTCCGGTGACTGATACTGGAAACGCAGGTCGGCGCTGTGCACGCTACTGGACGTCGATCTCTTTGATATCGCGGCTCCGCTCTTTCAACAGCACGCGGTGGCCGCAGTACGGACAACGGACGCCGCCGTACTCGTCGAGTTCGACATCTCGCTTACAGCGGGAACACTTGTAGCTCATTTATTCGTCGTCGCCGATCGCGGCCCGGATGGATCGTTTGACGGTCTTTCCGGCCGGCGTCTCGGGTCGGTACGCGCCGCCCGTGAACGTCTCACCGGTTTCCTCATTGACCCAGATCCCGGTACCGACGCGCTTGACATCGTCGCCGTCGACGCTCGCGTTCTGCGTGTCGCCTTCGATTTCCGCGACGCGTCGGCGTGCAACCCGTCCGTAGCGTGCACCGAACCGACCGGCGCTTCCCGTCGTATCACTGTTGGCCATAGTGTGAATATATGGCCGTAGCGAACTGATAAACCCCTCGTTTCGTCGGCGGGAACTCAGCCATCAAGCGCCGCTAACGGTCCCTCAGCCCTTCAGTTCCGACTCCGAGAGCGCGTCGTTGAGGTCGGCGCGGACGTGCTCGCCGAGTTCTCGGTCGCCGGCCGTCGTGACGATCCGGTTTTCCTGAACGCTCGAGCCGTCGCGGATCAACAGCCGGACGTTACCGTGTTGATCGGCGCGGGTCGCCTTCGCCCGGACGCCGGTCCGCGACCCAGACCCGCCGGCGTCGATCGGCCCCGGAATGATCTTTTTTACATGAGGATGTTCGGCGACGGTTTCGAGCGCCCGACGGCCGTCCCGGCCACCGATAAGCGTGCTGTGGCTGCCGCCGAGCTTTTCCGCGACTGTTGCCTCGACAACCTCAAGTGCAGGGTCGTTTCGCTTCCGGCGGACCGCCTCGATCGGGTCGTCGTCTCTGACCCGATAGAAGGGGTAGTGAAGTTCCCCGCGAACCGCGGCGATCACCTCGCGGTCACCGGTCGCGTACACCTCCTCCGGGCGCTTTCGACGCGTCTCGTCGGCGACCCGGCCCGCGAAATTCCGGAGTTCGGTCGGGGCCCACCGTTCGTCAGTTTCGCGTTTTGTCGTCACCGTCCGCTGGCCAACAATCTCGTCATCGAGAAGCGTGGTCACCGTCGCCCGCTCGCGGTCGCACTCGATCACGGCGGTGTCGGCGTTTGAGGTCCGACAGACCAGACAGTAATCGCCCGGTCGGTCGAGCGACGACGCACAACACCGACAGTCCATACCTGATTAAACGCAGCCGAGCCCGATAAGCGGGGCGGTTCCTGGCAGATACGGGCGATTCACACATGCATTAGCCCCGGCGACCGGGGCGGATTAAGAGAGGTCGTCCGGATGAGCTTTTATGAACTCCCGCGCCAGCACCGTCGCGTAGCTTCCCTTCGGCAACGAAAACCGAAGCGTGAGGGGATCGAGGTCGACATCGAGATCGGTCCGGAGCAGGATCGCTCGCCGCGTTCCCTCGGAGCCGAACTCCCCCGGCCGGTCGAAATCGGCCCGCTTGAGGCCGAGATCGTCCAGCACCTCCCGGACGATTTCGCGCGGTTCCCCGGAACCGAAGACGGTCTCGGTACCGACAAGCGGTGCGGTGACGAACGCCCGGCCCCGCTCGCAGTGTCGCCGGATCGTCCTCACCTGTTCCGGTTCGACGACCTGTGTTCGATCCGGGTTCGGAAGCCCATCGTCGTCGGCAAAGCAGACGACGTCACCGGCGACGGGCGTTCCAAACGGGAGCCCCCTGCGAAGCCGTTCGGAGAGGATCCGGTTGAACGCGTACGACTGGGCGGCATTGGTAAACATCTGCTGAAGATTCGTCGGCAGCGTCTCAAGCGCAGCCCGGTAGTCCGCTGGCTCGGTCGCTCCTTCGGCCAACCGCCCGGCGATCGCTCGCTCGAACCGGAGGCCGCCGGGAAGGATCTCGTTTGCTCGTTCCCACTCGCGCCCCTCGTCGAGTCGGTCCCTCGCCGTCCGGGTCCGCTCGGGTTCGCGCTCGCTGGACTCACAGACGTAGCGGATCGCGGCGGACGCCCACTCGCCGCGGACGACATCAAGGCCGACGCGGTGAGTGATAGGTCGCATCGAACCGAAGCGCTGCTGACCAAAGTAGTTTGGAACGGCGGCCGGGTCGTCCTCGCTGTCGCCATCTTCCGTGCCATCGTCGGCTCCGAAGTGCCAGAGTTCCTCCGCGATCGGTTCGGCGTTTTCCGGCCGTTCCGCACCGCGGACGACGACCTCAAAGTCGTTGCCCGCGAGATCGCCGAACAACACTGGACGCCCCGCCCGCCCGAGCGGTTCGATCGTCGCCCCGTCGATCGACGGCAACTCGTCGTCGGGGTGCTTGACCGAGAACAACTGCGTCGTGACGGCATGTTTGTCCTTTGTCCCCGCCCATGAGACGCGCTCGCGGCTGACCCCAAGTCGCTTCGAGAGCGTCGAGGCAAAATCGTTCGTATCCCACCCTCGAAGCGTCGCTCGGAAGGTGAGATGCGGGTAGGAGCCGATATCGACGTCGAAATCGTGGAGATCGGCCCCGAAGGCTTCCCGCTCCTCGACCCGGAAATCCTCGGGACGGTCCCGGAGGTGGCCGCCGGTACCGCCTGTCTCGGAGACGTAGTGCTCGATCCCGACGGCCGCCTCGACAGGGTGCGCCTCACGCATACGTCGAGTGTGTGCACCGTCGGACAAGCCACTTTGTATTCGTCCCACCGGACGGTTCGGGCCATCCGGCTAGTCGGTCCGCACTTCCAGGGCGGGGTTTCGAATACTAAGGGTCTTTTTCAGTCCCCTCGAACCGTAGATGTGCACCTGTTTACCCCGTTCGAATGCCGTGACATGACGGCCAGAAACCGCGTGATGGTCTCGCCAATGTGTCAGTACTCCTGTGAAGACAAGGATGGACTCGCGACCGACTGGCACCTCGTCCACCTCGGTAGTCGAGCGTCGGGCGGCGCCGGCATCGTGATGACCGAGGCGACCGCCGTCACCCCGCGAGGTCGTATCTCCCCACAGGATCTCGGTATCTGGAGCGACGACCACGCCGAGGCGCTCAAGCCGATTACCGACTTCATCGCCTCACAGGGCGCGCTCTCCGGAATCCAACTGGCCCACGCCGGCCGGAAGGCGTCGACGGTCCGCCCGTCGGAGGGGGGCGACCCGATCCACGGCAAGTCTGGCTGGACTCCCGTCGGTCCGACCGAGGAGCCGTGGCCACACGACGAACCGCTCGCGACCGAGCGACTCGATTCGACGGGCATCGAGCGCGTCAAGCACGCGTTCGTCGATGCCGCCGTTCGAGCGGTCGAGGCAGGCTTCGACATCCTCGAGATTCACGCGGCACACGGCTACCTGCTCCACGAGTTCCTCTCGCCGGTGACGAACGCCCGCGAGGACGAGTACGGCGGCGACTTCGACGGTCGGACCCGGCTGCTAACGGAGATCGTTACCGACATCCGGGCGGCAGTCCCCGAAGGAACGCCCGTTTTCGTTCGGATCTCGGCGACTGACTGGCTCGCTGACCGGCGCTCTTGGACCGTTGAGTCCTCGGCCCGGCTCGCCGGAACGCTCCGATCGCTCGGCGTTGACCTCGTCGACGTGAGCGCCGGCGGGATCCATCCCGACCAGCAGGTCCCCGAAACCGGGCCGCACTATCAGGTCCCCTACGCGGAACGCGTCGGGGAAAACGAAATGCCGGTCGGAGCCGTTGGAGGGATCACGACGCCCGAGGGTGCCGACGAGGTGATCCGGAACGACCGCGCCGACCTCGCGATCGTCGGCCGCGAGCACCTCCGAAACCCGTACTTCGCGCTCCGGGCGGCGGAGGCACTGGGGCACGATGTCCCCGTTCCGAGACAGTATAGCCGCGGGTTCCAGTGATCTGACGGCCTTGGCTTCCTCTCCGCCCTGAAGCGCGGGGCTTCCGCTTGCTATCCGTCAGTAGAGGCTCAGATCGCCGGTCACCGCATCGACAATGTTCTCGGGGCCGGGGCCGACGGCGAGCGTCGTCACCGTTCCGGGATCGAGTTGGGTGTGGCCGGCGTCACTGACGATTGCGTGAGGGAGGCGCTCCTGACGCGCCCTGTCGGCGAGTCGCCGCAGCTGTTTTTCCCCGGATCCCTTCAGGACGATCTTTTTTTGTCCCCCGGTTTTCCACTCGCGCCGCGCATCGGCGTCAGCGTCCTCGTACGCCTTCAGCGACGCGTGTGCGACCTGCGCGGCGAGCTTTCCCGTTCCCATTCCGATGTCGGTCCGCGCGACGATGGCCTGTTTCATACCGCATTCCTCGGGCGAGACGGACCTGAACGTTCCGGACGCTACGTCGGTCGGACAGTCGGGGCCGCCGCCTCGATCTCGGTCTCGTCGGCGAGGTCATCGATGGCCGCGGCGGCGACTGATGCGGGCGAAAGTTCGGCATCGTCCCACGCCGGGAGTCGGGTATCGGGCCCCGGCTGTCCGATCGTGTCGGCGTAGGCGTCGATCTGCGCCAGTTCGTCGTCACGATCGTACTCCAAGCCGTTGAACCCCGAATCGAGCGCGTAGGCATCGACAAGCCGCTCCGCGGCCGCCCGGTAGCGCGAGTCGAGCCTCTTGTACGCCGGTCGGTGGCCGTTATCCTCGACGGCCCGGAGCAGCGCGTCGCCGACCTGTTCGGACATATCCGAGAGCCCGCTCGGCCCCGAAACGGAGCGGTGGTCGTGTTCGTGGATCCCGAGATCGACCTGTGCCGATCCCTCCGCACCGACCAGCCGGAACGCCTCCCCGAGCGTTCCGACCTCCAGGCCCCACCCGCGTTGGATCCGGAGCCGGCGCGCGAGCCGCCCGGTCGTCGCGAACTCGCCGGCCAACGCATACCGGAACGAGCCGAGATAGTCGAGTACCGGATCGCCACCGTCGGCCGCGAGCGCCTTGACGAGTGGCCGATAGAACAACCGAAACAGCCGGCCGTACAGCCGGTCGTTCTCGACGCGGGCGTAGTAGCCCTTCGAGAACGCTGCCCCGTGCGCCAGCGGAAAGAGCAACTTTGAGACGTGATATTCGTCGTAGCTCTTCGCGTCGGCGTCGTGAACCACGACGTAATCGCTATCGCTCGCGATCCCAAGCGCGAGCCATACGTCCCGACCCTTGCCCCGCGTGCCGTCGAGGCCAGCGGTGGCGAGTTGATCGGCGAGGCGAGGACCGTCACACCAAAGCACCGACAGCGGGAGGTCGAACTCCGAGAGCCACTGGACAACAGAACCGACGCGCTCCTCGGAGGCCCGAAGCGGGACGACGACGCGCTCCGGGGAGACAACCTCAAGTGCGGAAAGGACGCGCTCGGCCGCCAGTCCGGCGTGTTCGCGCTCGGTCATCGGAACGATAACACTCGTGCTGTCCGTCGGCGCGTCCGGATGGGCGTCCCCGAAGTCGTGGAGCGTCCTGACACCCTCCTGTACGTATTCCATCGTCTGTCTGGAGGGCTCCGAGGTCGAAAAAGACCCGGCTTGCGGCATCGTGTGCGTGCGGAGTGAGCCTCGCTTTTTTTGGCTACGCGTGGCAGTCAATTCGTCCCACAGTAGGCGTCAATCGCCGCCCGATACCCCTCCCGGTACGTCGGATACTGGAAGTTATAGCCGAGTTTGCGGACGCGGTCATTCGAACACCGTTTGCTCGTCAGGATACGTCGCCGAGCGGCCTCGGAGAGCCCCTCGTCGTCAAGGCGTTCGGCCTTCGTTCGTTTCGGCGGCGAATCGACGCCGCACTCGTCGGCGAGCCAGTCGGCGAACGTCCACTTATCAACGGGTTCGTCGTCAACCGCAACGAGGAGTTCGTTGTCGGTCGATTCGATCATAAACCGGACGATTCCGGCGGCGTCCTTGCGGTGGATCATGTTCAGATATCCCTCCGTCACGGGTCCCTCGAGATAGCGCTCAAGCCGATACCGGTCGGGGCCATAGAGGCCGGCGAATCGGGCGACTCCACCGTCGATGCCGTACTCCGGAGCGAGTTCGCGGGCGATTCGCTCGGCCGTGACGAGTATCTGTGTCTTTTCTGTCGTCGGGTCCAGCGGGGTGTCCTCATCGACAAACGCGCCGTCGTGATCGCCGTAGACCCCCGTGCTCGAGGTGTACACCAGTCGCTCGGGTGGCGACTGGCGGGAGCCGAACGCCTCGATGGCCGTCCGAAGCCCCTCGACGTAAACGCGCTCGGCCGCCGCTGCCCCTCGACCGCCGGACGACGCCGCAAAGACGAGTGCGTCGACATCGGGAACCGAGGCAAGTCCGTCCGAATCGGTCACGTCAGCTCGAATAGCCGTCGCACCGGTCGCCTCGATAGCGTCAATCCCGTCGGGTGATCGTCGGACGCCGACAACATCGTGATCACCGCGGAGCTGTCGGGCGAGTTCGAGGCCGACGTACCCGCAGCCGAGAATCCCGACCCGCATGTCACCGCGCCCCGTTGACGTACTGTGATAGCAGCGCGAACTCCCGCAACGTCATCGGGAATCGCCCCTCGATCTTCGATTGTATCTCGCGGGCCTCGAGTTCGCCGTCGACTCCCGACTCGACGGCTTCGACGTCGAGCACGGCCGTTGTCATCCCCATAAGCAGGTCGTCCCTGGCGACGGCGGCGATGGTCTCACCGTCCGGCGCGTCCTCGGGTACCGCGAGTATCGAGGCGGACTCCTCAAGCGTCAATCCGGGATCATCGCCCGCAAGCACCGATCGGAGATCCTCAGGGTCAAGCCCGGACCGTTCGGCGACCGGCTCGACCCCGTGGTTGTCGACCACCGCCGCGAGTGCGTCGAGGTACCGTGCGTGGAGTTCGGCTGGCTGAAGCTCACCTGGCGAGTCCGCGACTTCGTGGAGCATACGCCTCGTTCGACCTCCCCGTTCAAGTAGCGTTCGGGCTCCCGGCGGCTACCACCCCGGCGATGTCTTGATCGGCTCGCCGTCGGTGTCACCAACCCCTTGCGGGCCGGGCGGAACGACCACGACGACGGCGGTCCGGGTCTGAACAGACACCTGAGCGGCCGTTCCGAGTCGTTTCGGGTCGCCGTCGTGAACCACCCTCACCGTTCCGCCGTCGCGGAGATACGTTGTTGTCGCCGTCCCGTCGCCGCGGTTCGTCCGGACCGCGAACCGCTCGTACTGCCCCGAGAGGGTAACGTACCAGACGTTCGCGGTGGCGAACCAATAGCCCGGCACCGGCGCGATCGGAAGGCCGGCCGGGATCGATCCGAGCTGCTCGCCGAGCACCTCAACCCGTTTGGCCTCGCTCGCACTCTCGATCCCGTCGGCGAGGATGCCCTCAAGCCGTCCGCGGTACTCCGCTTCGGCCGTCCGCCGCGCCGCGGTCGTCATCGGCTCCGGCGGCCGAGCGGCGTCCTCCGCGAGGGTCGAATCCAGCGTCGTCTCCAATCGGAGCTCTATCCGATCGCGGTTGGGCGGCCCATCGATCGACCGTGCTGCCCGTCCGATCGTCGTTCCGTCGGTGAGCATACGGGCTTCCTCGGCGGTCGAGGCATCGACGCTGAGGGCCGACTCCGCCTCGTGTTCGGCGATGCCCGCGTCCACGAGGTCGGCGACCAACGCTCCGCGAACGTGATCGGTCGCGTCCGCGACCTCGGCTTCGAGTTCCCCGCGGTTCTCCATTCCGGGTTCCATCGAGTGAAGGGTCTCCGCCGCCGTCGACAGCGAGACACGACCGGTGTTGAGAAACGGGATTCGATCAAGGATCCCGGTAGTAACCTGGGTGTGCGGCGACGAGAAGACGCTGACCGTCCGCGTTGAGAGGGGATGCACGCTGCCGCCGCCTCGGGCGTCGATGCGGTCACGGGTCACTGCGCTCGTCGTGAGATACGACGGTGCGGTTTCGACCGACAGCGAGAGGTTCCCAGCGGGATCGGCTATCGGCTCCGGCTCCGGCCTTGAGGCCCCCCGGTGGGCCGCCAGCGCACCGTCGAGACGGTCGGGGCCGAGATACGCTCCCAATGAGTTTCCGATTTCGTCGGCGGTGTTGTCGTCGGCCGAAACCCGCCGTTCCAGTTCCGAATCGAGCGACTCAAGATACGTGAGCCGCGCCGCACGGATCGTCCGCTCGGGCGCCGATCGATCCGACTCGGGCAACAGACCCGCCCGCGCGTCGCCGACAGCCGACCGGAGCCGTTCCGAGGGTGTCACCCGTCCAGCGCCGACCGATGGAGCGGGGACCGTCGCTGAGATGTCACCTACCCGATCCCGGACCGTCTTGAGGTCGGCTTCGACGGCGGACCGATCTATTGAGGGCGTTGCGGTTACGGTCGCCGTCGATCGGACCGACTCCCCCAAGGCTGCCGCCTCGGCCGCATCGTCGAAGCCGCCAGTATTCCGGATCGCGCGGTCGCCAGCGCGGTCCGCGGCCCGGCTCAGATGTCCATCGACCCGGCCGTCGGGGATCCGCTCAATCGGGACCGTCCGGGCCTGAGCTGCGACTTCGACGCGGTAGACCCGCTCTGTCACCGACTCCGTCGTCGCGGTCTCATTGTCCTTCCACCAGTCTCTGGTCGTCGTCTCGGTCACTATCACATCGTATCGGCCGCTGTCGACGGTCGTCCATCCGGACGTGGTCGGCCCGCCGCTGCCGACCCGGTCGCTGTCGACCGAAACGTCGTTTCGTCTCGATTCTACTGTCCAGCCGTAGCCAGGCGATCGATCCCCATAGCTCGATCCACCCCGAAACCGCGTCGCCGTTTCGACCCGGGCCTCGATAGTGTGGACCCGTTCGATTCGCTCTTTGAGCCGATCGGTGCCGGTCACCCCGATCGTGTTGGCGAAAGCGTTGTCAGCGGAGGTGTCTACCGTGACGGTTACCTCGGGATTATCTGGTTCCTCCCGCCAGGTACCGACGGGCTGTTGGGGCGGCGGGTCCGGCCCTATAGCGTCGGCCCCAGCGAGGACCGTATCGATCCACTTTTTATCGCCGCCGACTCCGACGAGCGCGTCCGTCGTCGCGACGCGCCGCCCCGCAGCAGCGACGCCACGGTGACCATCGGGGTCAGCCTCCCCGAACGTTGCGCGCTGTTCGGCGATCAGCGCATCGTTCGTCGCCAACTCGACGTGTCGGATCCCGAGAACTGTCGAAATCGGTGCCCCGCCGTACTGGGCGTGCCCCCGGGCCCACGCGATCGGGTAGAGCCTGGCAGTAACCCGTCGTCC
Source organism: Natronomonas sp. (assembly GCF_046710025.1). Taxonomy (GTDB): domain Archaea; phylum Halobacteriota; class Halobacteria; order Halobacteriales; family Haloarculaceae; genus Natronomonas. Next base: position 4,566 of record NZ_JBKEGK010000033.1, on the reverse strand, counting down.
GAGTCCACGTCGCGTTACCGGGGCATTGCCGCGAGTCTCAAAACGCTCGGTGCGGTCGTGCAACAACAGCGCCGGGTTCGAAATGACGAACTGCGGTGATCGCTCGGCGGTCGTCACTGTCCGGCCGTCCCGTGTGGCTGTGAGGGTCACGTTCTCGATTCTAACGGCTAGTGCGGCGGCGTCCTCACCTGCCCGGTCGATTGCTACGCGTTCGATCGCTCCCCGATAGCCCTCCGTCGTCGGTTCGACGGGCGGTAGCGACGCCGAGACCGTAACCGGTCCCCGAGTCGCCTCAACGTTTCGGAGGCGCTCGACGGCGCGGAGATAGAGCCGAAGCCGGAGGGCGTCCCGAAAGGGGTGGCTTTCGTTCAGCGCCCGCCCGGCGACCGTGTCGGCCGGTTCGATGACGGGATCGATCGCGGCGTTCGTGGCAGCCGAATCGGCCGCACCGCGCAGTTCCGTCACGGCTGTCGCCGTCGCGCCGGCCATCGCGTCTTCGATCGCTGGGGGCTCTTCTGAGGGCTGCAGTACCGTCGTTGTCGCAAGCGTCGTGCTTGTGAGCACCAACAGGACACCGACGAGCGCGAACGGAACGCGGGCGCGGTCATTCACGGTTCCCACCGCCGAACGACGATTTCGACGCGGCCCGTACCCTCGCCATTCGGCACGGGGCCGGACGTATCCGACTCGGACTGCAACCCTGTCTCAAGCTGATCGGCGAGCTCGGCCGCGAGCCGTTCGTTGGCCTGCCGCGGCAACGCGTCGGCGAGCGGTTCGGCGATATCGACCCCCAAGGCCCCAGCGATCGAGCGGTATCGATTCGCCGTCTCGGGCGCCGTTCGGCGATCGACGAGGCGAATTCGGGTCCGTTCCGGCGGAAAAAGCCAGTCGATGTACGCCTCTGCGACGGCCGCCGCGAGCGATTCGTTCGAATCGGCATCGCCGGGAACGTTCATTCCGCTATCGACGGTGAACCGCGTCGCCGCTACGTCAGCCGTTGATGGGGGGGTCGGACCGACCGTGAACCGACCGGAGAGCGGCGCGTCAGGGTAGGGACGCCAGCGAGCCGTGACCCGAACCCGGTCGGACGTTCGCTGTTCGACCGCGCGGCGAGTCGCCCCGGGATACGGCGATCCGAGGAGCCGCTCGCCGTCGAGCGCGGCCATCAAGATCGACGACCGCGCGAGGTGCTGTGCGAGTGTCCCGTGTGCCTCGTGGCCGTTCGTGATCGGAACGGTCGCGGTTACGGTTCCCACCGACATCGCCTCTGGGTCCCCGTCGACTGTCGATCGCCAGCCCTCATCGGGAACGGCGACGGCGAGCGTACTGACCGCGACACCGATCAACAGGAGACAGATCGCAACATCGAGAACGGTGCTCACGCCTCTGGCCATACGCACACCTCCAGCGTCCCCGGTCGAACGCGTCCTGGGGCAGTCCGGACGCTCACCCGGCGGCGGACGCAGTCGGAGATTTCCCCTCGCGTCGGCCCGCCGAACCACGCGTCCGTTCGGGTTCGAACTGTCGCGTTCATGAAGTACCCGTTCGGACTGGCGGCGTCGATTGCATCCCCGATCGGCGGCCGGACGACACCGAAATCAGACGCCTCCTGAATAAACCGGTTGGTCGCAACCGGCGCCATCTCGGACTCGATCGTCAGCAAGGGAAGCATCGAATCGAGAACGCCGACATATAACGAGAGGCCAAGGCCGAGCGTGAACACGGCAACGAGCGCCGCGAGCGGCTCGGTCTGGCCCCTATCCGACGAGAACAACGTCGATCCCCTCCCAGTTGACCCGCCGGACGATTATTTGATCGGCTCCCTGCCACCGCGGTCCCGTCGCCCGGGCCTGTCGTACGGCCCGTTCGAACTCGATCGGCGTCCGGAACGCGTGATCCGGCGGCTCGCCCCTAAGCGTCGCCCGGAGTCCAGGGTCGTCGAGAACCGGGACGACCGGACCGTAACCGAACCCGGCATGTTCGGTGCCGCCAGGGCCGCGGAGCGACACCGAGTCCGACCCGATTCGCACCGTTTCGGCGTTCGAAAGCGGGTGTTTCCCTACCGCGGCGTGCTCGCTCGCAGCAACGCCGTCGACCGTCCGGGCCGCCCCCGAGGCGTCGGGTGGTGCCGCCGACGGGAGGGTGGCCACGACCCCGACGGCGGTGCTACTGACGATCGCCAGCCCGATCCAGACGTACCACGCGTCCAGCGGCAATCCGAACATGGGCAGTCTGGTCCCGTGCTATGTCATAAACCTCCGGAGACGGCGGACGTGGCGAAGACCGCAAGGAGAAACGTCACCGTCGCGGTACAGAGCGCAATGCCGACCCGGTAGCTGACGGTTGCCCGGTCAAGCCCGCGCTGTAGCCCCGTCGAAAGCCCTGTTAGGACCGCCGCCATGAGGAGGACGTATACGCCGACAGCGATCCCGAGGCCGGCCGTCTCGGGGGCGCTGCCGTCAAGCGCCTCCGTCGTCCCGACGCTGTCAGCGAGCGCGACGGTTGCGCCGCCGACGAGAGGGCCGAAGAACGCCGCGGTGTTCGAGAGCGTCGACGTCACGCGGCCGAGATTCTGCTTTGCGTCCCGCTCGACGCGTCGGAGTTCGTCGAGATGGTCCGCCGTCTCGACGAGCGCCCTGCCCGCGGGCGCTCCGGCCCCGGCGGCCATACCGAGCAGGCGGGCCGTACTCTCGGCTCGTTGGCTCGGCAAGTCCTCAAGCGCGCCGTGTTCGCCGACAAACGCTGCCTCGACGCCAACGCGGAGTTGGCGCTGTCGCCTGGCGGCCGAACGGAACGCATCGCCAGCGATACCCTCAAGTTCCCCGGCCGTGTCGGCGACCGCCTGTTCGACAGCGATCCCGTCAGAGACGCGCCGGCCGACGAGATACAGCGCGTCCGGGAGCGCCGACTCGAGTTTGTTGGTGCGTTTTCGGACGGCGACGACCGGGTGATACCGAGCCACGAGCGCGGTCCCGATCCCCAGGCCAACGGCGGTGAGCGGCACCGTCCACCTCGGGAGGAGCGTCCGAGCAACGGCCGCAGCGGCGAGCCCCGATCCGACACCCGTACCGATATAAACCGCTGGATGGGATGCGACTTCGCTGTCGATGGGAACCGGCGGGAACGCCACCGGACGGTTCGCGAGCAGCCAGCCGCTTCCGCAGAGCAGCCCGACGGGAAGGGCGAGATCGTATATACCGACGATCGCCGGGAGCGTCGCCTCGACGCCTGCTGCGCCCGCAGCTGGCAACACGCTGACGAGCGCGAGCGGGAGGAGGACGCCAAAGGCGTACATCGCCGTTGACGGCCCTCGTAGCGAGTCGGCGGCCTCCGTGGCGCGGTCCCGGGTTCCGTCCAAGATCGTCTCCATCGCCCGATCGAGCGCCCGATCGCGCTCGCTCTCGGGGGCGTCCGCAGCGGCTTCAACGAGTGTCAGCGAACGGTACAGCGCCGGAAACCGGCCGCGCCAGGCCTCGGCGAACGTCCCGAGCCCCGAGGACTGCGTTCCGCGGGCGCGCCCGACATGGTCGGCGAGTCGGTCCCCGAGTCGTCCCTTCGTCGCGGCGGCGAAGGCGGCCGCTTCTTCCGCGGCCGGCGCGATCCGCATCCGGAGGACGGCGCGGCTGACGATCGTCGGCGCGGTGCCGAGCGTTCGACTTCGCCGGGCGCTGGCAACCACGAGGACGCCGCCGCGGGCGAGAATCGCCGCTCCGGAGCCGACGCCCGCAGCCACAAGGAGCAACGACGGCTGCCGAAGGCCGATCGCCGCCGCCCCGAGACAGAGGCCGACGACGATCCCGACGCCGTCGGCGGCAGCAGCGAGGGTCCGGGGATCACCACCGAGGAACGGCGCGATCTCTTGAATCGACTCGGGCGTCGACGACCGCGGCGACAGGTTCGCCAATCCCCGGATCGGCCACGTGTGATCAGGTGACACGGCGCTCACGCCTCCAGTTCTGCCGTCCGATCGCGGATCGCCGACTCGACGTCCGCAGCGGTCTCAGTCGGCGTTGACAGCTCCTCAACGAGCCGGCTGTCCGTCACGCGAATCGCCCCCGAGTCGGCGTCGTACAGTGACTCAAAGCCCACCCCATTGGGGGACCGTCGAACCGACTCGATCGCCCGGACCCGTCGCCGTCTCGATCCCCCGTTCTTGTACGCTTCGAGCGTCACAACGAGATCCGTGTCCGCGAACGCCGACTCCGCGACGCCGAGGTCGGTGACGACGCGCTCTCTAACCGATTCGCCGCCACCGCCGTGGATCGTCCCGAGGACCGTCCCGTCCGCGGCGCCGATCCGCATCGCCTCGTAGAGCACCTTCGCCTCCTCGCCGCGGACCTCACCGACGACGACCGCTCCATCGCCGAGCCGGAGCGCCGTCCGGAGCGCTTCGGTCGCGGTGATCGACGCGCCGTCGCCAGTCGTCACGCGGAGCGGTTGGACGTCCCGACTGTCGTGCTGGAGTTCCGAAACGGGCAGTTCCGGTGTATCCTCGATGGCGACTGTCCGGACGTCGGGTGGGATCTCCCACAGCAACGCCCCGAGCAGCGTCGTTTTGCCGGCTCC
>NZ_JBKEGK010000032.1:0-17246 GCF_046710025.1 Natronomonas sp. | reverse complement strand
GATTGCTCACACCGTCCGGACCGACACGATGGCGGCTGATTAAATTAGACGAGTGCCCCCATCGACAGTTTTTATATCATCGTTCCCGGAGTTCGAAGCACGGCGGAAGATCCGGGATACAACCATGGCGTCGCTGTCGGCCGGCTACTGCTGACCGGCCACCGCCGTCGTTCCCGTCGGTTCCGCGCGTTTCCGTTCCCGATATGATACTTGAATCGCTCGCGAGCGTCCTCGGGATGATGGCCGAGGACGTTCGGACCGCACGCACGAAGGACCCGGCAGCGAGAAGCGCCGTCACTGTTGCGCTGTTGTACTCCGGGGTCCACGCTGTCTGGGGGTACCGACTCGCTCACGCGCTGTGGCACCGTGGCTTTCGGTTCACCGCCCGATTTTTCTCACAGGCTGTGCGCCTTCTCACCGGTGTCGAGATCCACCCGGCTGCTGACATCGGCCGGCGACTGTTCATCGACCACGGGGCCGGCGTCGTAATCGGCGAAACCGCCGAACTCGGCGACGACGTGCTCCTGTATCACGGCGTTACGCTCGGCGGCGACTCGATGCGCCGCGAGAAGCGTCATCCAACGCTCGGGGACGGCGTCGTCGTTGGTGCAAGCGCGACGCTGCTCGGCGATATCTCGATTGGCGAGGCCGCGTCGGTCGGGGCCGGAAGCGTCGTCGTCGACGACATCCCGCCGGGCGAGACGGTGGCCGGCGTACCCGCCGAACCCATCGATGGCGCTGATCGGTCTCGACAGACGCGGTCTAAGTAAAGAAGCGGGGCTACCGTAGGGGTCCGGTCGGCGCCCGTCGTGAGACGAGTTTTGAGGTGGCCCCATCGGTCGAACGATCGATTAGACGCCGTCGACGGTTTCGCGATAGTCGTCGATACACCCGTCGGCGGCCCGGATCGCGTCGAGCGCCTCGCCCGCTACCGACGCTTCGATTTCGTCAAGCGCCCGCTGGATGCGCGCCAATCGCCCGTGGTCTGCGCCCTGTTCGGACTCGGCGAGCCTCGAAAGCTGCGATTCGAGCCCCGAAAGCCGTTCGCGGGCGTCCTCATCGTCACAGGCCTCGCTCGCCGCCGCAACGCTCTCGGCCGCCTCAGCCAGTTCGTTGATCATGTCCGGCCGTTGGACAGCCCTGTATAAATTACTGGCTGCGAACAAAAAGACCGATATCGCACCGGCGGTACCATCCGGTTGTATGAGTCAGGATTTCGGCGTGTACCTAGTCACCGACGCGGGGCTCTCGGCGGGCCGATCGACACCCGAGGTCGTCGCGGCCGCGATCGACGGCGGCGTCGACGTTGTCCAACTTCGTGAAAAGGGGACGAGCGCCAAAGAACGCTACCAACTCGGCCTCGAACTTCGCGAGGAGACGCGAGCCGCCGGCGTCCCGCTGATCGTTAACGACCGGCTCGACATCGCCGCCGCGATCGATGCCGACGGGGTCCACCTCGGCGACGACGACCTCCCGGTATCGGTCGCCCGCGAGCAACTCGGTAAGGACGCGATGGTCGGTCGCTCCGTCTCCACCCCGGCGGCCGCCCGCGAAGCGGAGGCGGCGGGGGCAGACTATCTCGGCGTCGGTGCGATCTTCGGGACGAATTCAAAAGAGACGACACCTGAACAGTCGAACGTCGGGCTCGAACGAATTCGAGCGGTCCGCGAAGCCGTTGACATCCCGTTCGTCGGCATCGGCGGCGTTACGCCGGAGAACGCCGAATCGGTCGCCGCCGCCGGAGCCGACGGCGTCGCCGTCATCTCGGCAATCACGGCGGCCGACGATCCGGAAGCCGCGACGCGTCGCCTCGCCGACGCCGTCCAGGGGGCGAGCGCCGATGTCTGAGCCCGCCGTCGACGTGGCGGCCGCCCTCGAAGCAATCGGGGCGACGGACCCGCTCGTCAACTCGGTCACAAACAACGTCACCGTCAACGACGTCGCCAACGTCACGCTGCATTGGGGCGGGTTGCCGGTCATGTCCGATGACGAGCGCGAGGTCGCCGAGATGGTCGCCGGGGCTGACGCCTGCCTTCTAAATATGGGGACCGTCGACGAGGCCGGGGAAGCGACGATGCTCGCCGCGGGCGAAGCGGCCAATCAGGGCGGCGTTCCCCTCGTCGTCGACCCCGTGGGGATGGGCGCAACGCCGACCCGGACGCGAGTCGGGACCCGGCTTCTGTCGGAACTCGACGTGACGATCGTGAAGGGCAACCACGCCGAAATCTCGGCACTCGCGGGCGAAGACGCCGAGGTTCGCGGCGTCGAATCGGTCGGCGAGTACGCCGATGTCGCCGAGGCGGCGCTTTCGTGCGCCCGCGAGTACGACACCGTTGCTGTCGCCTCCGGCGAGACAGACGTCATCGCCGGGCCGGAGGCGGCCTACGAGGTTTCGGCCGGCGACGAGATGATGGGCCGGGTTGTCGGCACCGGCTGTATGCTCGGCGTGACACTCGCGACGTTCGGGGCGGGCGTCGGAATCGAACGACCCCTCAAGGCCGCGCTCTCGGGGACGGTCGCGTTCGGGCTTGCGGGCGAACGCGCCGCCGACGGGGGCGAGTGGAACGGCCCGGCGAGCTATCGGATCGCCTTCCTCGATGCGGTCGCCGGAATGAGTACCGATCCGCCGGCGTCGGCAGACGACCGGATCGAGCGGGTGCTGTCGGCGTAAACGCAATGGGTACGGGCGTGAAACCTATCTTGGTGGCCCGTGAAGCGGCAGTATGAGCACGTACAAGCGCGTCAACTACCACAACATCGACCCTGTCTCCGGCGGGATGCATTTCCTCAGGGAGCCACTCGACAGCGAGAAAGTCGGCGTGACGATCACCCGATGTGAGCCAAACTGGAAGAGCCGACCGCACGATCACGTCGAAAACGGTCACGAGGAAATCTACGTCCTCATCGAAGGAACAGCGACCGTCGTTATCAATGACGACCCCATCGGGATGGAGGAGGGGGACGCAGTCTGGATCCCCCCGGAGGCGACCAGACAGATCAGAAACGACGACGAGGAGGCCGCCTTCGTGCTGGTGAGCGCACCGGTCTCGATCGAACCCGACGAGGGGGACGCCGAGTGGAGCACGGACGGATTTATCGGGTGACCGACGGTGACCGGGCTGGAACGCGGTGTATGCCCCTGTCGTGCTGTGTCACATACGGGTCACCGAACTACGTCCACGAATTTGGACGGGCGGGTGTAGGACCCGGGCATGGATGTTTTATAAGAGACCGTCGGTCGAATTATAAATAGCGGCGGGACGACCGGCGGGCTCGGTCGAGTTCGTCGAACAGATCGGCGTCGAACCGCGGCGTCAGTACGAGCGGACCTTCGGTTCGTACTCTTTGTTCTCGCCTTCGAGGACGACGGGCTTGTAGTAGAGCTTCGGCGCACCGTCGTTCCAAGAGATCATCGTGTGTTTGAGCCAATCCTCGTCCTTCCGCTCTTGATGTTCGCGCCGCCAGTGGGCCCCGCGGAACTCGTCGCGGGCGAGGGCGCCGAGCGTGATCGTCTCGGCGATGTCGATGAGGTTTCGCGTCTCGATCGTGTGGATGAGATCGGTGTTGAACGTCCGCGAGGGATCGGAGACGGCCACGTCTTGATAGCGTTCGCGACACTCGCGGATAATCTCAAGTGCCTTTTTGAGGCCTTCCTTCTCTCGGAAGACGTTGACGTTCTCAGTCATCGCCTTCTGGAGGTCCTCACGGATCTCGGCGTGGTTGGTGCCGTCGCCTTCGAGCATCTCCTCGATGCGGGTGCGCTCGTAGTCGACCGCGTGCTCGACGACCTCCGTGGGTTCGACAAGCGCGCCGTCGGCGGCGACGTCGCCGTCGGTCGAATCGAGTGCGCCCGGTTCGACCGGCGTGTCGAGACTCTCCTCTGGTTCGCTCTCGGCGGAGGGACCGATCGGCACCTCGGCCTCGCCGAGGTCTCGGCCGGCGGCGTGGTGGCCGGCGCGCGCACCGAAGACAATCAGTTCCGGTAGTGCGTTCCCGCCGAGTCGGTTCGAGCCGTGGACGGAGGCGCATGCACACTCGCCGGCAGCGTACAGCCCGCTGACGCACGTCTCGCCGTGTTCGCTCGTCTCGATGCCGCCCATGTGGTAGTGTTGGCCGGGCTTGACCGGCATCGGCTCCTCGGTGGGGTTGACCCCCTCGAAGTCCTCCGCGAGGTGGATGATGTTTTCAAGCCGGTCGTAGATGCGCTCTTCGCCGAGATGCCGCATATCAAGATAGACGTACTCGTCGTTGACGCCGCGGCCCTCGTTGACCTCGGTCAACTCCGCTCGCGAGACGACGTCGCGGGAGGCGAGTTCGCCGGCGTTGTTCGCGTAGCCGTGCTCGAACATGAAGCGCTCGCCCTCGCCGTTGTAGAGGATGCCCCCCTCGCCCCGGACGCCCTCGGAGATGAGCACGCCAGTCGATGGCAGCGTCGTCGGGTGAAACTGGACGAACTCCATGTCCTCGACCGGGACACCCGCGCGGTAGGCCATCGCCGGGCCGTCGCCGGTGTTGGCGACCGCGTTCGTGGTGTGGTTGAAGACCTGCCCGTCACCGCCGGTGGCCAGGATCACGCCATTTTTCGCACGGAAGCCGACGACCTCGCCAGATTTGATGTCGTAGGCGACGCAGCCGTGACACTCCCGATCCTCAGGCTCGTCGTGGTCCGTGACGGCGAGTTCGCTGACATAAAACTCGTCGTAAACCGTGATGCCTCGTTTGACGACCTGCTCGTACATCGTGTGCAACAGGTGGTGGCCCGTCTCGGCCCCGGCGTAGGTCGTCCGGGGGAAAGACAGTCCGCCAAAGGGTCGCTGGGAAACGCGCCCGTCGTCCTCCCGCGAGAACGGCATCCCCCAGTGTTCGAGTTGGATGACCTCCTCGGGGGCGTCCTGTGCGAGTGTTTCGATGGCGGGGGCGTCGCCGAGGTAATCCGACCCCTTCATCGTGTCGTAGGCGTGAAGCTCCCAGTCGTCGCCGTCTCGGAGCGCCGCGTTGATTCCACCCTCGGCAGCGCCCGTGTGCGAGCGAACCGGGTGCAGTTTTGTGACCATCGCCACGTCAGCGCCCTCCTCGTCGGCCGCGATCGCGGCTCGGAGGCCGGCGCCACCGGCACCGACGACGACCACGTCGTGTTCGTGCATTGTCATGGTATTATATTGGGTTTTGAATGACTTTAGACTACTGCTACCAGAATTTCAGGTTGCTCTTGACGGCCTCGCGTTTGAGCTCTTGGATGTGCTCTGTCAGAGGGATGTCCTTTGGGCACACCTCCGTACAGGAGAACTGCGTCTGGCAGCGCCAGACACCGTGTTCCTGCTCGATAATATTGAGCCGGTGTTCTTTCATTTCCTCGCCCTCGCGTTTGTCCATCGCGAAGCGGTAGGCCTTGTTGATGGCAGCGGGGCCAAGGTACTCGTTGTCACCTGCGGCGATGTTACACGAGGACATGCACGCACTACACCAGATACAGCGCGTGGACATCTTGACCTTCTCGCGGTTCTCGCGGCTCTGTCGTTGCTCCCCGTCATCGGGGAGATCGTTCGTCTGGAAGTACGGCTCGACGGCCTCCATCTGGTCGTAGAAGTGCTCCATGTCGACGACGAGATCCTTGACAACCTCGGCGTGCGGTAGCGGTTCGATCCGGACCGGCCACTCCAGATCCACCATCTGCGTCTTGCACCCGAGCCGCTGTTTCCCGTTGACGAACAGCGCATCGGAGCCGCAGATCGCCTGTCGACACGAGTGTCGGAAGGTGAGGCTCGAATCGAAGTGATCGCGCGCGTAGATCAGCGAGTCCAGCACCGTCATCCCCTTCGTGAACGGTACCTCGAAGGTGTCGAAGCGCGGATCCTTCTTGCCCTCGACCTCGGGGTCGTAGCGGAACACCTTGATCCGAACCGTCTCGTCGGTCTCCGAGAGGTCATTCTCGGCGCGCTCGCGCATTCCAGCACGATCGCGCTTCTCGGAGAGCCGTCGCTCTTGATGTTCGGACGTCTCTTCGGTCTCGGTTTCCGTTTCGCGCTCTTTGACTTGTGTGCTCATGATCAGAACAACCCCGTCATGGCGCTCGCGACGCGGGCCCCCTGAACGACGAGGAGTGTTCCCGCGGCGACGAGCGACCACTTGACGACGGTCTTTTGGGTGCCGTCGAGACCTTGGTTGACAAGGGCGTTGTAGACGCCGTTAACCCCGTGGAAGGCGGCGGTCACGAGGAACAACACCATCGTGGAGAAGTAGCCGACCTGGCTCATCCGGACCTGTGTTCCGGCGAACGTGATGTCGGCCGCGTGGTTGACAAAGTGCAACAGGAGGAAGTGATACGCTAACACGACAACGAGAAACGCGGCCGTGATCCGCTGGAGCAGCCACCGCGTTCCCTTCGGTTCGAAGGAGGAGTAGTGCTCGGCCATCTTAGAACGCCCCCACGAGGAACGTCGGGATGCTCGCGACCGTGATGGCCGCGGTCGCTATCAGTGCGGCGTAGAACGCCTTATCCTGTGATTCTATCCCGACACCCAAGTCGACGAACAGCAGGCGGACGCCGTTGAGGATGTGGAAGGCGGCGACCGCGAGCAGGCCGACTTCGAGGAACCGGACGAGAAGCAGGCTCTCGAGCCCCTGGAGCGTCTGTGTGTACGTCGCCCCGTCCACGGTGGCGGTGCTCAACACCGCCACGTGGGTAAAGAGGTAGCCGATGAGCACCCAGCCGGTGAACTTGTGGAAGATCCAGGCCCACATGCCGGCGGAGAACTCCTGCCACCGCCCGAAGTCCTCTATCAGACCTCGGTCGTACGATTGACTCATGCAAGCTATGGTCGGTACCGCGCTGGTATAGTAGTTACTACCTGCGAACGTTCCGTGGGTGTTCGTATGAACGTCTCGCGGGTGTTCGCCGGCGTTTTCCGTCGATGGCGGGACGCGAGCTCGACTGTGAACAGCGTGCTTCGAAGCGAGAATATAAGATGATTAAAAAGGTTGTTATTCCATCCCGCGGTGGTGCCGGCGGAACGCCCGGAGCGTCGGCCCATCGAGAGCAACAAGATGACACAGCGGGTTGCCGGGGTAGACCAAGGGGTTCTCGAGGACGCCGACGAGGACGCCGGTAAAGGGCGCTTCGACGGCTGTCGCGTCCGTTTTAAACGGGTTGGTGATCGTACAGACTGACTCGCCCGCTTCGACGAGCGCGCCGCGGTCGTGGTGCATCTCGACGAGGCCGCCGGTGTCGGCCCGGAGCCACGTCTTCTCGTCCGCGGCGTCGATAACGGTCCGCCAGCCGGGCCATTTGACTGTCTCCGTCGCTGTCATCCCGAACTCGGCCATCAGCGAAAGGACACCCTCCAGCGCTGCGTCGATAAGCGGCCGCTGGAAGCGGTGGGCTTCGCCCAACTCGACCGTGACCGTCGAGGTGCCGGCCTCGCTTGCTTCCCGTCGCAACGACCCGCTCGGACCTTCTCCCGCGATGATGACGTTCGAGGCGAAGGCGTTTGCGACCCTGGACACCGAGGGGTCGCTCATGTCCGCGCGAACGTGAAGCATGTTCGTCCGCCCGCGCGTCGAGGTGTGAAAGTCCAATCCGATGTCACAGGGCTCGATGAAGTTCTCGAACACCCGAGCGGCGATCCGTTTCGCGCTCGTTGTCGAGTCGTCGCCCGGAAACGACCGGTTGAGGTCGCGGTCGTAGACCGGCAGATACCGCTGTTGGGCGATGAACCCGGGAACGTTGAGGACCGGCAGGCAGATGAGCGTCCCGCGGAGTCCGGAGTGGTCCCACTCGTGGGCGACCTCCCGGACGATCTCGATCCCGTTGAGTTCGTCGCCGTGGGACGCCGCGGTCAGACAGAGGGTCGGCCCCTCGCGCTCGCCGTTGACAACCGTGACGGGTATCCGGACGGGGTCGCCGAGGTACGTCTCGCTGACGGTGAAACGGAGATTCTGTGTCTCACCGGGGTCGACCGCGCCGCCGTCGTACGTGAATCTCGCTGACACATCCGAGCCACGGCGGGGCCGGGTATAAATACGCCGTCCGCCGCGGGAGGACGGGCAGACGTACGTTACCGGTGGAAAACGGCGCTGGCCCCGTTCACGGACCGGCAGCGTTTTGCCGAAACCACCCACAACAGGTGTATGTCCGATTCGCTTACTGTCGGCGTTCTCAGCCTCCACAGTTCGAAGGAGACGAAAGCGATTCTCAACGCCGTCGACGATCTCGGCTACGGAACCGCGTGGCTCCGCGCCGAGAACACCGCCGTCGACATCACCGACGGGGCCGTAACGCTCGAACCCGATGTTGACATCGTCGTCAACCGGCTGTTGCTCTCGAAGGAGGAACAACCCGCCGAAGCGCTCGGGCTGGCAACGATGCTCGATCGTATCCGACCAATACTGAACACGCCGACCGCGACGATGACGGCGATGCACAAGTTTGCCTCCGGGACCGCCCTCGCGGAGGCGGGGCTGCCCGTTCCGGACGCGCTCATGGCGCTTTCCGGGGATGTACTGAACGCCCGCCGTGACCGCTTCGGCGACGAAGTCGTTTATAAGACCGCGATCGGCACGCACGGCGGCGGCACGTGGAAACTCGACACCGACGACCCCGTCAACCCGATGGTTGGCTCGCGACAGGCCTTTCTCCAGGAACTCATCGAACACGACGAGCAGCGCCACCACGACCTCCGGATCTACGTCGTCGGCGAGCGGGTCGTCGGCGCGATGAACCGCTACGCGCCGGACGGCGAGTGGCGGACGAACGTGGCGTTGGGCGGTCGCGTCGAGAACGTGACCGAGGAACTGCCGGAGAAGGCCGCAATAATGGCCAAGCGGGCGGCGGACGAGATTGGACTCGACTACGCGGGCGTCGACATCGTCGAGGGGGAGGACGGCTACTACATCCTCGAAGTAAATCCGACGGCCGGCTTTCGAGGGCTATTTAAAGCGACAAACCGCTCGCCCGCCCCACACATCGCCAGACTCGCTATCGAGCGGGCCGGCGGCGAGGTCGATCCCGAGCGGGTCCACGAACTGACTGCGAACCTCGACGACTCGCGGCCGGCGTGTATGCCGAAACCCGAGACATCCGTCCCGACGGAGACGCCGCTGATCGGCTACGTCGAGGAGGTCGTCGTCATGGGGACGAGCGGCCAGCGGACCGTGATGGCGAAATCCGATACCGGCGCGACGAGGACGAGCATCGACGCCCACCTCGCCGCCGAGATCGGTACAGGCCCAATAAAGGACATCGTCAAGATCAGATCCGGGAGCGTCAAGTCCGGCCGGTCACGCCCGATCGTCGATCTGGTCGTCGGTGTCGGCGGGAAACAACACACCGTCACGGCGAGCATCGAGGACCGGGGGCACATGGAGTACCCGCTCCTCTTGGGCCGAGACATCCTCGAACACTACCACGTCGACGTTCGGCGACAGGCCGACGAAAGCGAGCCGGCGGCGCTCGACGAGGCGACGCTTGAGGAGTAACCGGGAGAAAGAGACCGGACGAGCGAGAAATTAGACGAAGAAGAGAGAAACGGAGAAACCAGGGGAAGAAGAAAAAACTGGACGGGCACGGACGAGAGGAGTATCACGCCGGAACCGGGCGAGCGCCTCCTCGAACATAATCGTTGATATACCTGCCCCACCTCCGTGCAACGAAATGGTCGACCCGACATCGGATCTCGGCGAGGACGTAACGGAGGAAACAGCGCCGTGCTGTGCGGCGTGTTCGGAGCCGATTGTAAACGAACCCACCCACAAGGTTCTCACGCGAATCGAGGACGGATCAATCTTGACGATGCACTTTTGCGATACGACGTGTCGGGCCGAGTGGAGCGAGTGAATGGGTCGCCACGCCGATCCACCCCGGCGCAGTCCGTGATGATACCCCGCTGACCGAATGCCACACTATTATGATTGTCCGTAAAGTACGGAGAGATATGACGGAACAGGACAAAGGCGTCGAGGAACTGATGTCGTCACCGGTCGAATCCGTGCCGGACGGAACCACGATGACCGACGCCGCCCAGATACTCAGTAAAAAGAGCATCGGATCGCTTATTATCGGGGACGATCGCATCCTCGGCATCGTCACCGAGTCCGACGTCGTCGCCGCGGTCGGCGAAGGGCTCAGCCCCGAAACGCCGGTCAGTGAACTAATGTCGGATCCTGTCGTCACCGTTCGTCGAAGTGAGTCCGTCCGAACCGCGGCCGAGCGGATGGGTCACAACGGCGTCAAGAAGCTGCCGGTCGTCAAGAACGGCCAGGCAATCGGAATCATCACGACGACCGACCTCGCGCTTCACCTCCCGGACTACCAAGTGAATATGGCCCATCAGGCCGAGGCCGACATCGTCGACGGCGAGTGGGAGTAACGTTCGCTGGATCCGTTTCACGCACTCACGATTTTAGTAGTCGCCGAGCACCCCGAGCCGCCGCGCTCGCCGTGTCGCGTACTGGAAGACGAGGTAGCCGCCGCCGAGGTAGCCGACCGAGACGGCGACAAGCAGCCCGAGTTCGAGGGGATCGAACTCCCAGAGTCGGACGCCGTCGACCATCGCCCGCTGGAGCAGCGCGCTCCCGTGTGCCAGCGGCAGGACGCGGGTCCACGGAGCGTCGAACACCGGGGCGGAGACGAGGACGACGAAGCCGAACTGCAGCAGGTTGAGCCAGTTCCCGATTCGTTTATAAAGAACCGTGACGCCGCCGGCCGCGAACCCGAGGCCGAGCACTGACGTGATCGAGAGCCCGGCGACAACGAGAATGGTGATCGGATTGAGGCTGAGCGCTGTCCCGGTCAAGAGCAACATCACCGCGAGGATGACGGCCGAAAGCAGGAACGTTCGAACAACCTTTGCGACACCCTTCAGGAGTGCGACCGGTGCGAAGCCGAACGGGGTGGTGACGTGTCGCTCTAGGGTTCCCCACTGGACCTCGCTCGCGATGTCGTTGGAGACCGAAGAGTAGGCCCCGACGGACAGCGTCCAGAGGAAATAGCCGACGACGATCCCTTCGATCGAGTCCGCAAGCGCCTCCCCGGCCAGCAGCCGGCCGCCATAGAAAAGCAGCGCGAAAAAGAACACCGAGACGACGACCCCGCCGACGGCATTGGCCGGGTACCGGACGAAGATCAGGAACTCGCGATACAGGACGGCCCGCACCAGATGGTAGTACGTCGCCTGGCGCGGCGTCTCGGGGGCGGTACTCGCGCCGGGCGCTTCGTCGATCCGCCCGTTGGTGTGGCGGTCGGGATCGGTGGGACTCACCGCTGTCGCCCCGCCGCGTCGGACGCCCCGGTGTGCTCTATCTCGGTCTCTGTCATGTCGACGAACACGTCCTCCAGATCGGGGCGACGCGTCCGGAGGTCGTCGATCGTGACGCCGGCCTCGCGGAGATGCTCCATCAGCGCATACAGTTCGTCGCCGCCGGCCGCCACCTCGATCCGGGTCCGGCCCCCAGCCTCGGCCGGGGTGACAGACCGGACCTCGAAGCGCTCGTTGAGTGCCGCGAGGGAGCGCTCATCGAAGTCCGGGCTCGCGACCTCGACAACATCGGCGCTCGCCCGTGAGACGAGGGCTGATACGGCGTCGTCCGCCAGGATTCGGCCGTCGGCCATGACGATGACACGATCGCAGACGGCCTCGACGACATCCATGTCGTGGCTGCTGAGCACGACGGTGAGGCCGTTCTCGTCGGCTAGCCGGCGGAGTTCCCGTCGGAGGGTCCGCGAACTCTCGACATCCAGCCCGAGTGTTGGCTCGTCGAGAAAAACGAGTTTTGCGCCGCCGGCGAGAACGCTCGCCAACGAGACTTTCTGCTTCATGCCCCGAGAGAGCTCCCGGACGGGCGTATCCGCCTTTTGAGCGAGGCCGAGTCGGTCGAGAAGCCGGCCGTGACGGGCGGCGACCGAGTCGGGGTCGACGCCGCCGATCGTCGCGAAGTAGCGGAGGTTCTCCCGGACTGTGAGCCGCCAGTAGTCGTTTCGAGCCCCTTCGAGCATCGCGTCGATGTCTGCGTACGCTGCCCGCCGGCCGGACGCAGCGTCGGTCCCGAACAGCCGCACCGTTCCCGAGTCGGGAACAACCGTCCCGAGGATAGATTTTATAAGCGTCGTCTTGCCGGCACCGTTCGGACCCAGAAGCCCGACAACCGAGCCGCGGTCGACGTTGAAGCTCACGTCGTCGACGGCAACAACTGCCTCATCGCCGTCTCCGAACGACTTCGAGATGCCGTCGACGACGAGAGCGGGGGCGTCCGGATGGGGAGCTCCCGCGTCGGTATCCATTCGGCGACGCGTTCGTCCGTTGTCGTTCACGCGACCGCCATTCTCGCCACCTTCGCGGGCCCCGTCGTCGTCGCCAGCCGGGGCGGACCCAACGCTCGCCCGCTCGCCGGCCGACACGCGTTCTGCCATACTGAAACGGACGTGTCGGAGCCTCATAAGTCGTGTCCGGCGGTATGGCTGCCCGGATTGATATGGTGTCCGACACACCGGTCGATCGGGCCTCAATACACGTCGTCGAGGTCGTCCTCGTGGTGGCTGTGCTCCTCGGCGGGGAACGTTCCGGACTCGACGGCGTCCACATAGTCGCCGATTGCCCCGGCCATCTCGCCACGAACGTCGCCGAACCGCTTCGAGAACGGCGCGGTCCGCTCCGAGAGGCCGAGCACCTCATCGATAACGAGCACTTGGCCGTCACACTCGGGACCGGCGCCGATCCCGATGGTAGGGATCGATAGTGCCTCGGTGACCGTCTCGGCGAGATTCGCCGGGATATGCTCCAAGACGAGCGAGAACGCGCCCGCAGCCTCGTGTTGGCGGGCGAGATCGAGAAGGTCACGGGCGGATTCCTCGTCGGTGCCCTGTCGGTAGAGCCCGGTCTCGTTTTCCCGCTGTGGCGTCAACCCGAGGTGAGCCTGTACCGGAACGCCGATGTTCGTGAGCCGACGCGTCAACTCCACCGTGTGCGGCCCGCATTCGAGCTTGACCGCGTCGGCGCTCGCCTCCTTCAGCATCCGCCCGCAGTTCTCGATCGCGTCGCCGGTGTCGGCTCCGAAGGAGAGAAACGGCATATCCGAGACGACAAGGGCGTCCTCGGTCGCGCGGGCGACGGCCGCAGTATGGCTTGCGATCTCGTCGACAGTGACCGGCAGCGTCGAGTCGTACCCGAGTCGGGTGTTCCCGACCGAGTCACCCACAAGCGCGATGTCGACGCCGGCCTCGTCGAGCAACCTGGCCGTCGGTGCGTCGTAGGCGGTGAGCATCGTGATCGGCTCCTCACCGGCCTTTGCACGAATGTCCTTCGCTCGCATACTTCGATTGCGTCGTCAGGCGGGTTAAACGCTCGCACTACCGGTGCGTCGACGGCGGCCCGGAATCGTAACCGCTTACAGGCCGAGTCACCGATACTGAAGCATGCCGCCTCGCGTCGAGACGACCGATCCCGAGGGCGTCGATTACGGGTGGGTTATGCAGACGACCTTCGTGTTGACCATCGTCGTCGGCGCGCCAGCCGTTGCGCTCTCGTCGCTTCCCTTCGAGTTGGCGACATGGGGCCAGCGAGCGGACTTCGCCGTCCGGGCCGGCGCGGTCGCGTGGCTCTGTATTACTGTCGGGGTGTACCTCTACGCGTGGCGACGAGCGGACGCCGACTAGCGGACGGTTTCACACCGACGCCCCCGCAGCGTTACTCGGCGAGTTCGACCCCGAGACACTCCTCAAGCGCCTCGATAGCGGCCCCACCGACGTTCGCTCGCGCGGCCCGGCCCTGCTCGATCGCGACGAGATCATCCTCGTCGATCCCGGCGTCGGTCGCGAGCTCGTCGACCTGTAGTCCCGCCGCCTGCCTGGCCTCTTCGACGCGGTCGCCGTAGCCGCGGACGAGGTACGGCAACGGGTCATCCTCATAATCCGTGCCCTCCTCCCAGTCCGTCTCGACTGACCGGGCGTCGTCGAGTTTGGCGGTGTTCTGTGCGGCTTTCCGGCGGCGTTCACGCGCTCGGTCGTCATCGTCTGAATCCGACTCGCCGTGCTCGGCACACTCGCCGCAGACCTCAAGTTGTGCCCCCGCGACGGTCACGGTCTCGAGGGATCGCCCCTCCGCCCCGCAGAGTTCGCAGGCGCCGCCGGAGTCGCCCCCGATGCCGCCGGTGGAGTACTTCGCCATACCCCCCGAACTGCCGGAACGTACTTGAAGTTGCGGTACCGCATCTCGGAGTTCCGTTTGCGGCGTGGAATCGCAACCCGACGGGCACCCCCGGTGCCAAAGGAAAGCCCTTTTATTGCCCCCCGAATTACGGAGGAGTGCAGACAGACACACCGTGCGTGGGTAGCCAAGCTAGGCCAACGGCGCAGCGTTGAGGGCGCTGTCCTGTAGAGGTCCGCCGGTTCAAATCCGGTCCCACGCACTGTCGGTGGCTCACCGCCACCAATCCAGTGCGGGTGCTCGCAGACAGCACCCACGCAAACTTCTCACGGAACGACGCCTGAGCGAATAGCACAGCAGTGAGCGAAGCGAGCAGGAGCGACAGGTGGAGAAAAACGCCGAACGTAGCGAGGCGACCAGCGTCTCGGTTGCCCAACTTCGGCCGTGTGGGTGATCGGAGAGCGACGGATTTGAACCCTGGAAGACGAGTGATAGCGAGTCTTCATCCGGTTCAAATCCGGTCCCACGCACTGTCGGTGGCTCACCGCCACCAATCCAGTGCGGGTGCTCGCAGACAGCACCCACGCAAACTTCTCACGGAGCACTGCCTATAACTGGTGGTGTAACAGACATTGCGCCGCTCAAAGCCGTATAGGTAAACGCTGGCCGACGGGTCACTCCCGTTCGACGCTAAGGTTCTGGAGGTAGCCCCCGCACGAACAGAGCCGCCCGTCGGGGTCCGTCTCGCGAGCGCTGCAGTCGAGACACTCGTATATCGGCTCGGTGTCCGGTTGCGTTCCGTGCATGGATCTTCTATGTGTGATACAATACCAAGCAATATAAGTGCGGCGGCGAGCAAAAACATCTATTCGGCGGCCGGCGCTACTGTACGTATGGCGACTCAGGAATGGGCCCGCGGACACGTTCCGGAACTGACCGTGCTTCTCTCGGCCGTCTCACTCGCGCTTGTCTTCGGTGCGGTGTTGCGGATGATCCCGGCCGGCGTTCTCCCGCGCTCGGAGGCGCTTTTAGTGCTCGTGCCACACCTCAACGCGGTCATCAGCCTGGCCGCGATCGGAACGATCCTTTCGGGGGTCCGGGCCATCCGGCGCGGGGAGGTCGCTCGCCACCGGGTCCGGATGCTCGCGAGTTTCGGCCTCTTTGCGGCCTTTCTTTTGTTGTATCTCTACCGCGTTACCATCGTCGGGCCGAGCGACTTTCCCGGCCCCGAAACCGTCCGGACGTATCTTTATTTGCCGTTTCTCGCAGTCCACATCTCGCTTGCGGTGCTCTGTGTCCCCTTCGTCTTCTACGCGTTGCTGTCGGCCGGGACCCATCCCATCTCGGAACTCCCGGAGACGAACCACCGGTGGGCGGGCCGCATCGCCGCGACGCTCTGGCTCGTCTCGTTTTCGATGGGGCTCGTCATCTACGCGCTGTTGTATCACGTGTACTGACCGGGGATCAGAACTCCTTGAGCGTCTCAAGATCGTGTTCAGTTCGGGCGAACTCAGAGAGCCGACGGCTGGCGTGACAGCCAGGGCAATGGAACGTCCGCCCCGGATCGGGGAGGTCGCCAGGGGACTTTTGCCACGTCTTGCCGCACTCGGGACACCGGAGTCTGACGTACGTTTCCATACCACCCGTAACGACTGCTGGGTATGAAAACGTTTGTCACAGTTCTCAGATCGGATCAACCGAGCGTCTTGAAACTACGACAGCCGATAAAGAGGCTCAAACACCCGTTTCTACGTTAGCTACCGTATCTGCTTAGGCCGCCACGACGTCGCCGGCTTCGAGCAGTTCCTTGTAGCGGTTGCGGATGGTGACCTCGGAGATGTCGGCGACCTCGCTGACGTCGTTTTGTGTGACCTTTTCATTACAGAGCAACGCGGAGGCGTACACCGCGGCGGCGGCCAGTCCAACCGGCGACTTCCCGGAGAGGATACCGTCGCCGCGGGCTGCCTCAATGAGCTCTCGGGCACGGCGCTCAACCTCATCGGAGAGGTCGAGGTCGCTCACGAACCGCGGGATGTAGCTCTCGGGGTCGGCCGGTTTGACCTCGAGGTTCAATTCTCGGATGATGTAGCGGTAGGTGCGGGTCAACTCCATCCGGTCGACGCGGGAGACGCGCTCGATCTCGTCGAGGCTGCGCGGAATGCCTGCCTGCCGGGCGGCGGTGTACAGCGCGGCGGTTGAGACGCCCTCGATGGAGCGGCCGGGGAGGAGGTTTTCGTCGAGTGCGCGTCGGTAGATGACGCTGGCAGTTTCGCGGACGTTCTCGGGGAGGCCAAGGGCGGATGCCATCCGTTCGATTTCGCCGAGGGCTTGCTTGAGATTGCGCTCCTTGGAGTCGCGCGTGCGGAAGCGCTCGTTCCAGGTCCGCAACCGCTGCATCTTCTGGCGCTGGCGGGTCGACAGTTGCCGACCATAGGCGTCTTTATCCTGCCAGCCGATGTTGGTAGAGAGCCCCTTATCATGCATCATGTTGGTGGTGGGGGCACCGACGCGTGATTTTTGATCCTTCTCGGCGCTGTCGAAGGCGCGCCACTCGGGGCCGCGGTCGATCTCGTCTTCCTCGACGACGAGGCCGCACTCCGTACAGACCGTCTCGCCGTGCTCCGAGTCAGCCTCTAAGCGGGCGTCACACTCCGGGCACGTCGTGACGTCTTCGGTGCTGTCGGCTCGTTCGTTCGGGTCGGTCTGGCTTTCCTCTACGTGGGTTCTGATTTCGGTGTTGCTCATGATGGATGGGTTACGTCCGGCTCCGGAAGCGGGAGACCGAAGAATCCGGGGCGGACTGCTGCTAATATAATGTTAGTGCGAAAACTATTTAAACCTTTCGTTGGGTCGAGAGCCAAAATCGACGTATTCGGCCCGCTCACGGGTATTGTACAGTTTGGAAGCACTCGTTCTATACCGGGCGGAGAAGCTATCCGTAATAAATATTGTTTCTATTCCCGCCATCGGCGTCAGAATCACTCCCACCCCGAAGCGCTGTCTCTTACCCACAAGTCTCGGCGTTAGCTCTGCGAGACTAATAATCGCCTCAGGGAAACCGCAACAAAGCGGTAGTATTGCTAGTTAACGTACACTTCCGCAACTGAGGCA
>NZ_JBKEGK010000031.1:0-18084 GCF_046710025.1 Natronomonas sp. | reverse complement strand
AACGGGAAAGGACTGCCGCCAGGATACGACCACGGGCTTGGCTGAGCCACCTCGCTTCGGTTGAAGCGAGGGTGGCAGAGAGCGACAGCTTTGTTTTGAGATCCGTCTGAGCGACGGAGGCAGCGGAAAACAAGAAGATGTTTGACAGTATTTTACCATCCCTTAGCGTCAGAACCATTCTTCGTCTCGTTTCGCCGCCCTTACCGCGTGAGGAGAGACTTTTGCTGCCGTCGTTATCAAGAGAGCGGACAACTAGCGATAGTAGAGTCAAATGCACGTGATAGTATCGAACGGGCCAGAGACTGATACGGGCGATAGACGAACTCTCGGAGGGGTTCGTGGCTACCGTGGCAAGACGCTCATATACTGCTGTGGGCCAACTGTCTCGCTTATTAGTTGTTGTTCAGCTCTGCGAAGGAGATCAGACGCCGCGGCCGCCGAAACGCCGAGTTCGGCCGCAAGACCATCCGTCGAGAATTGACGCGGGGAGTCGTAGTACCCCTCGGCGAAGGCAATCGAGATGGCCCGGTACTGCTTGTCAGTCAACCCGAACTGGTCGCGTTCGCCGGCGTTTTCGGGGTCTGACGCGATGTTCAACAACTCGAATGGAATGTCGTGGACCTTGCACCGATCTCGGAGTGTGATCAACGACTCATAATCCGAGAATACCTTCTGTTCGCGAATCCCGTCGCTAGTCACCGTCGCATCCATTAGCACGCCTTCGATCTTTTCTGGGTCGTGAGACACGGCGAGATTCGAGTCGTCTCTCACGACGAGTTGATAGAACCAGCCGTCGGCGGTCCGTTCAATTTCCATTGCATCGATAATTTCGGTGGCTGCGTCCAGCTCTTGATCGAACACCTCACGTGATTCGCTATCGACAGTTACTGTCATCAGTATTTTATTATCGCTGAGTATAAACGGGTTCGAGATTGAAAGCTCGCCACTTGGAATCGACTCTGCGAGTCCAACGAGAGAGAGCGTGCGATCAGCCAAGAGAATCTCTGCGACGAGTACCATGGTAGATTGTTTGTTTCGGTGTGTGTAGTTTCAAGTTTGCATTGGGGCCATTCAGTGGTGTGGTCTGGCCGTCTGTGATGTCTCAAGATCGTACTCGACACCGGTCAGTTGCTCGCTCAGTTCCCAGAGTCGCGCTGCGTCGGCTTCGTGGTGAGTCGATTCCTGTCGTTCGGGTGACCCTCGCATGTTCATAAAACCGCTGGGGCCGCAGTAGGCGCCACCCTCGACATCGGTGGCTGTCGCGGCGTACAGCAGCGGGAGCGCTCCCTGTCCGGCAGACTGGGCGAAGACGGCATTTGCGACCCGCATTAATCCATATCGGAGTGTCGACCCCATTTTCTCGGGACCACGGTACTGCAGGTTGGTATCGGCGTAGCTTGGATGACAGGCAACACTCAGCGTGTCCGTGTGTCCCGCCTCGGCAAGACGACGCTGGAGTTCGTAGGCAAAAAGCAGGTTTGCTAGTTTGCTTTCCCGTAGGCGTCTCACTTACCGTCGGAGTTCTTTCGATGCAGGTCGTTGAACTCAATGGTCCCTGGTGTGTGGGCAGTACCGGAGTGGGTTACGGTCCGCATTTCACCATCAGTTTCGACGAGTCGATCCAGCAGATGGCCGGTCAGCGCGAAATCACACCAGCGTTGTTACCGCTGTGGGTGACAGCCACTACATCTTCTGACGCCGAGATACCGTCTCTGACGCTGTGCGACGACGAACAATCGATCCACCTCCCAAGCCGTCTTGCGTTCAACAGGACCGTTCTAGTTCATCGTCTGTCCGGTCGGCCGAATCATGAGCTCGTTGACGTCGACGTGCTTGGGTTGATTAGTTGCGTACACGATCCCTCGGGCAATGTCCTCGGGTGCCAGCGTTGGGACATCCATTTCGGCGAGTTGTTCGAGGAGTTGCTCGTCAGGGATGTGAGTCGGGAGCTCGGTATCAACTGCACCCGGTTCGATGATCGTGGTTCGGATGTCTTGTGGGGAGAGTTCCTGTCGAATGGCGTCAGTGAAGGCATTGACACCGAACTTCGTGGCGTTGTAGCCACTTCCGCTGACCATCGTTTCACGCCCTGCGACTGATGAGACATTGACGACGTGGCCGCTGTCTTGCTGTTGCATGATAGGAACCACAGCGTGTGTGAGGTTCATGAGCCCCATCAGATTCACCTCGACCATCTGCCGGAGGTTCGATCGGTCGGCTCGTTCGAGTGGCTCGAGAAGCATCACGCCAGCGTTGTTCACGAGGACGTCGACCCGGCCGTACTCGTCCATGGTCGTCTCGACCAAATTGTTGATATCGGCTTCCTCTGTGACATCGGTCTCGACGACGAGTGCGTCGCCACCGCTTGTGGTAATTCGGTCTGCAAGCGCCTCTAGTTTTTCGACACGCCGTGCTGCAATCACGACGCTTGCACCCTCTGTGGCAAGTACTTCGGCAGTCGCCTCGCCGATTCCTGACGACGCGCCGGTTACGATAGCAACGCTGTCGGAAAGGTACTCGCTGTCAGGCGATTGGCTATTAGACATCAATAGCGTGTATGTGATACGATGGTGAGCGCATTGTGCTTACTGATAAGCCCATTTATATACTACCGGGGAATGGTCGTACTGACAAACAACAGTTGGTTAATCCCGAATAACTTCGAAGACGATGTTATCAATCGCGGTCACTAATTGTGTCTCACCGATTCCCTCGCGTGCTGGATTCTTGTACGTCGGTGGTCATGGGACCTCCTTGCCGCCGGACCTCTCGGTTGTATGCCAGGTTGCGAGTCCGGCGAGGTGCGGGGCTGCCTCGGCGATAATCTCCGCCGTGGCGAGTTTGACGGCGTTCACACTTCCCGGAAGCACGAACACTGGCGCGTCGCGGGCGATGCCCGCTGTCGCACGGGTCGAAACGATACGCGCCCGGACATCTTCCCACGAGAGCCACCGGACGGCCTCGCCGAAGCCCGGCAGTTCGCGGTCGAAGAGCACGCTCGCCGTCCGGCACTCGAAAACCGAACGCCAGCTGAAAAAATCCTTAACTAGACAGTGCCGGCCCCGTATCAAGCACTATCGTCTACCATCTCTCATCTGAGGGTGTCGCAAATATGCGCGGGTGCTCCCGCTGTCAATTACGTATACTTCTGGACAGTGCCTTACAGCACGGCCTCAGTTGTCAACATTCGTCTCAAACAGCCGTTCGGCGGCGTACGACAACTTATTGGCGGGGTTCGCGATCCGGGTGAAATAGCTAGTCGGGCCCATTTCTCGCTCGATCTTCGCAGCGACCCACCACCGCCGAGGCGACGTTGCCGACGTTGATGGAACGGTACTGTAGACGCAGGTCTGGTGACTGAACGCGACATCCCCGCGTTCTTGAAGTTTCGAGACGAGAATTCCGTCTTCCAAGCAGTCAATCTCCGAGCTTCGGAGATCCTCGTCGGGTTCCATTCGGTAGCCGTTGACCGCGTAGAAGTCGTCAGCTCTGAATGCCATGCCGCGACCCTTCGGCAGTCTTTCGGCGTTTTGATAGAATGTGAAGAACCGTTTTATGATCGGGTTCTCCATGGGTTCGTGCGGCGACACCGGGCCGCCGAACACGCTATATTGTTCGTCTTCAAGCGCTTCGACAGCCATCTCCACGAAGGTCTCTTCAAGAGCCGAATCCCCTTCGAGCCGAACGATAACGTCGTCTGATCTCTCGGGTGGGTCACTGGAAAATTCGGCGGCTTTCTCCGCGCCGAACTGCGATGAGGATCGGACTCCCGCTCCCTCAAGCACGTGCAGGTCGATCGTGAATTCGGCCTCTGCAGCTATCCGTTTTATCTCATCATGTGTCGAATCCGTACTCCCTCCATCAACTACGACGAGCTTCGAGATAGGGTGTGTCTGTTCTTGAAGCGACGAGATCGCCCGCGCGATACGCTCTCCTTCGTTTAACACTGGCATGAAAGCCGTGACCGTCATATGAATTGTATCTTATCCCCTCGGCATAGCTATTAAAATTAAATGGTTCAAGCGTACGGAGAGGATATGTATCGTATTTATTCACAACGTGATCTCCATTGCCACTGGGAGTCCGAATTGACTGAGTCACTCGCTGGACAGTCCTGTATTGTTGAGGCTGACGAAACTGAGATACCCGAAGACTACCCCAGGGAGATACGTACCAACACGATAGAGGATCGCAATACTCGTGGCAGTCGCGCCGGCGACCGGGAAGAAAAGCACGATCAGACCGGCGAATCCGGCCTCGAACGTCCCCATGCTTCCGGGGGTGGGTGAAAACGTCAGAATCGCTGAGAGCGCCACAACGAGAAGAATCGTATGCGCAACCGGTTCGACGCCGACTGACAACAGCGAAAAGTAGACCGCGCCGATGTGACCGACAACAGCGACGTGAGAGAGCAGCAACGTCGGAACGATTTTTCGGGGGTGATCCCCGATGTCGCGCATTCGCGACAGTACCTTTCGACCCTTCTGTTTCAGGGATTCGACGTAGGGCTGCCAGCGTCCGAACTCAGCGGTAAATGGAATGACGTGATCAATATAGTCGAAAACGGACTGGATCCCGCCGAACCAGAGGAGATAGATCGTCACTATCGACCCGACGACCAATACCACTACCAGGGGGACGACCTCCGCTACCGCACTCCCGACCGTTCCGAAGACGAGTATGTACAGAATGGCGACGGCCCCGAACGTGACGAACGGAAACGCGTTGGATAGGTCGGACGATGAAACACTTGACAGCGCCTGTGGGAACGTCGCATCCGTTCGACTCGAGATGAAATGGGCGACGAATGGCTCCCCGCCAAACCGACCGAGCGGCGTCACGGCGTTCAGGAACGTGCCGGCCAATAACAGTCGGAGCGACTCCCGAAACCGGATCCGGATATCGAGGAGGCCGAAGAACCGGTGCCAGACTATCGACCACATCAAAAGCGTGAAACAACCGCACATGATCGTCAGCGCCACGTATCCGAGATCGGACCTGAAAAGCACTCGCATGAACTCCCTGTAATCCGAGACGTACACCAACCCGGCGAGGATACTAGTCGAAACCAGATACCAGAGCAGCCGTTTGATTCTACTGCTCATATATGATACACGGTCGTTGAATGTACCGACCCCGACCCGTTTGCCGACAGAGTGATCCGATTCATTTACTCATTGGCGTTTATCGGTACCCGAGCTCCTCAAGGCGTTCTTTGACCGCTTGCTGCTCATCTTCGCTTGCGCCGGAACCGCTGTCGCCCCCCACGTCACCGAGTCCGTCGAGCAATCGTCTGTGCTTCGTGCCGACGCGGCGTGTTTCTCCCGTCTCGAGATCGACTCGCGTGTACGACACCGTGCCGTCTTTCTGCTCGATTTTGACGAGTTTTTCGCCGCTAGTGCGGTAAAACCGGTACTTCCGGTAGTACTGATCCATCTGGTCGTCGGCGATGTAGCGTTTGAACACCTCCGGGAACTCATAGCCGCCGGGGGCTCCATCCGACCCAAGGTCGTTGTAACTTTCTAGCCCTGCGAGTTGCGGGAGATGCCAGTACAGTTCTCTGAGCTCCACGAGCCGGTCGTCTCTGGAGGCGGGGGTGTCCGGATGGCGAATCAAAAGCGGGACCGAGATAACCTCGTCGCGTACCGTGAACTGGTGTCCGAAGAAGTCGTTCTCGCCGAGTGCTTGCCCGTGATCGCCCGCGATAGCCAACACAGCATCATCCAGTCCGTGATCCGCCAGGGCACGATCCAATCGACCAATCAGGTCGTCGGTGTAATCAGCGGAGGCGCTATACGCCTTCCGGAGTTCGTCATAGTCCGCTTCGCCAGCAAAAAAGTCCTCGTTATCGTCGGGCACGCCGCTCAGATCACGGACATCGTGTCGGTCAAGATATTCGTTCGGCGCTTCGTACGGCTCGTGTGGCTCCATCAGATTGACGAACAGAAAGAACCGCTCGTCGCTGTGTGCTTGAATATAGTCGATCGCAGCGGCAATCGTCTCCTCCGAACGGCACGTTGTATCGATATCGATCGCATCAAACACCCGGTTCAGCGGTTCCACGACTGGTCGCCGCACCCGTTCGTCCACCTGTTCGAAGAGTCTAGAGGCTGTTCGGTACAGCCGCTGGAGCGGCGTCAGCCCGCCCACGCCGAGAAAGTTCTCCACGCTCTCGAACCCATCGGCCATCCCCTTATGTGGCGTCACCCAGATATTGGGCGTGATGGCGGCTGTACGGTATCCGTGGTCGCTGAATTTCTCCGCCAACGTTTGTTCGTTCGTCTCGAGATGTGCGTTCTTGTTTGTTGCTTCGTGCTCCCAGGGATACGTGCCGGTGAACATCGAGGCGTGGGATGGAAGCGTCCACGGTGCCTGTGCGACCGCGTCCTCGTACACGGTCGATTCATCGGCGATTCGATCGATATGCTCGGTGAAATCGATCGCGTCATTGTACACGCCGAGGTGGTCGCGCCGCATGGAGTCAAGTACGACAAAGACCGTGGTCCGCATGTGATTCGGTTTTCGTTCTGTATCGCGAATTACTCTTTTGATTGTAGCTCGCGAACGGCCATGAGCCACCGATCCATTTTCTCGACCACGACATCGATGAATTCGGCGTTGTCATACGGCGAAAAATCGAACTCGTCGACTGCGGTTATCATCTTTTCATAGGCGTCAATGTAGTTGGCAGCATCGTCGGGCGCCGTATCGAGTGCTTCCCAGAAGTGTTCGTTCAATTCCAGGGCGGGGACCTCATTGTTCAGATCGCCGAACGTGCTCCGTTCGGCTTTGTTGTGCTCACAGAGTGGGAAGCCATTGGTAATTGTTTTATCGAGCATGTCGGCCGCCTTTTTCAGTGTGAGCCCCGACCAAATGTCGTCAAATCGGCCGATCTCCCACTCGTTGTCGTCCATCGGGAATTGATAGAACGCCGGGATGACTTCTCGCTTGAACGCGAGATTCATCGAACAGACCGTCAGGAAGTTTCCTTCGGCGGCTGCGAAACTGTGCGTAAAGTCGCTTCGTCGGGTCAGTGTCTGAGCCTGTCCGTCGAGATCGCCATCCATCAGGATACGAACCGCATCAAGATCGGGGATGTTCGTCCACAGTCCCTGTGACGCGACGATCTCATTCGTCTCCCGTTCCTCCGTCGTTATTTTCTCGTCCATCGCCGAATACGGGTACCCGCGCGGGTAGAGCTCGTGTCGTTCGACGTTTTGATACAACACGTTGACCCACCGCGTATCGGAGGCGACGTGTTCGATCGTTTTTGTGGCCCCTAACTGGTCGAGATGCGTCCCAAAGAAATCGAACTCCGGGTGGGGTGCCGTGTCATCATCGAGGAAGACACCGTATTCGAACGCCGGCCGGTTCCACATGTAAAGTAATCCGAAGCTGGTTTCGGCGTGTGATGCCGCCGGAACGACATCCGAATAGGCACCGACACCGTGTCGGTCGTACCACGCACCTCGCTCACGGCCACCGAACACGGCCCCATCGACGCCGAGTCGATCGAGCAGTTCCCGCATCCCATCTGTGTCGCAGAAATCTTCAGTCACCATCAGAATAAAGAGTCGATCGGTATCGAACCCACTTGCGTCGGCGTTTCGAACGTAAGACTCGATAAACTCTGGATTCCGTACTGTCGGGATAATAACGCAGGTATCGGGAGTACCCACCATCTGTTATTCGCCGATACTTACACGAGACAATAATGCGTTGTCATTTCACGACGCCATTCTGGAACAGTCACACTACAGGGGTCAACATCTTTACCGCTCAAATCAAAACTGCCAGGCATGTACCGTGTCCTACTCCCAATCGATACGAGTGAATCGCGAGCACGCGCACAGGCCGAGGCCGTCCTCGATATGCCAGTGGCCGCCGGCGACATCGCCGTTGACATCGTCCACGTCCACGAGGAGGCGTCGACAACCGACCCTCAGTGGGCTGCCGGTGAGAGCTTCAGCGATGCTTTCACCGAGGAGATGGCCGAGGAGCTTCGCAACGTCGATCGCATTCCCTCGGCGGTAGAAACTGCGTTCCATCTTCTTGAGTCGAACGACGTCGAGTTCACCGTTCACGAGCGGAGTGGCGAGCCAGCCGTAGAAATCCTCGAGTTTGCAGAGGAGCGTGACAGCAACGTGATTACCCTCGGCGTGAGTGGCCGGTCACCGGTCGGCAAAGTGTTGTTCGGCAGCGTCGCACAGGCAGTGATTCTATCCAGTGATCGGCCGGTGACGCTGGTACCAAAGAATGCATCGGAGTCGTAGGAGGATTGCGTCGATTCGGTCTTGAACCGCGAGAGAAGGTGAGGACTGTCGTTTACGATCACATAATAGACCTGATACCGCATCCCCACAGTGTGGTAGCTGGTGGCACAAAATTTATTTCATAGGACTTTAACCCGATTATTTATGGGGGATCAATCACGCCTGAAAAAGGTATGGGGGTACTGTTGGCAACTCGACCGACACACTAGGAACGCCCTCCGGATGCGCCCGACGGCACTCCTCGACTATTCGAACCTGACGCCGGAGGAGCGGGAGCTGGCGGAGCAACTCGCCACCGACGGCGGTCGCGACGAGCGAGAGCAGGCGGTCGGCGCTGGCGGTGCTGGCGGGAGTGGTGACGACGGCGATGATGGGTCAGCGTTCGACGTGGGCGGTCAGTACGAACTCCGGCAGAAGGTCGGCTTGATACTAGGCCCGTTGTTGTTCGCGGCGATCATGCTCGTGCCGACCCCTGAGGGATTATCACCGGGCGGGCAGGCAGTCGCCGCGACCACGGCGTGGGTGGCGGTGTGGTGGATCGGCGAAGCGATCCCAATCCCGGCGACATCGCTGCTACCGATCGTGTTGTTCCCGGTCACCGGAGCGCTCGACGTGGATGCGACCACCGCACCCTACGCCAACGACCTGATTTTCCTGTTCATGGGCGGGTTTTTTATTGCGATGGCGATGCAGCGTTGGGATCTCCACCGGCGCATCGCGCTCCGGACGATCCGGGTGGTCGGTACCGGCCCGGAACGCATCATTCTCGGGTTCATGATCGCGACGGCGTTTCTCTCAATGTGGGTCTCGAACACCGCGACGACGATGATGATGACGCCCATCGGGCTCGCCGTCATCATCCAGACGGGCGATATTATAGATCGGAGCAGGGGGGACATCCCGACAGCACAAGGCGAGTTCAAATTCGGCACAGGGCTGATGCTCTGTATCGGCTATTCGGCCTCCGTCGGCGGCGTCGGGACGATCATCGGGACGCCGCCGAACCTCGTGTTGGTCGGTGCGATCAACGAATCGTTCAATCAGACGATCACGTTCGCTCAGTGGATGCTCTATGGGGTCCCGATTGCTGCCCTCGGAGTCGGGATAATTTGGGTGTACGTCACTCGGTTTATAATCCCCCCAGAGATGGACCGCCTACCCGGTGGCATGGACGTCATCGACGAGGAAATTGACGCGCTCGGATCGATGACGCGCGAAGAAAAGCTCGTACTCGTTGTTTTCACCGGGACGGCAGCCGCGTGGATCTCACGATCGTTTGTCCTCCAACCCATCATTCCCGGCATCGCCGATAGCATGATCGCGATTGCCGGTGCGCTGGTACTCTTTTTGATCCCCGCCCGCGAGGAGGACGGCTCGTTTACCTTCCTGCTTGACTGGGAAACCGCCGTCAACATCCCCTGGGGGATCATCCTCCTGTTCGGCGGCGGGCTCTCAATCGCCGCCGGGTTTCAAGAAACCGGTCTTGCCGAGTGGATCGGTGGCCAACTCGGCGGTCTTGAGGGTGTCTCGATCGTGCTCGTTATGTCTGTTATCGTCCTGTTGACCATATTTATGACCGAAGTCACGTCAAACACCGCGACGACCGCGATGTTGATGCCGATCATGGCGTCGCTGGCGGTCGGCCTCTCGGTTCATCCGTACGGGATCATGATCGCCGCCGCGACCGCTGCGTCCTTTGCGTTCATGTTACCAGTTGCGACGCCTCCGAACGCGGTCGTCTTCGGCACGGGCTACATTTCGATGCCACAGATGGCCAAAACCGGATTTGGACTCAACATCATCGGGATCTTACTCGTGATCCTACTGGCAGTGACGTGGCTCCCCTTAATTTGGGGTATCACCCTCACTGAGCTCCCTTCGTGGGCCGGAATAGTGCTTCCCGTACCGTTCTGATCGGTCACCCGGCCCACCTCGTTACCTCGGCTCACTCGGCTGCTGTCGCCGATTGATCCACGGGCGACTCGGCGTGGACGACACCGAGCAATAATACCCTGGAATAACGGACCCGACTGCGAGAAACAGCCAGCCTGCGCGGTAGCCGAAGCTGTCGGCTAAGCGTCCAAAGGCAGGTGGGCCGATCAGGGCCCCGGTGATGAGCGCGAGTTGCCCCCGCAGTTGCCCCACCCATCTCGTCGGCTGGAACGATCGTCGCCATACAGGAGTAGTAGACGCCGGTGTACCCGAACACGAAGAACCCGAGGGCGGAAAAAGCGACTGCGCTGGCGATCGGGGTGGTAGTTGTAGCCACGATGATAAAAAGCACGCCGCTGGCCAGCGTCTGACCGATGAGCAGCACGGCAACGAGCGAGACTGTCCGCCAGTACGATCGGTTCATCACGGGTGAGTTAGGTGCTTCGATGGCCTGTGAGGCCTGGAGGTGGTCACTCGTCGTTCCACTCGCCGCCGACGCGGTCGACACCCATCATCGCCTCCCCGGGGTGTTCGGTGAACACGGCTTTCATGTTCTCGTCGGGAACGTCGAAGGTGGTCGCCGCGTGTTCCATCACCGTGAGCGCGAACTCGCGCTTGCGTTCAACGGAACGTCCCCGCCGAATCTCCGCATCTAAGAACACCAGCGGCCCCTCAATGGCGCGACCGAGGTGGAGGTCGGCCGGCTCGCGGTCACGGATCGTCACAGCAACGTGGCCTTGCGTCGTCGCCATCTTGGTCGTATACAACTCTGTGACCGTCTCCGCGAACGATGTTTTTTCGCCAGACGAGAGCGAAAGTGTCGTGTCGAACTGTAACAGCGGCATAGTACAGATCTCGCCGTGCTAATCTTGTATGTTCCGCTGGATCCGTAGCAGCGGTCGTTAATTTATGATCCGCCACGTCACAGAACATCGAGAAGCCGTTTGCTTACACTGTCGCGAGGACCTGCTGGTACGTTAGAACCGTGTCAGACCGGTCACTCCGTTCGTGTCCTCGTCTTGGGTGTCCACTTGACGACGCCGGTTAGCATCGTTTAGTCAGGATGGAGCTGTATGAGGTGTTCATCTCGGTCCTCTTCGGTGTCGAAGGTGTCGCCGCACACCGGACATTCAAACTCAGTTTCGTCTTCAGTCCCATTCGACATGCGCAGTATACGTTTCCTGCGGGAATAAGTGTGTGTGTGTGTGCATCCGTTGGCATCCATTTCCACGCTTGTAGCTACCACGTAATCCCGAGCAACAGTCGCCCAACTCCGAGTGATGCGGTGGCGAGTTCGGGGGCTGAACTTCCAAAACAGCCCCATTTATATATTATATGTGATAAGATTTCCATGGTACGTTGCGAAAAGCAAAAGCCAATTGTAACCGAACCAAACTAATTATACACCTCGCTACAATCAATAAAACTAAGATATATGAAACTCGCTACAATCGGTGTCGGCAACGCCGGAAGTAAGCTTGTAGACCGGATGGTCGAGTTCGAGTCAAAGACCAACCGGAGTCTTTGTCGGCACGTCCACGCGATCAACACCGCCCGAACGGACCTCGCCAAACCCGAGTATATCCCCAAAGAACAGCGTGTTCTGGTCGGCGACACGAATCAGAAATCGAAGGGCCACGGCGTCGGCGGCGACGTCGAGATCGGTGCGGAGGTCATGTCCGCGGATGTCGACGAGATCCGTCGCGCCTTCGATGATATAGAGATTCACAACGTTGACGCAATCCTCGTCGCTGCAGGCCTCGGTGGTGGCACCGGAAGCGGGGGCGGTCCCGTTGTTATCGACGCCCTCCAAGATATGTACGACGAGCCGGTGTACGCTCTCGGTGTCCTCCCCGGCGAATACGAGGGCGGCCGCCCGGCACTGAACGCCGCTCGATCCCTCCAATCGTTCGTCAACAAGGTCGATAACTTCATCGGATTCGATAACGACGCCTGGCGCGCCCGAGAACAGACGATTGAGGAAGGATACGAGGAGATGAACCGCGAACTGGCGGCCCGAATCGTAACGCTGCTAGCAGCGGGCGAAACCGACGATACGGAGGTCGCAGAGAACGCGATGGACTCGAGTGACATCATCCGAACGCTCGCCACCGACGGGGTCTCTTCGATCGGCTATGCCGCCACAGCCGTCGATGCGCAGCCGGAAGGGTTACTTGATAGGTGGGGCGGAGACGGGACCGCCGAGGCTTCCTTAGACGACGCCAGCCAGGCGAAAAAGATCAAATCGCTCGTCCGCCGGGCGACTAACTCGCGACTGACGCTGCCCTGTGAGGTGTCGAGCGCCGAGCGAGTGCTCGTCGTGGTGTCCGGACCGCCCAGCGAATTCTCCCGCAAGGGTATCGAGAGCGCTCGCCAGTGGCTTGAACAGGAGGCCGGGACTGTCGAGATTCTGGTCGGTGACGATCCCCGAGAAAACTCGTCGCGACTCGCTGCGGCTGTACTCCTCTCGAACGTCTCGGACGCACCGCGAATCGAGACGCTGCAGAATCAAGCCGTCGACGCGCAAGAACAGATCGCCGAGCAGGAAGCCGCTCGCGAGGAGAAGATCAACGATCTGATTACGGACGAAAACGACGACCTCGACCCCGTTGTCTGAACCGTGTCACCAATTGAACACGCTTCAGGTTTGCATCGAGGGCAGCGATGAAACTCGCGCTCGTCGGTGTCGGTGGTGCCGGGAGCCGTCTCGTCGATGTGATTCGCGGTATCGAAACCAACGGTGATCGACAGCTGTGTCACGGGAACCTGCTAACGATCGATATTTCACACACGATCGGCGATGATTTCGATCACGTTCCTCAAGAGCAGCGCGTGACGATCGGCGACACGCACCGCGAGGTCGACGACGGTGTTGGCGGCGATCAAGATCTTGCAGTCGAGGTCTCCCGCGCTGACTTTCCCGAGATACGTCGCGCTCTCGATGCGATCGCCATGCGCAAACTCGATGGCATACTGGTGGTTACAGGTCTCGGCGGCGGGACTGGGAGCGGTGCTGGGGCCGTGCTCATCGAGCGATTACAGGAGATGTACGACAAACCGGTGTACGTTCTTGGCGTCCTTCCGGGGACGAACGACGGGAGTCGCGCGGCATTGAACGCCGCTCGGTCGCTCCTGTCGATCGTACCGGCCGCCGACAGCACCCTCCTGTTTGATAACGATCGATGGGTTGGCGCTGACGCCGGTATCGACGGTGAAGACGAGGACACCGAGAGACGGTACGAGCGGGCGAACCGCGAACTGGCTTCTCGGATTCTGACGTTGTTTGCCAGGGGCGGCTCCGATCCCTCGTCGATCGGAGCGAACACGCTGGACTCCAGCGACATCATCCGCACACTCTCACCGGGCGGCGTCGCATCAATCGGCTACGCTTCGACTGAACTCGACGACGATAGTGGGGGAGTCCTGTCGTGGCTCCTATCGATACTCCCCGGTGGCGGAGAAACTGAGACGTCGGGCGAGCGGACCGACGCGGGAAAGATCCAGAGCCTGGTCAGACAGTCGCTCAATTCACAGTTGACGCTACCCTGTGAGGTATCGAGCGCCGAGCGCGTCCTTGTCGTGTTGTCCGGCCCCCCCGAGAAACTCTCTCGGCGGGGTTTCGAGAGCGCTCGCCAGTTGGTTGAAGAGGAGACGGAAACGGTCGAGGTGCTCGCCGGCGACGATCCGCGAGCAGGATCGTCAACTGTCGCGGCTACCGTGTTGCTTTCGAACGTTACGGAAGTCCCCCGGATCGACTCGATGCAACAACACGCCGTCGAACACGAACACGTCAGCGAGACACTACAGGTGTCCGAGGAATCGGACTGACTCTCTCCCATCAGCGACCTGCTTCAGTGTCAGTTGGCTCCGTCGGGACGGACCGCGTTCGCAGGTGTGACCGAAATGCCCAGCACCGAACTCGGCGACCATCGCGGCCCCAACCGAACTCAGGCCTCGTTTGTCCTCACGTCGAGTCCGTCACGAACTGCCAGCAGCGCTCGTTCCTTGCTACCTGCTTCGATCATCACGTCGGCGTGGTCGCACAACCATGCCGGGATATCGGCGACGGACTCGGCGTGTGCTTGCGGCCGAGTCGTCGGCTCGCGAAGCCGCTTCGGCTCGGAATAGTGAACGGCCGGCCGAACCGCCCCCCACGTGTCGGCGGCGATCTCGAACGCTTCTCGGTAGGTGTACCCTCGATCCGTGAACGAATGGTGGTGATAGTCGAAGACGACGGGTACACCGGTTCGTTCGCTCACCTGTTCAGTCAGTTCGGGAACGCTCCACAGGTTCTCTTTGTCGTCATTTTCGACAGTTACCCGTCGCCGCGCGCCCGGAGAGAGACGCCTGACGGCCTCGCAGAACCGGCCGGCGGTGGCGTCTTTGTCCCCGTAGGTCGCCCCGATGTGGACGTTGATGCCGTAGTACGGCGATCGATCGAGACCCATCAGATCGAGCCAGTCGGCGTGGTATTCGACGGCGGTGACGGCCCGTTCGACGGTATCGTCGGAATCGCTTGCGAGTTTACACCAGTAGTCCGGATGGAATGTCAGCCGCATCCCGGCCTCGTCGATCAGGTCACCGCATCGACGCGCGAGGGTCTCGATCTCGCCGTAGTCCGGCAGCGCCGACAGCTCGAACTGCGAGTTCCAGGGGACGAGTTCCGAGGTGCAGCGATAAAACCGGATGCCGTGGTCGAGATTCCACTGTAGGATCTCGTACAGGTCGGCAAAGTTCTGACGGGTCAGGTCCGAGACGTACGGGAGCCCGCGGGACTCGTAGGTCTTTTTTTGCATACTGCGGTTGCAGCGGAGCGGGTCGGAGCGGTCACGAAGCGTTCGGTTGAGACACGGATAGCCAAGCACTACCGCAGGTAGGACTCCGCAACGGTTAGCTCACACGGCTTCGGAGGCCGAGGAGAACTAACGGTGTTGTCGGGAATCCGTTTGCGTGCCCACCTCGGGGTACATACTGTGCTGTCCGGTCACGTTTTTGAGGGATAACGGCTCTCCGAGATCAGCGGTCACAAAGCGCATTACTCCCGCGGACGAAGCGACGATAGGTGATTTCAGTGTCGAATGAGACCGCTACAGTATCACATCTCAGTTCGGCAGAGGCGACGTTCTGGGAGGTGAACGGGGTTACGTTACATGTCGTTGAGGCGGGAAATCCCGAAGACCCACTCGTCGTCTTACTTCACGGCTTTCCGGAGTGTTGGTACGGGTGGTCCGAGTACGTCGAGCCCTTCGTCGATGCCGGGTATCGCGTACTCGTCCCCGATCAACGGGGCTACAATCGGAGCGACAAACCGGAGGGCGTGCGTTCATACCGACTACAATCGCTTTCGAAGGATATCGTCTCGCTGATCGGCTCGGAGGGATGCACGAATGCCCACCTCATCGGCCACGACTGGGGGGCAGCCGTCGCCTGGGACGTGGCGCTTCGCCACCCGGAAGCGGTCGATCGACTCGGCATCCTCAACGTTCCTCACCCCTCGGTGTTTCGGCGGACGATTCTCCGAAGCCCGACGCAGCTGCGTAAGAGTTGGTACATGTTCTACTTTCAGCTTCCACGCCTCCCGGAGTGGGTGCTGAAACGGTTGGCGTTCGAGCCGCTGGTCGATGTGATGCGTGATGGGGCGAACCCGGGTACGTTCGACGACGAACGACTGCGGCGATACCGGGAGGCGTGGTCACGCCCCGGAGCGTTGACGGCGATGCTGAACTGGTATCGGGCGGTGCGCCACTACGAGGCGCCGCCCCGCGAGTCCGTGCGTGCGCCGACGCGGATCGTCTGGGGTGAGCACGACGACGCGCTCGTTCCCGAGATGGCGTCGGCAAGCCTCCGATACTGCGAGACTGGTGACCGACACCAGTACGCCGATGCCACGCACTGGCTCACTCACGAACACCCCGACCGTGTCAGCGAGGCGCTACTCGAACATCTTGAATCGTAGCCACGTGTCCACCGTGGCCGCGGGGGCTTGGCAGTTCGTCGGTCCGTTCCACCGGTCTTGTCTTGACCAGCCACCGGCAACGGCTATAAAACAAGCTCACAAGCCGACACGCCAATTTCGAGTCGACACTCCTGCTGGTGACGGCGCGTGCTTATCTAGCTTTGTTCACCCGGATTTCCGGGAAGTAGCGGCCGTGGAAGTCGAACGGAGCGGCGTGTGGCAACTCAACCCGCGCCCGTTCTTCGAAGCGCTCGCCATCGAGCACGAGCAGTCGAGAGCGCTCGGCACCGACATCTAGAGCGACCGTGAGCACGACACCGGCGTCCGCCGACCCGTCCGGTCGCGGAACGAAGATCGGCTCGCCAAAGTAGTCACCGCCGCCATCGAACTCCACCACGCCGTCGGTTCGTGTGTCATACTTCAGTATGCCGGTGGCCCACTCAGTCGCCGGTTGATCCAAACTCATCGCGTACACGTACCGGTGAGGCCGACACCATCGCGCCGGTGAGACGGTCGGCAGCGCAGTTCCGTCGTCGTACAGCATCTCCCGGCGGACGGTCGCGGGGTTCGTGTCGTAGCGGGCTGTCCCGGTCACACCACCGAGATCAACCGTGAACCGTTCGATTCGACCGGCGATAGCGTCGAGGTTCCCCTGCCGGAGGCTCTCGATGGAGAGTTCGCCGATCGCCGTCGCGTCCGGGATCGTCTCGAGATCGAACACCACTTCCGAACCGCCGGCGCGCTCGAAAGCGTTGACATGATGGAAGCCGAACACGGCATCCGTTACCGGTTCGGCGATCGTCTCACCGCTGGTTCGGTCGATGACGATAATCCGGGTCCCGCGCTCCGGTTGCCACTCGAACTGCTCGATAAATGGCCCCTGTCGTCCGGGCTTAAAAAAGTCCAGCGGGTTGACCCGAAGCGGGAACTCCGTGAGAATAATATAGCGCGGCGTTAGCGCGAAACTGTGCATATACGCCGGGGCATCGGTATCGATGCTGCCGATGTGTCGTCGGCCGCCATCGCCCGATACGGCGTGGACGTGATAGGTACTGGTGCGGCCGAACTCCGTCTCGACGTTGAACAGGGTTCCCGTCGCGGGATCGCGCTTCAAGTGCGCGCACACGAGTTGGCCGGATGGTTCGGGTCCGTCGTACTCGACGTCTCGCTTGACGCTGAGGTCGTTGGGATCGATTTCGACGGCCCGCGGTGACTCGGTTAGCGCGAGGTATCGGTCGCCGACCCGTTCGACGATAATGTTGGTGTTGTCGTACGGCTCGGTGAAAAAGCCCTTGAGCCGTTCTCTGAGCGTCGTCTCGCCGGTGGCGAAGCCGCCGTTGAATTCCCCTGCCCGTGCCGTCTCGTAGGCGTCCGTTTCGAGGAACTGATTGCGGTAGTGGACGGCATCCGCCGCCCCATCGACGGAGCCTCCCGCTTCGTTTTCAGGGTCAAACGTAAACCGATAGCACATCGCTAACCCGTCGAACCAGTGATCGACGCTACCTCCCTCAGCGATCGAGAACGTCCCGGGGCCGTTGCGAATGAGGCTTCCGGTGAGCCATTCGGGCAAGGACCCATCGACTGCGAGTGACGCCGGCTGCTCTTTCTCGAGAGAGTGAAAGCCCAAGGCAGACTCCATAGACACACCGAAGGGAGGCGGGAAATAAACGATGGCGGTCGCACTGCCCTGTCGCATCTACAGGTGGAGCAGACCGGGTGTCTCGGGGCGTGACCCCAAGGCGGTTCACGTAGCTACGACCGTGGCCCAACAGACGGTACGATACGATCGATCTCACAGCGGCATACCGGCACCGCAATCGGATACGGCGGTGCCGGTCTGCATCTGTTCGGAGTTGAACGATGAGCCGACGTTGCCGTCACGGTCAGCGATAACAATACCGGCAGTGTCATCGGTTAGTTCCT
>NZ_JBKEGK010000030.1:0-18524 GCF_046710025.1 Natronomonas sp. | reverse complement strand
GACACACACGACTCGAGTTCCTCCCGCTCGTCTTCCGACAAATCAACCGTATACTTCTTTTTTCCCATACGTCTGCGTTGTCGTGCAGCCTTATCAATCTATGATTGACAGAGCACTAGTGCCGTCGCGGCTCCGGTTAGCGATGAAGCGGTCGCCACCGGGAAGAAAGAATGCCGCCGACTCCTCAAAGGACAAGTCGCCGTACCACTCGACGGTGTCCGCATCGAGGTCGTAGATGCCGGCGCGACCGAGGTCCTCGCTGTTGTCGGTGATGAGCAACGTTCCGCCCTCCGGGTGCCAGTCAGCGGGGCCGGACTCGGCTCCTGTCTCGCCGATCTGGAGGTTCCGAGCGTCGGAGCCGTCGGCGCTCGCAACGTAAACGTCGCGGTTGTCGTAGTCGTCAGACTCGTTTGTTCCGAAGGCGATCCGTTCGCCGTCGGGCGAGAGATGTGATCCCCACACGGCGCGATCGTAGTCGGTGAGCTTTGTCGTCTCTCCGCGCTCGCAGTCGTGACGGAAAACGTTCATTTGGCCGTCGCGGTTCGACCCCACAAGCAGGGTCTGACCGTCCTCGCCGACGTCTTGGACGATTACTTGACGCTCCATCTCGACGACTGGCTCCGCGTCGCCACCCCGGGCGAGGCGATACACGTCGTTCTGCTCGTTGCCCCCCTCGTCGAGGTGGAAATACACGGAGTCGCCGTCAGCGGCCCATTCCACGCCCCAGCGGGCGTTACGTGGCACTTCTCCGTCGCTCCAGGGCTCGTGCTCACCGGTTTCGATATCTAGTACGTGCAACTGGTTGCGGCCGGTCACGTCGTAATAAAAAGCGATCTTGGTTCCGTCGGGCGCTACCGTCGGATGCGCGAGCGTCGGCAGGCTCGCTAGTTCTTCAAGAATATCTCGGTCGTCTTCTGTCCGAGTCATGCGAATAGGTACGATCCATGAACACTTGAGTGATCCGAGCATCGATACCTGCCTCACGGCAAAGGGGGCTCCCAGCGCTGTTGCGGCCCTCTACGAAAGGATGTATATACCAGCCGTTGCCGTCACTGAAGAGATCGACGTAGCCGACTGCCGTTCGATCATTGATACGGGACGATGTCGCAGTCGTTCGTCCGGGGCCACTATCTCGCCGTGGAGCCGTCCGTTGACGGCCACCGTATCTCAGGCACCCAAACAGTCACTCGAAAGTACACCGCGCTTCCTGCTTCTCGAGCATCCCTTCTCATAGCAGATTCCAAGCCGTCTTCAGCAGGGCTTCTGTGCGCTCTAAACTCTTGTTGGCGACGGGTGCCAGAATCAGTTCCCCCACCCCCAAACGGAGGGCAGTAAGGCGACGCTGAACCGCCTCGGGGGCAAGCCCCGATCGACTTCATCCGGCCCGCCGGCGGGGCGACTTGCCGGTACGCAGGGGGTTTTTGACCTGAGAGGCGACCGTCGTTGTATGCCCGAAACGATGCGCGCGGCGGTCGTCGACGAAGCGGGTGCCGAGTTCGAAATCGTCGAGAGGTCGGTCCCCGATCCAGCCCCGGACGAGGTCCGCGTGGCGGTCGAGGCCTGCGGCATCTGTCACAGCGACGTCTTCGTCAAGGAGGGTGGATACCCGGGTGTCAGCTACCCCCGAATCCCCGGCCACGAGGTCGTCGGCTACGTCGACTCGGTCGGCGAGGACGTCGAAAGCTGGTCGGCGGGCGACTACGTCGGGGCCGGTTGGCACGGGGGTCACTGTTTCACCTGCGAACCGTGTCGCCGCGGTGAGTTCCTCAACTGCGAGCACGCCGAGATCACGGGGCTCACGTTCGACGGGGGATACGCCGAGTTCACGACAGTTCCTGCGGAAGCACTCGCGGCGGTCCCCGAGGATCTGCGGGCGGCCGATGCGGCGCCGCTGCTGTGCGCTGGCGTCACGACGTACAACGCGCTCCGAAACGCCGACTTACAGCCGGGCGACCTCGTCGCCGTCCAAGGTGTCGGCGGGCTCGGCCACCTCGGCATCCAGTACGCTCATGCCGCCGGCTACGAGACGGTCGCTATCTCACGGAGTTCGGACAAGGAGCCACTCGCCGCGGAGTTAGGGGCCGACCACTTCGTGAACGCGGCCGAAACCAACCCCGCGGAGCGGCTCCAAGCGCTCGGTGGCGCGGACGGCGTCCTCGCGACGGCGCCCTCGAGCGACGCGATCGCGTCGGTCGTCGAGGGGGTCGGGATCGACGGCTCGGTGATCGTCGTCGGCGTCCCCGGCGAGGATGTTCCGGTGAACGCCCAACACCTCATTGGAACCGCCGGATCGGTCGAGGGCTGGGGTTCCGGCGACGCTCGGGACTCCCAGGACACGCTGGAGTTTAGTTCGCTCCGGGAGATCACGCCCGAAATAG
This sequence comes from Natronomonas sp., assembly GCF_046710025.1. Classification (GTDB taxonomy): domain Archaea; phylum Halobacteriota; class Halobacteria; order Halobacteriales; family Haloarculaceae; genus Natronomonas. Next base: position 16,146 of record NZ_JBKEGK010000030.1, on the reverse strand, counting down.
AGGCGTACCCGCTCGAAGAGGTCGAGACGGCGTACGGACGAATGATCGAGAACGAGGCGCGGTTCCGGGCCGTCCTCGAGCTGTAGGTCACGCCCGAAGCGTGACCCCTGTTGTCACTTCTCGAGAATCTGCCGCCTGACTAGCATCGGCACTCGTCTGTAGCTAAGACACGCGATAGCACGGTGGCTGGCTGCTAGCGATCTCTCAGTGATTCCTTTTACTGGGACGGATCCTTGCTGTCCGGTGTGATGTTGCGTTCACACGTGCGGCCAGCCTCAATTAACGTCTCAACTCGGCGCTCAAACTCCACGTTGTCGATTTTCTCGTCGACGTATCGCCGCTTCAATCGCGCAAGCGGCTCCTCGGTGGGTTCCGTCTCAGATCTCCGATTCAGCGCGATGTCCTCGGCAAGATCCCCGGCTACGGCAGCACTCCCGATCACGTACACAGCGGTCAGAACTGTGAGCCCAAACGCGCCGACCGCTGCAGCAGGTGAGATAGATGACGCGATCGCGATCATAATAAAACCAGTGGTAATAACAGCAGCGTGACCAAGCCGCCGGCTGTGGCACCGATACGACTGCCGGTTGAACGTGTGTCGCGAGCAATCCAGCTCGCTACCCCGCCACCGATCGCAGGTGCAACAAGCCCACCGACCGGAACTACACTCAGCACGAGCGTCACTCCTGCTCCGATGCCGGCCCGGGTCATACATCCGGAGAGTCGGCGTGTTGGTCGAGCGCTATCGGGTGGTCTGAAATCAGTCATTGGTTTCGGTGTTTCATAATCGGGTTACACTGGATACTGACGTTTTCACTCTTGATGCGGAGACCAGGGGCGGAAATAATACTGGATACTTTGGTGGGCAAGTTGGGAGTAGTATCAGTCGACGTTTAGGTGGGTGTCACCCACCGCCAGAGCTTGCCGACACCGACCATCTCTGTTTTATGTCAATCGCGCGATACGCATGTGATTTGAACCCCTATACTGGGGTCCTTGTTACCGAAGCTCGTTGCTTTTGTACGACAAATACTACAGCGTTGATTGGAATGATCGGGGCGACCGTGGCGTCAGCGTTGCCACCGTCGTGACGCGAACCGAAGTGGTCGAACTAGAACTTCGCACTTCCGCCCGTCACGAGGCCGGCCGACCCGATATCTTCTCTCGCCTGCTGGAGGTCACTCGGGGTGTCGCAGATGACCAGCGTCTCCCGATTGTTGAGCGCGTGGAACTGATAGCGATCGGGGTCTGAGAGGCTCCGGAGTGCGTGGTGGTACGCCCGGACGGGGAATCGCGACGATCCTGGTCCCCACAGGCTCAGGTCGTGGACGGCCGGATCCTCGTTGAGTTCCTGGAAGATCTCGGCAAACGCGTCGACGTCGTCGATCGCGAGGGCCTTGTCGGGCACGACGACGCCCTCCTGATCGTTGTCGTCAACGGTCGAGATCTCGTACTCGGCCGAGTCGTACGCCGCAACGAACGGACCGAGCAGGTCCTCGACGTCATCTGGCGCCTCGTCCTCGCGTAACTGCACGTAGAGGGTGAACGCAGCCATATCGTCGCGTAGGGGCGAGACGCCCATACTCTTTCGGGACGGAGCCACCCCGCCTCTCCCGACGGGGTCACTTACTCGTCGGAGCGAACCGTGACCACGGGGCAGTCCGCGGATCGGACGACCTTCTCCGCGACGCTACCGAGCAGGTACCGGTCGATCCCACGTCGCCCGTGCGTTCCCATCACGATCATATCGATGTCGTGTTCGTCGACGTACGCCAGGATCTGTCTGTACGGCGACCCGCTGGCGACCGTCCCGCGGATCGACTCGACGTCGGCGGCGTTCGCCTGAGCCCGGGCGGTCTCGAGGCTACGTTCGCCTTCACGTTCGAGTTCAGCCAGCATATCGGGCGCGTCGGCCTCGACCGCCGGGAACGTGTCCTCGATCACGTAGAGGACATGCAGTGTCGCATCGTGCGCCAGAGCCTGTTCGATCGCGTGCTCTTGGGCGGCGTTCGCGCCGTCGCTACCGTCCGTCGGAAACAAGATATCGTCGTACATACTCGAGGCTATGTGGTCCTCCTACAAACCGTTTCAGGCGGTCGATCAGATGTCTGATGGGAAGTGCCCCCGGGCTATCGGTCGGGGGTGCCCGCCCCGCCCAGTGGGTGTGTCGTTCCCGATCGGCCGTGTTCCTTCCGGGGTTCGCCCCCGACTTGGAGGTACGCCGCGGCGATGATCCCGTAGAGGACGACGAACAGGACGCTGTTGAGCACGACGGAGACGAGGTCGGCGACGACCGGCGTGCCGGCGAGTTGGAGGAGCGATCCCGCGCCGCCGGTGACGGCACCGATCGCGCCGGCAAAGAACACTACCGCCGCGAGTCTCAGGCGGTTGCCCCGCGAGAGCGCCCAACTCCGCTTGAGCGCGCCGACGACGCCGCGGTCCTCGACGCTGACGGCGAAAATGAAAAACAGGAAACACGCCGCGAGGAACACGCCGGGGAGGATCAAAAGTGCCAGGCCGAGCGTCACCGAAAAGCTGACCACGACTCCGCCGACGAACATCGACACCGTTGCGCGTCCGATCCGACGCGTGTACAACTCGGCTGGAAACGTCGACAGCGCGTCCCGTGGCCGGGTTAGCGCCCGCGAAAGGGTCACGAAGTAGACGGTGCTGAGCAGGATGCCAAACACGAACAGGCCGGCGGCGACGGTACCCGGGATGGGTAGCGTTAGACCGACCATGCTTTCGGCCTCGGCGGCCGCCTCGGATGGCAATAACCCGACGAAGGCGGTGTTGACTGACGCCTGCACGAGGAGTTGAATCGCCAGAAGGGCCGCGAGCAGGATCGCGCCCGTTCGGGTGAACACCCGTCCGATACCGTCAGCGACTGTCCGCGTAAGTTGGAGGGACATACACGATGCGTCTCACCGGGAAGGCATAAGAACATCCGAGGCTGAAAACGAGTTCGTAGCGTCCGTCGACACGCTCCGGATGCGACGGCCTTGCACCGACTGCCCTGCAAACGAAGAGCCGCCCGCGAGGCAATCCTCAACGAACAGGGGACGACCGGTGGGGACTCTCCACCGGGAAGGCCGAGCGTCGCCGACGGTGGCGAATACACTCGAAACAACCTTTTTTCAATGTCTCACCGCAGTTCCGCTCACATAAATTTAGGCAAACATAAAAGGAGGCACTCAATGTGGACCGACAGCACTCAGCGACCGTCTCGACCTGTGGGGGCACGCCACCGACAATTCGTGGAATCGCTCGATACGCGTCGTGTCGGTGTAATAGAGCGTCTGTACAACGGTCCCGTCAGTAGTCGGCCGCACGGAGTTCAGCTTCAACCGTCTCGACGGCCGTCGTAATATCGTCAAACCGACTGGTTCCGACGCTTTGACATCCTTGCTTTCGGTCGAGTCGAACGGCGTGATCGCCGAGCAGGTCGGGCCGGATGGTTAGCTTCGCCGCTGCACAGACCCCATCGTCGCCGGGGATTCGGTACTCAACAATACCGCCGGTGTCGTCGGTTCGACTCCACGCCCCTAGTGGGGCCGGTAGCCGATCGACGAGCTGTTCGGGATCAACCGGAGCACGTGTCTGTGACACGAGAAGTGGTATGCGCGGGAGAAGAATAGGTGTTGCGTCGGACCGTACCGGCGGTGTCGGTTTCACGATCTGAACGCCGGAACGCGCTCCTTATTCACACTGAATGCACGGGGTGAATGCAGCAACGTGCTCTCGTTTGTATCGGGAGCTGTCCCCGATCAACTCACTCACCGAACGGTCCCGGCACGGTCGTGGAACGCTTGAGCGTAGGACAAGAGGTCGAACTCACCGCGTTCGACCTCCCGAAGCAGTTGTATCGCCTCCGGACTCAATTTTGGCTGGAGCAGGAGATACGCCCCACCCGTCGCAGTCCGGCTCAGTACCCACCTAGTGTACCGTTCGATCGGGGACCACCCGACATCGGATCGAAGCTCGGCTACCTCCCACGCATGCGCTCTGGCCCTCCGGAGGCCTACGCCCGCGGCTATGTCGTCTAGCCGCCCGAGTTGTTCGCCAACCCGTGATAGGCCGGGGGCATACTGCCGGGACAGTAGTTCCTGTTGGACGCTCACCAGCCGGTAGAGTATCTCGTTGATGCGGGTGTGATCAGCGTACTTTTCGGGGCGATCCGGATCGAGCCCGATCTCCGAGAGCGCCAACGCGAGGTCGTAGTTGATGTGGGCGTTGATGCCCAAAAGTGCGTCCTGCATGACGAGTGCGTCGCCGCGGAGCGCGGTTCCGAAGGCTACAATCCACGGATCAGGCACGTCGGCCAGCGCGCCGCGTTCGTAGTTATGGAATGCCCGTCTGTAATACTCCGCAAAGCGAACGAGATACTGCTTCATCCAGTCCGGATCATTAAACGCACCCGATTCGATAACCCGGATTGTCTCCCGAGTCATTTCGGTGTAGATGGTCAGAAACACCGCTCGTCGGTCGGACTGTTCGAGCAGTATGGTTTCCAGTTGATCCAAGCGAGTACTGGTATCCTCCACCGATTTGAACGGGGTAGAAACGAGTGCTGTCCGCTCGGGGTCGGCCTCAACATCGACAGCGAAATCCGACACCTCACGGCCGATCGTCCGACGAACCCGACGGAGCCGATGCCTGCTGAAGAGTACCGCGAAGGGGAGATCAATCATCGAACTACGTGTACCTCATCATCTGCAAACCTGCTTGTGGGATATTTATAAACTCTTTCTCTACGGTGGCCGAGTGTTAAGCGGCGTCATCAACGACGGAAATGCGATGAGAAGACCTCGCGTCTTATACCGGGGAGAAACTCAAGGCGTCACAATTAGGCCAAACTGATGCACTGCGTCTTGATACTCGGCGACCACGTTTTTGAAATCGACCCGGTCGTCGTAGCTGTCTATTGGCTGGAGGTCATCGGCGATGCCGAGCGCTTCCAAGACGGCAGCGAGTTCCTCGGAAGGCGGCGCACCCTCTTCGTAGCGGCGGCGGTTTTCCTCGCTGATAACATCGTCCATCACGTCGCGAGCGGCTGCCGAGATATCGTTTGCAGTCAGATCATATTTTATGATCGCGTCCCTCGCATACTCCATGAACTCCTCGGGGGTGCCCGCAACTTCATCGACGGTGTACGTCCATTCCGGGACACGGACCGTCCGTTGGTCCGTGACGGGGCGAAAGTGTTCCTCGCTGTGTTCGTGCTGAATGAAATCAAACGGCGGGTTAGGGACGAGTTCACTGGTGTCTGCGTCGAGCCCCTGATGATACTCGACGGTCTGTAGTGTCTCGAATTCAGGCTCACCGAGAAACCCATCATTCCCCGCATAGACGGCGTCGAGTGCTGCCTCGATCACTCGTTCGTCCTGTGCCGAGAGATCGATTGGTGTTCGTTCGACCGTCGCGTCGTCCGGCGGTGTCTCATCGACCCGTTCGACCGCAAAGTGCCACCGTTCACGCTCGAGATACTGTTCGTCGGTTATCGCAGCTTCGTAAAAAATGCCATCGCGCTGGAAGAACGTCGGGCGCGGCGCCGTGCCTTTCCCCCACGGTACTCGCCACACGAGCGGCCACTGTTGGGCCGTCACACTACCGGTGTCGAACAGTTCGGAGACATACCGTGTCTTTGTTTCGTCGGTGAAGTCGACTCGAGTGGTCGCTCTGATAGCGGTCGGATCGGGCCACAGGTGTCCGGTTCTCGCCAGTGACTCGATCGACGACAGGTCCAGTTCGCCTGCGATAAGCGCGTAGTCCTCGAGACTACCGGAACTCAGGCATCCGGCGGTTGCAGCAACCGCTCCGGACGTCCCGAGGAGTTGGAGGGCGCGACGGCGGGAACACCGCATGCTCATATAGGTTCTACAGCGATGAAAATAAAAACATATTCGAAGGCTCAAACGCCGATTAGAGCGTTCGATACGTCTTTTATTACGATCCTACTGAATTACATACGAGCGTATCCATGCGTACTAATAAGCGTTTGAACCTGTCATCGACAGTTCTGGGTGTCGGGGTATTTGGCGCGCTTTTCATTTGCGTGACAGCCTTTTTACTAGCCGTTGCATCGAGAGGGAGCATCTTGGGCGTCCTCACTGGTATCGTGGTTTTAACATTTATTCTGATGATCGGGGGACAGTTGCTGGTGGATGCATTGCTGCGTCGACGGCATCGGATCGAAAAGAAGGTTCAATCAGTGAGACAGCGGCTGCGAAAGTGAATCCGCCACCTCAGACGGCGTGGCCCACGGGGTAGTGATAGAGACGGCCGATCCGCACAGCCACGGGCCATTGCAAAAGTGAGTCCTCAATCGGTGTCTGTGCTTGATGTCAGCCGATGATCCCTTCAGTAACCGATACGATTCCGTTGCCGACCTCAACGACGATCGTCTGCGGCGGTTTGTCGCCGACGTTACACGTTGTGGCCTCCTCGACCGGCTTGGTACCCCTGTCGCTCTCGTCGCCTCCGGCCGGATCGGCCGCTCCCACGACGCTCACGTCATATCGTCCGGCCGGGACGATCTCCATTTCGGTCGTCACCGCTCCGGGAGCGAGTTCGTACGTCGCCTCGTATTCGTACTGACTATCGTCCGTTCTCGCCCCACTGTTTCGCACCGCGCCCCCGTCCTGAGGAGAACTGTCCGGCCGGGATACCGAGAGCCGAACCCGATAGGATCGGTTCTCGTCGTAGTTCCGGAGGCACAACTGCTCACACCGCGTCCTGACTGCCGACGGCCCGAGTACCTCCTCAGCGGCTGCCGTCCTGGTCGTGTTCTGGCGTTGTTGCTGCATACGTGTCGATACGTCCGTTTGGAAAAAAATCCGTTTGAGGCTCAAATCGGCGTTTGAGCGTTGCAATCAGCGCATTCCCGCCATCGGGCGTCAGAGTTTTTGCAAAACAGCCGTCGAACCCGGTTCGCTATCGAAGCGAGCTCATGTCGCATGCGGTTGCGAGTTCCGGGACTGCGATTGTATTAAGCAAGACACGTAGCAGCATGCCGTGAACTGCCTCGGCCTCCTCCGCCTGTAGACCAGTCGCGTGAAGCCCGTCAGTCCTCTCGCGTGACTGATAAGAAACCGCGGGTATTAAACGCTGTAGGGGATAGTGTACTCAAATGGCAGGCGGGATGCACGTCGACCAACCTCAGGTCCTCATGGTCGACGATGAAAAGGAAGTCGCCGATGCGTACGCACTTCGGTTGGAGGGGGTTGCGGAGGTGACCATCGCCTACAGCGGCACGAAGGCACTAGAGGCGGTCGACCCGTCGGAGCCGCCTGACGTCATCCTGTTGGATCGACATATGCCGAACCTTTCGGGCGACGAGGTTCTGAGGGAGCTACGCGGATACGATATGCGTACCCGGATACTCATGATAACAGCCATCGACCCAGGGTTGGATCTTCTGGAATTGCCGTTTGACGATTACCTCTGTAAGCCGGTCGAACGTGAGGACGTCAGGGCGGCTGTCGACCAGCAATGTCGGGTACTGGCTTACGAACTCCTCGGAGAATACTTTGAGTTGGAATCGAAGCGATCCGTCATCGCCGCCGAGTTGCCGCCGAAACGCCTCGCGGATCACGACGAGTTTACCACCCTCGACGCTCGGACTGACGCGCTTCGCGAACGGGTCTGCCGGCTCCTTCCGGATGCGGAGACCCTACTGGAGACGTTTTCGGGCGTCGACCGCGAGGGATACTGAGTTCGGGCGGGCACAGGCATGCGCCACGTCGGCTGTCATCGGTCCGGCGTTGTTGCGCCGTCACCGCCGAAGAAAGCGTTCAACAGTTCCCGCTGCGCATTCCGTAGGTGATACAGAACGGTGGGGCCAGAGATGTCGAGCGCCTCCGCGACCTCCTCGGATGTACTACCCCGCGGTGATTCGAAGTAGTCCGAGAGATGGGCGGCTCTGAGCACGCGCCGCTGTTTCTCGGTGAGTGACTCTTCGAGTTGGCGCTGGAACGCCTCCATCGTCTCCGGCTCCCGCGGGCGTTCACTCCGGGCCCGTAAGTTCGTGTCCTCGAACCGCTTGTCAACCGCTTCGACGGCGGCTCGGACGTCGCTGTCCGGCGGGAGTTCGGCGACGAGGTCGGCCGTCTCACCATTGTAGGTTGCATCGGTAACTGTCGCCCCCCAGTCGACCAGCGTTGTGATCGGGGTCGGCCCGGCCAGCGTCACCTCGATTAGTGATGTCGTATCGCTGTCCTCAACGAGCCGGACATCGGCGACGGCCGAGTGGTCCTGCACGACCGGCAGCAACTGATCAGTGCCGCCTTCGGTGCGCAGGTAGCACACGACGATATCGTCGTCCCTGGCGACAGCACCCGCCAGCGAGAGAGGCCGGTCGACGGCTGCACTGGCTTCAACGAGCGGGAGGTCCCCGTCACGGACCTCGAGACGCAATTCCGTCACGGTGTCGGCAAACAGGAGGTCTGATTGTTTGATTGCGTTCACCGCAAACCCCGCCACTGCCCCGAGCGTGTTCAGGGTAGCTTGTTCTTGCGTGCTGAATCCCGATTTGCGTGTCGCGTATACGCCCATGACGCCGTAGACAGTATCGTCCGATGTTAGTGGCACTGCGAGCGCCGATTGGAGTCCACGGCTGAACGCCGCGACGCGTAGCTCCCGCGGGATCTCTTCGTCCTCCGGAATCGTCTCCACGAGACGCGTTGCCCCAGTCTCAACGGCGTGCTGTTCCGGGAGCGCGGTGTCCGCGGACAGTTCAGCGTCGATCGCATCAAGAACGTCGGGAGCATCCCCCGCGGAAGCCACCAGTTGAAGTCGATCGTCGGTGAGGTCCCGTTCGCCGATCCAGACGAACTCGTACAGGTCTGTCGTCCCCAGGCGTTGACAGACCGTCTCCCAGACCTCCTCGCGCGCCGAGGCATCGATGACCCGCCGGAGTACCGTCGCGACTAACGCGTCGATCGATTCCAAGCGCGAGAGACGCTGGCGGAGGCGGTCGATAGTCTGCTGGTCGGTGCGCCGGGCGGTCACATCTCGTGTATACAGGATAGTGCTGTCCTCGACGACGGTGACCTCGGTCGCGAGCCAACTGTCGATGGTGGGGTAGTACTCCTCGATCGATCGCTCGACGGGCGGGTCGGCGGCGAGCGCGTCGTGGAGTGTGCCCGCGGCTGATTGTGGCAGCACTTCCGTGGCCTCCCGTCCGGAGAGCGCTTCGGGGTCGGTGTCGAGAAGGTCGGCCGCAGCGGGGTTGGCGGCCGTGATCTCGCCATCTACAGCTACTTCAATGACCCCCATCGGGGCGTGTGTCAGTTGTTCGTCCATATCAAATTCTCATTGCGACTCGTACCTGCCGATTGCGACGGCCACGGTTTGAACCTCCGGTTATGCAAGGCCGGTAACCTCGAAGCGAGCACCGCCACTATCGCTTTCGGCCACGGTGACCGTCCACCCGTGGGCCGTCGCGATGCGCTTTACGATGGTCAACCCGAGTCCCGTCCCATCACCGGCGACGGTGTATCCGGGTTCGAAGACACGCTCGCGCTCTGCGGGCGGAACGCCACACCCGTCGTCAGCAATAAAGAACCCGTCGGCCATCGGTCCGACCCGGATCGAAAGAGGCGGGGCATCCGCTGCCGTCCCGCCGTCAGGCCCGGGTTCCGGAGCGTCGCCGGTTTTTGATGCCGTCGGCGTCCCCGGAGCCCCGCGCTCAACAGTGTCGTCGGACTCCGTCCGACTGCTCGTGGAACCATGTTCCACGGCGTTGCGGAACAGGTTCTCGAAGAGCCGCTGGAGGCGGTCGGGGGCAGCCTCCGTCTTCTGGAGGTCCTGCGCGACGGTGAGTTCCGTCGCCCCCGTCTCGACGGCCTGCCAGGCGTCCCTGGCGACATCCGCGATGGCAACGCTCGCGGTCGTGTCTATGGCCTTGTCCCGTCGGGCTAGGGTGAGGACGTCACCGATGATTCGCTCCATGCGGTCGTGGGCACGGTCGAGGCGGTCAAAGTGCTCCCTGTCACCGGTCTCCCGAGCCGCTCGTGCCCGTGCTTTGGCCACGTCAAGCGGGTTGCGGAGGTCGTGGCTGATCGCACTGGCGATGTGATCGCCTATCGATCCCATACCGGGGTCCGGCTGTCGTTCGATCAGGGTCAGTGTCCCGGTAGTCTGGTCGCCGTTCGGGACTACACCGAGGCGGTACATCGACCCGTCGTCAGCGTCGTTATCTGTCCGGATCATCGTATCAGTTCGATTCCCGGCCAGGAGTGCCTCGCAGACGGCATCGGGGCCGCCGCCTTGCTCGGCTCTGAACCCATTTTCCCGCCACCACGCTCGCAGCGTCGGTGCGGACGCACCCGTGCCGAACGCCGACACGAACGGCTCGTTTGTCGAATCCAACACGACCGTATCGGCGGACACCCTGTACCGGGCGACAGGATACGGTAGCGTTTCTATCGGGACCGTCTTCGCGTCGGCACGGGGAGTGTTGTCGCGCTCGTTCATGAGTCTCGATGCTTCGTCACCGGCCAGTCGTGTCGGCGACACAGGTGCACGCTTCCGCGTGGGACGGTGCCGAGAGATGGTAGACGACCGGGACGGCAATCATACGTACTGGGTTACACGCACGCTGACTTATTTTATCTTTCTAAGAATCTAGATCACGCGCCTAGACGCCGCCGACAGTCCGGCGCCACGTGAGAGCAAGGCTCCGCCTCAATGACGCTGATACGGAGGTCGTACCGAGATAATGGGCCGAACTCAAGCGGGTAAGCGTCTCTGGCTCGAATCAAACCGGTTTGAAAATTACTGACGTAGCCAAGTGCCCATCAGTAACGTATCAGCGGGCTCGGCGGAGCGATACCGCTTAGACGGGATGCGGGGACGACAGTCTACAGCACCGTCCCGGATCGATGCAGATCTACCCCGCCGGACGGAGACTGGCGCTACTGCAAGCAACAAGCACCCACCACAGCCACGACTAGAGCGGAACTACACGTCGAAGATCGCCCGCCTGCCGAGGTGAAAACCGATTTCTCCATACTACTAGCCGGGCCAAAGAGACAAATTTGGATAGCTAGCTCCCTACTACAGGATAGTTGAGTTACTCATATTCAGATGAACAATGTCCGCTGGATCGTCTATCCACCCCCTCGCTGATTCGCATAGCCGACGTACCGATCACAAGTTGCTCGGAGCCCCCGGGTCCCGATCGATGGGGGGTGCATAGCATGTCAGTGCAGGATCTGTTGCCGGAGCAGCTTCCAGACGAGCGCGACACCGGTCAGCGAACGATTAACGTCGTGGAAGACGGCATGTCGCTGGAGGTGCTCGCTACCGAGGCCGCTCGCGAAATAGTCATGACCCTCCACGAGTCGCCGAAGGCCGCCTCGGAGATCGCTACCGAGACCGGAACCTCGCTGCAAAACGTCTGTTATCACCTCGATCGACTCCAGCAGGTCGGCCTGGTCGAGGTCGCCGGGAAGCGACACTCCTCGAAGGCCAAGGAGATGGACATCTACGCCCCCACGAGCGCATCGATCGTCGTCGAGTTCGATACGGAGCAGCCGTCCGATGAGTGAGCGGGCGACGTAGAACTCATCAAAAATGAGGATACCTGAGCGTATGGCCAGCCTCCATCGATATGAGAAACCGTCGGAGGTCCTCCAGCGGTTCCCGACGGTGCTGTTCGGGAAATGAAACCCTCTTGAGCGCCTTGTTCGGTATCCTTCGGTCGGCGTGATCGCATTGTGCCTGAGCGTTGGGTAGCATCAATGCGCCGTCAAGCCGTATTGCTGCGCACGAGAGATCGGGCTTCCATCATCGCATCCGATCTCACGAGAGACGGTCGATCAAACATCATATCCGAACACAACCCCCGAATCGTCGTTGCGTTCGTCTTCTGTGCCTCCTGTATTTTCTGTGTCTTCTGTGTCATCTATAGCTTCTGTGTCCTCTGTCTCACGTTCCGTGTCGTTAGTCACATCGGCCGTGGCCTCATCGGACTCGGCCGGTGCATCTGCTGTTTCGGCGTCATCCCGATGCGCGACACGAAACAGATCTGCCGCCTGTTGGTCAGTAACGGCAATCACTTCGACCGGCAGGCGCTCAAGCCCAGCGATCTCGGCCGCTGCGACCCGTTTGTGACCGTCGAGGATCGTCCCGTTTTCCCGAACGACGGGAAAACTGCCCGGGAACTGATTTCGATAACACCGCCGGATTATGCCGTCCTCGGGTGTGAAATCGATATCGTACTCAGGATACGGGGAGAGTTCTTCAAGTGGCACGAATTCGATGCGTTTTCTGGGCTTCAACACCTCGACAGCCTCGCAGACGCGGATGAACACGCTCCCGAGTGATTCGTCGGTTGTCGTGTTCGTCGCATCGTGTAGGACGACACTCCCACGGTTGCCGTGAACGCGGTCGACCCAGCCTTCGAACACCCCGGTCTCGGTGTGGACGCGAACGTACTTTCCTCGTAGTGCCCGATCAAGCGTATCGTTAAATGAACTGTCTGTCATTGATGATCTTTCTGCGGCCTCGACAGTATTCAATTTAGCCCCCCTGGACAACTCAGTTGGGGAGCGTATCGACCCGTTTCGTGATAGCTCTCCTCAATAAGTGTGTATCGGAGCGTGACGCACACCTCGTCTACGTTCGACTCCGGCAGAGGGGCCGCGTAGGGTTACCCCTCGTCGGCCGCGTCGACGTACTGGTGTTCCCACTCGCGTCGGGCGTCGATCTCACGCTGGCCGCGCCGCGTCGCCGTGTAGAAATTCGTCCGTTTGTCCCGTTCGCCTTTCTCGACGAGGCCCTTCTCGACCAGCGTGTCGAGGTTTGGGTAGAGACGCCCGTGGTGGATCTCCGACTCGTAGTAGTCCTCGAGTTCATCCTTGATGGCGAGGCCGTGCGGCTCGTCCAGTCCGGCGACGACGTACAGTAAGTCTCGCTGAAACCCGGTCAGATCGTACATACCACACAAAATACATATTAGCAATATAAATCCAGCGGATGACGTTTCACTCAGAAAATACTACACACATACCGATTCTGTGTAGGTTTCTCTTCCACCAACATCGGCGGACGCAGAGAAGTGAGCCCACACACGCTCTATTCGTCCGCAGTCAGTGCCACCTGTTTGCTCGTGCCCTGAGTGCCGGTTTGCCGCATGTCTGACAAAGATTTACTATCACGCGGGCGGTGAATCGGTATAACCGCCCAATCTAGTTCTCATGACCGACCCCGACGCTATCCTTGGCACGTGTCCCAACTGTGGGCGTGAAATACGTCGGGTACACGTGCTCATCGACTACGAGACGGAGGACGGTGACCGTGGCATCTGGGCCGACTGTCCCGGGTGCGGCGAGGTTGTCGATCCCAACGGGTGAGCGAATCTCTCGGCGGAGGGGGCTAACGGCCGGTTGGCGCAGCCTTCGACGATGCTGCGTGATCTGCAAGCGAGTGCGTTCGTGCTGCAAAACCGGGTAAGCAACAGCGTATCATGGGGGCTCAGCTTCCGAATCATTCGCGCTGATATCTGGCAGTCGAATCCGGACCGTCGTTCCCTCCTCGTTCTCAAACGTGAGCGCACCGTTGAGAGAATCGGTGCCCCATTTGAGCTGCCAGAGTCCGAGTCCCCGGCTATGCTGTAGGTCGGTTTCGGTGCCAGCCGCCAGTGAATCGAGTTCGGTTGCCGGAATACCCGGCCCATCGTCGGTGATGACGACGCAGTAGCCGCTTCCTGTTGACTCGACAGAGACCGTAACCATTGCGTCGGCGTATCTGATCGCGTTTTCCAACGGGCTCACGAGCGTTGCCCGGAGTGTTTCTTCATCGGTTCGGAGCGTGGCCGTCGACGGAAAATCCGTCTCGACGGTGATCCCTTCGGACTCGATGTCCGCGAGCAAATCGGGGAGCACCGTTGTGAGATCGACTGTCGTCGGTTCGAGATCACGCGCCATGAGGCGATCAATCCGGCGCGCGCGCGTGCCAGTTTCCGCTAGCCGATCCGTTGCCGACAGGATCGCTTCGGCGTGGTCACCGTCTGTTTGCTCGGCCAGCTGCTCCGTATGGCTGTTGATTACGTCGATCTGGTTCCGGAGGTTGTGCCGGAGGACCCGATTGAATACTTCGAGGCGCTGCTCGCGGTGTTTACTCTCGGCGATGAACCGCTCGAGATCGTTGCTCATTGCGACCATCGCCTCGCCCACGGGGCCGGGGATGTTCTCCTCAAGCGCCTCGTCGTCGAACCTTCGCCGTGCGATCTTTTCGGCCTGCTCGGTGATCGTCTCGATATACGATTGTATCTTCGTTAGGCTTCTCTGAAGTTGCCCGACCTCATCACCCCGGTCGTCGGCCTCGATTTCGACCGTTAGGTCGCCACTCGCGATCGCATCCGCTTGTGTTGACAGCCTTTTGACCGACCTGATCGGACCGTAATGGATCATCCCGCTAAGAAACAAAAATCCGACAAACACGAACCCGATCAACCCCATCAGATAGCGCTGAATCCGATCGGTCACTGCTAGCGCACTTGACCGTGGAACTTCTTTGACAACCACCCAATTGATACCGTCGCTCGGAACGCTGTGATACCCTCTGACTTCCCTTTCGCCTAGCTCGGAGCCGTTTATCGGTGCAAACTGGTTCTCGCGGGCATCGATCTGAGATTCGACATCGGTGACGGTTGACTCGCCCTTGTATGGCCGGAACTCGTTCGGTCTGTTCTTTTCAAACATCACATAGGCACTCACGCCGCCAAGTACGACGGTGCTCGCCCCATCGAACGCATCTGCCGTTCTCGTTATTCGGGCGCTCGGACGATACTCGCCGATCAACACGTGGGCCCCATCAGGGGTCGGTGAGGCAATCGCCACGGACATGTTTCCTCCATCTAGATACACCCACGAAACCAGTATATCCTCGGTGCTATCGAACTGGAACGGCACTTCCTCGCCGTCAGCGTTTTCGCCCCAGTCAATATTGGTCGCAGCGAGTTCCTCCTGTTCAATATCGTCAGTGCTGGAAACGATCTGCTCGGTCGTCCCGTTCGACGGCTGTTCCGTCGCACGCTCGACGACGTGGAGGCTGACGAGTTCGTCCGGCGCCTGATTTAATTGTCTCGTAAGTGTTTCATCAGTGACCGTTCGATTAGACGGTTTAATACCGTTGTGTGAGGACAGAAGACGGATCGAGTCCTGTTCACCCTCGAGCCATCTAGCGAGACTCTCGGCTTCAAGTTCCGCACTGGCCTCGATCGATCGCAACTGCTCTTCAGTTACCCGATCGGAGACCTGATACGCGATCACCGTCCCGCCAGCGACAATCACCGCGATAATAAGCAGCGAGACAGCTAACAGCTTGATTGCGTACCGGGATCGAAATCCGTCCGGAAGATACTGTCTACTGCCCATCAACTAAACGCTAGTCGCTGTCGTATAAAAAAGTCGTACGTCGGACGGGGCGCCCGGACTCACGAACGCATACCGATGAGCCGGACCTGTCATGGAAAGCCGGCAAGCATAGATGATCGAATTGACTCCGTATGGGACGTTCGATCACCACGTGCCGGACACACACCGGCTCACTTGGGGGTCGAGCGGACGAGGTCGAAACACAACTCGACCGCTCTGTAGGTTGCCCGGCGGGTCGGCCGTGAGATGGCCAGCATGACGCCCGCGAAGCCGACGAGGCAGGCGGCCGCGGCCGTGATCGCGATAGCGACCGATGGCAGGCCGACCGTGCGGAGAGCAGCGACAACCCCAGTCGCCGACACGAACGACGAAAACAGGCCGACGAAGAGGTGAGCAGCCAACCGTGTATCAACTGGTATTCGGCCGAGGACATCGCGTGCGTAGTAGCTGACGTAGCCGAAAATGACGAGATTCATTATACCGTAGCCGACAGCGCCAGCCATCGCGCCGAACTCCGCACCGAAGACCGCCGGGACAGGGGTGCTGAAGAGCAGTCCGTAGAGTTTCGTGCGGAAACTCACGCTCGGCCTGCCGAGTCCCTCTATCGCGTGTGAGGTGAGCGTCCAAAATCCCCGGAGAAGGTTCACGCCGCCGACGATAAGTACTGTCGCCGAGAACGCCGCCTGCGCGTCGGCAAAGACGAGTCCAGCGACGACGTCATGGGCAGCCAGCAGGTATCCGAAGACAACGAACGTGGCGCCCG
>NZ_JBKEGK010000029.1:0-18721 GCF_046710025.1 Natronomonas sp. | reverse complement strand
CGAGTAACCGACGTAGGGCTCCCTTACACTCCTCGAGCATCTCGGCGTAGGTTGTCGTCTCCGGGTCGACGCCGGGGAGGTGGTCGGCGTCGAGATCGAAGACGAGGTCCGAGCCCCGCCATCCCTTCCCCCCCATCGTCCCCGCGTCAGGGTCGTCGTACCGCCCCGCGGAAAAGTAGACGTGTCGGGGACGCTCGCCCGCCAGGAACCCACCGAGGTCGCCGCCACCGGCGATGTCGAGCAACGAGTGGTGTCGGACCATCGTCGTCCCGCCCGAACTCCAGGTGATGTAGCCCCACTCGCGCTCGTTTCCCGCCGGCGGCGGCGAGACGGCAGTCCGGCGGTAGTAGTCGCCAAACCGACCCTTGAGATACTCGCGCGTGCGGCCGTCCATACTTCGGGTTCAGAAGGCGGGGTGGAAAGCGTTGTCGTCTCCGCGGCGGCACGTGGACGCCCGGCTACGCGCCCGGGACGAACCGCGAAAGCTTCGAGGCGATCCCGCCGTCGCCCAAGCGGAGGTAGTACGCGTCGCCCGAATCCTCGTAGTAGTTCTCGACGCGGCGCTCGACCTCGAAGCCGAGGTGATCATAAAACGAGAGCGCGTCGTCGTTCGTAGCCCGCGCGTGGCAGGTGACCGAATCGTGATCGTCGGCGACAGCGGCGACCAGTTGTCGACCGAACCCCTCGCCACGGTACTCGGGGTCGACAGCCAAAAAGAGGATGTAGCCGTCTCGGCGCGTCGACGCGAACCCGACCAGCGACTCATCGTCGTACCCCGGTTCGACGAGGGCGAACACCTTCGATCGACGGTAGGCGTCGGTGAAGAACCCGCGGCGCTGTTTGAGCACCCCGTCTTGGCGACGGATCCGCTCCTTCAGCGCCCACGCGTCCTCGACGAACCCCTCGTCACCGGCGTCGAACGCACGGAGTTCGATAGTGACACTCACTGCCATAAGATACGGTTCGATCAAATATAATTCCACCGCCCGAGGCCGGACGACCCGCAACGGGGACCGAGCGGCGCCGGGACGCCGACGCCCAGCCCACGGCGTAGATGTGCCTGTAAATCGAATCAAAGACGGGCGGCCGCGATCGATAGCGATTTCCGGCTCTCCCCGAAGCACGTGGTATGTCGTCTTCCGAGTGGCTCCATCGGGATCTCGTGGCCGGTGTTCGGGCGGCCGGGCCAATCCTCGTCGGCATCCTACCGTTCGCGCTCGTTACCGGGATCACCGCGATCAGCGCCGGGTTGACGATCGGGGAGGCGGTCGGGATGTCCGTCATCGTCTTCGCGGGCGCGTCGCAGTTGGCGGCGATCGATCTCATCGGCTCAAACGCCCCGTTTCTCGTCGTCGTCGGGACAGCGGTCGTCATCAACGTCCGAATGGTCATGTACTCCGCCTCGATCGCACCGTATCTCCGGGAATGTACGCTCCGCATGCGCGGGGTAGCCGCCTACGTGTTGACCGATCAGGCGTACGCCGCCTCCGTGGCGGAGTACGAGACGAACGACGGGCGAAGTCGGCTCCCGTACTACCTCGGCATCGCGTTTTCGCTCTGGGTCGTCTGGCAGATCGGAACCGCCCTCGGCGCGGTACTCGGCGCCGGCGTTCCGGACGCGCTCGGGCTGGAGTTCGCTCTTCCGCTCGTGTTTCTGGCACTTTTGTTGCCCGCTATGAAGAACGCCGGGACGACGGCGGCCGGCCTCGTCGGCGGCACCGTCGCCCTCGCCGTCGCGACCGTCGGCGTCCCGCTCAATCTTGATCTACCGATCGCGGCCGCGAGCGGTGTGGCCGCGGGCCTTCTCGTAGATATACGGGGGGACGCATGACAGAGTGGTCCCGTGCAGGCATCTGGGCTGCGATAGCGATCATCGGGATCTGTACGTACGCAATTCGGTTTTCGTTCATCTACCTGTTCGGGCGGATCGACTCCGTCCCCCCGCGGCTCCGGCGCGTGCTCCGGTACGTCCCGGCGGCTGTCCTCGCCGCGTTGGTCGTCCCGTCGGTCGTCACGGTCGAACCGACCGTCAGTGGAACCCTCCTCGACGACCGGGTCATCGCGGGCACGGTGGCCGCGGCGGTCGCGTGGCGGACCGAGAACGTCCTCGCCACCATCGTCGTCGGAATGGGGACGCTGTGGGCGATCCGGTTCGGCCCCTCGCTGCTCGCGTGAGAAGCCCGTCAGATCCCCCGGACGGTTTCGGTGATCCTGGGTGATTCGGGCGCCATCCGCGCGGTGAGCGCGACGTACATCCCTGAGAAGCCATAGGCCTCGCGGTCGGGCAATTCGAGATCGGTGGGTGAGAACACGGCGAACACCAGCGTTGTGAACGTGGGAAACCCCACCGCCGAGGTCGTCATCGGGAAGCCGATGATCATGCTTCCGGCGATCGTGCCGACGCGGGTATTTAAGTACAGCAGATATTCAAACAGGAGTCCTACCGAATCCGGTGAAACAACAGTATCCATCTGGTAACCGGTAACTGGATCAGTGCAAAATATAGGGGATCTATGCAGCACTCGAACACCGTTGGTTTCGCACAACTACTGGTGAATCAACTGCTCTGCAGGGCTCCGCTCAGCGTACCCCTCACCCGTCTCATCCTACTCTCGGCGATTACTCCGGGGCTAGGTGGTTTTCTGGCCACATTTGTTCCACATATAATTCCCGAAAACTGGGAAAAGTGCCTATGCATTATAACAATTAAAGATCATGTTTTAATTATGATGAATCGGAGACGCGTTCTAGTCACAGGAGTGAGCATGGCTGGTATCCTTGCTGGGTGCACGGGGAATAACGATGAGCCCGAAGGTGCGGATGACACCGGCGATACCGATACCGCCGATAATGAGTCCGACGATGCCGGTGCCACCGGCGATGAGCCCGAGTTAAGCGGCGTTGAAACGTATTCTGGAAAATGGTCGGGGACGATCGCGGGCGAATCCTCCAGCGGGAGATGGCAATTCGAGGCAAATTTCGATGAAGGAAAGGTAGAGGGATGGTTTGAGGGAGACGGCGCCGGCGATATAACAGGATCGGTTTCCGAGGGAACAATAGATGCTAAAGGAGGGGCCGCCTTCGGTACCGTTGAGTGGACAGGTGAGTTTTCATCCGGTGGGCAAGAGATATCTGGCACCTGGGAACTCGCCGAGGATAGACCCGGCTCCGGCGAGTGGAATGGGTCGATAGGTGAACTAGAAGAAGTAGAGAGGAATGACGAGGGGGAAACGGAGGAGACGCTTCCAGAGGAGGATCAAGTCAGTAGACCGGACCCAATAGAGAGATATCCGGGGTCAGTAATGCTTCATTACGAAAAGCGCTCGGCGCAGGGACGTAGCATTACAGAAATTGAGTACGGAACTGACGATAGTCCCGATGAGGTAATAGAGTGGTACAAACAGGAGTTCGGCGATCCAAGGGCGGAAGAGATCAGTGACGGAGAAACCACACTCACGTACCTCTTTGAAGAAAACAAAGTTGCGAAGATTTCAATTTCACCGGGGGGTTACACCGAAATATCGCTTGAATATTCGGATACTGGTTAATCGCCCGCTTATAAACGTAGATCAGTTGAAACGGTGCAGGCAGAATCCGATACCGATGTTATACATCTAATACTTCTTTTATCAGATTACGTAAAAGCCGCAGATAGGAGTCCGGCCGCGACCAGTTATGGCCTCGCTCGCGATCCAGTCAGAGGGCCTCTCACCTGACGACGGTCACCGGAACGCTCGCCCGATCGACGACGCTCTTTGCGACGCTGCCGACGACCTGCTCTCGTCTCTTCGAGAGCCCCCGGTGGCCAACGTAGACTGCGTCGGCGTCAATCGACGCGGCGTGAGTGGCGATCGAGTGCGCCGGCCGCCCGGCCAACAGTTCGGTTTCGATCGATAGTGCCTCGCCATCCTCGACGGTATCGGTCGCCAATGCTCGGGCCTGACGCAGCACCCGTTCGCCCCGTTCGATCGCCCTGTCGTCGCCCGGCAGCGTGATCTCCCCGTTGACGAATTCGGTCTCCGGAGCCAGCGTGTGGGCGATCGTCAGATCAGCTCCCATCGCCGCCGCGTGTCTCGAGGCGCACCGAACCGCCTCGTCCGCTTCCTCCGAACCGTCCACTGCGACGAGATATCGCATACGTCGACAGATACGGGTGCCTCGAATAAAACGGCACGCTTCGACGGTCCCGGCGTTCGATACCTGGCTATGCCTCGTCGAAGAGCGTCTCGCCGTCGACCATGTGGTCCTCGACGGCGTCGAGATCGAGCGTTACGCCGAGCCCCGGCTTCTCGGGGACAGCGATGGAACCGTCCTCGATAACGGACCCCTCGACGAGATCGTCCCACCAGCCGAGTTCGTAGCTGTGATACTCGACGGCGAGGGTGTTCGGGATCGCCGCCCCGACGTGGGCGCTCGCCATCGTCGCCACCGGTGATGAGACGTTGTGCATCGCGACCGGAACGTAATACTGGTTCGCGACGTCGGCAACCTTGCGCGTCTCACGCATCCCGCCGACTTTCGGGAGATCCGGTGTGATGATGTCGACCGCCCCGTTCTCGATGAGGCGGCGCTCCTCGGTGACCCGGTAGCGGTTCTCGCCGACGGCGATGGGTGTTGTCGTCGATCCCGTGACCGCCTCCTGGACATCGAGGTTCTCGGGCGGGACGGGGTCCTCGAGCCACCAAACATCGTACGGCTCCAAGGCCGCGGCGAGCCGTTTCGCCGAGCCGCCGGAGAACGTCCAGTGACAGTCGAACGCAACGTCCGCGCGATCCGCGATGCGTTCCGTGATCTGCTCGACGATGTCGACTTTGTGTCTGATCTCGCCCGGACGGAGGTGGCGGTTGGCACGGTCTTTCTCGAGGCCCGATGGGACGTCGAGATCGAACTTGAGTGCGTCGTAGCCCAACTCCTCAACGACCCGTTCGGCCTCGTCAGCGCACGCCTCCGGATCAGCCTCGGCATGACAGTCACAGTACGCCCGGACCTCGTCGCGGTACTTTCCGCCGAGGAGTTGATAGGCCGGAACGCCGAGGAGTTTCCCGGCGAGATCATGGAGGGCGATCTCGATGCCGGAGATGGCGGTGACGGTGACACCTTCGATGGAGCCCTCGCCCGACATCTTCTGGACGAGATGCTCGAAGAGGCGATCGATGTCGAGGGGGTTCTCGCCGACGACAAACGGCGTCATCCGCTCGATCAATTCGGGGACGCCAGCCCCCCAGTAGGCCTCGCCGGTCCCCACCGTACCCGCGTCGGTGTAAACTCGGACGAGCGTCCAGGGGAAGTTGCCGTCGACCATCGTCGTCTGCACGTCGGTAATCTCTACGTCTCGGGGACCTCGCGACCCGGTTACCCCCATCGGCTCGGCGGAGAGGTTCCGCATCGTGTATTCGGCGTTCGGGTCGTGAAGCGATCGGTAGTCCCGTCCCATAGACGAATCCTCACCGCCGACGAATAAAACGTTGAGGAAGTACTCGTCAACGAGTAAATTTCACCCGAGGCACCGCCCGGCAGCGAATTTCGTTTGCTGGATCGGCAGTAGTTGGGCGATGACAGGATGATATCGAGACGACGCCCCTCAAGCGTCGTTCGCACACCCGAACACTAAATTATACTAAGCCAAGCTCCGTGAGTTCGGTTTCAACGGCCGCCCGGTCGGCGTCGTCCATGGCCCGAAGCGGTGCCCGGAGTCCCCCGACATCGAAGCCGGTATCGCGCAGCGAGAGGGCGGTCTTGACGCCGGACATGTACGGCCCGCGTTTCAGCGCCGATCGGACGTCGAAGACCGTCGATTGCAGCTCGCTGGCGCGCGCCTCGTCCCCGGTGTCGTAGGCCGCATAGAGGTCGGCGACGAGTTCGGGAAAGACGTTGGCGACGGCGCTAACGACCCCTGAACAGCCGATCTCGAGGCCAGTAAACAGGAGCGAATCGGAGCCGGCCAGAAACGTCAACTCGGGGTTCGAATCGATAGCCTGTGCGAGCCACGGGACGTTCTTCGAGGAGTCTTTCACGCCCGCGATTCCGTCGATCCCGGCGATCGTTTCGATCGTCGAAAGCGACAGCTCGTTGCCCGTCTTGCTCGGGATGTGGTAGACGTAGACCGGAACGTCGACTGCCCCGGCTACCGCCCGGTAGTGGGCGACCGCTCCGTCGCCGTCGACCGGATAGTAGTACGGCGTGACGGCGACGACGCCGTCGGCGCCGACGCGTTCGGCGTGTTCGGCGTTGGCGATGGTCTCCCGCGTGCTCGGGCATCCGACCCCCGCGATCACCGGCGCGTCGACAGCATCGACGACGGTTTCAACGACACGACGTCGCTCTTCGGCGTTCAGCATCGCGAACTCGCCATTAGTCCCGAGCGGGAAGACGGCGTCCGCTCCGCGGTCAACGACGAACGCCGCATGGGCGGCCGTCGCCGCCTCGTCGAGACGGCCCTCGTCGTCGAAGGCCGTCACGGTCGGTGGCACGACACCGCACAGCCCAAGCGGATCACTCGTACCAGGCTCCGGTGCTGTCTGCGTCATGGACGGGATTGAGCGGCTGCTCGGATAAACGTGCTGTTTATTTTTCGGAAGTGAGTAAACTATTTCACCCATCACCCCGATAATCGTGTATGAGTGCGATAGTGCGGGGACGCGGCTCCGGGGACGGTACCGTCGGCGTCGACATCGAAGTTGACCGGTCGCTTGTCGCCCGGGCGGGCACCAGAGGGGGTCGCGTCCTCGTTCCAGCCGGGAGCACCATCGCCGAGGCAGTCGAGGCGTGGGCCGACGGACGCGGCGAACACCTTCGGTTCGCACTGCTCGATGGATCTCGGCTCCGTTCGAGCGTCCGTGCGTCGCGCCGCTCGGGGGAAACGACGGAGCGCCTCTCAGCGTCG
This sequence comes from Natronomonas sp., assembly GCF_046710025.1. Classification (GTDB taxonomy): domain Archaea; phylum Halobacteriota; class Halobacteria; order Halobacteriales; family Haloarculaceae; genus Natronomonas. Next base: position 11,838 of record NZ_JBKEGK010000029.1, on the reverse strand, counting down.
AGCCGGGTCGTCGACGGCGACATCATCCGGTTCGAACGGCGGGAGTGACGGCGTAGAAGATAGCCTCAGTAGAGTCGCGAGAGTCGGCGCATCGCGTAGGCGCTTCTGAGCATCTCGGCGGCGTCGCCGCGGTCGAACACTAATTCGTCGGTCGCGAGGACGTGCTTGAGGACGTCCTCAGAGGCGTGGTCCGGGGCGGCGGCGATACCCGCGTCGTTGTCATCGATCCACCGCATTACCCGCAGGTCGCTCTTCGAGTCGCCCATCACGAGTGCGAACGGATCATCGATGCCGAGCACGGACAGCGCCGCCTCGACGCCGATGACCTTGTTTAGTTCGAGGGACCCGATTTCAGCGGCATCGGCCTCATAGTAAGCGACGTCGATACGTTCGAACAGCGACCCGAAGCCGTCGGGAATCGCATCGAGGGCAACGTCAGGTTGTTCGCCGCTCGCCTCAAGCACGTTCCGTATTTCGGGGTCCATGTCGGCGTAGAACGCACGCGCTCGCCCCGCCGCTGTCGGTTCCTCACCGAGAACGTCGGCGACGCTTTCCTCGAGAAGATCGAGGAGGTAGACGAGTCCCTCGTCGATGACCGTCTCCGCCCGTTCGCTCCCGGTTTCGAAGTTCGGCTTGAGGGTGACGTTGAACTCGTTGCCCTGGAGGTGACACCCCCGCCGGATCGATTCGGGGGCGTCGGGGAGCACCCGTGATCGGACCCGGCTGAAGATATCTCGGATCTCGGCGTCGAGGTCCTCATAGAGGAGCTGTTTTGTTTCGGCACCGTGGCCGGGCGTGAAGACGCCTGTTCCGGCCTCGTAGACGATGCTCACGTCGCCCGAGTGGGCCATCTCGTTACCGAGCCCCTGAATGAGAAAGCCCTTGACGTTCTCGAGAGTCTGGCCCGTACAGATGACGATGGGCATCCCCTCCTCATAAAACCGCGTCAGAAGATGCAGCGTCTCCCGGGGGATTTCGTTGTCGGTATTTCCGGCCGACCGAAGCGTCTCATCGACATCGAGCACGAGCACGTTCACGCCGCGGTCGTGTTTCGTATAGAGATCCAACGCCGTGAACGCCTGTTCCCGCGTGGCCATCGAGGCGAGCGCGGCGAACGTCTCGCCGACCTGCGGAAACGCCGTCCGGATCTCGTCTTTCTTTTCGTCCAGTTCTTCGCTCGCGTCCCCCCAGTGGTCGAGTGCAACCCGCGAATCGATCGGCGGAAACAGGTCGACGAACTCCTGATACGCCCGGAGCGTCTCAGTGTCAAATTCCTCATAAAGTCGGTACAGGAGGTCGTATTCGTTCATGTCTGGGGTACGTTCGGCGTTCATATTAATTATCGGCGCTTGCGCCCCTCCCGTACAGCGTTTACTCAGTTTCCGGTAAATACTTTCCGTACCGGTGCGAACGCGACGTATGGATGCTATCGGTATCGAGCGTGGGTGCGAGAGCCCCCGGTTGCTCGAGGTGCCGAAACCGGACCCTACCGACGGCGAGGCGCTGATCCGGACGCTCCGGGTCGGCGTCGACGGGACCGATCACGAAGTGATCGCCGGCACGCACGGCGGGTTTCCGGAAGACGATGACCATCTCGTGTTGGGTCACGAAGCCGTCGGCGTCGTCGAGGACCCGAACGACACCGGGTTCGAGCGCGGCGATGTGGTCGCCCCAACGGTTCGCCGACCGCCCGAGGGCGGCACCAACCAATACTTCGAGCGGGGCGAGGCCGACATGGCACCGCCGACTGAAACCGTCGAGCGCGGCATCGACGGCGCCCACGGGTTCATGAGCGAGTACTTCACCAGTCCCGAGGCGTTTCTAGTCTCCGTTCCCGAGGCGCTCGCGGAGTTAGGGTTCTTGCTCGAACCCATAAGCATCTCCGAAAAGGCGCTGGAACTGGCCTACGCCTCACGGTCGTCGTTTGCTTGGGAACCAGAGACAGCGTTCGTCCTCGGAAACGGGCCGCTCGGGCTCTTGACCGTTGCGATGCTCGCCGACGACATGCGGGTGTACTGTCTCGGCCGCCGGGACCGGCCCGATCCGAGCATCGATATCGTCGAATCGCTCGGGGCCACCTACGTCGATTCAAGAGAGACGCCGGTCGAAGCCGTGCCGGACGTTCACGAGCCGATGGATCTGATCTACGAGGCGACGGGGTACGCGAAGCACGCCTTCGACAGCATCGACGCGCTCGCGCCGAACGGGGTCGCCGCGCTTTTGGGTGTCCCCGAGCCGTGGACGTTCGACGTCGACGGCGGCCGACTCCACAAGGAGTTCGTGATGCACAACAAGGCGCTGGTCGGCAGCGTCAACTCCGGGCCGAGCCACTTTCGGGCGGCGGTCGACCGCCTGGGGGCGCTTCCGGACCCGTTCCTCGAGGCGTTCGTGACGGGGATTGTCCCCCACCGCGGGTTCGAGCGAGCGTTCGAGCAGAGGAAGACGGACATCAAGACCGCCGTAGAGTTCGACAGTATATAGTGCGGCCGTCGGTTCCGGTCGACGGGAAGCGGAGGCCGTGCAGGTACGTCTCCCCGCACCACGTGAGCGCCGTCGCTGGCGGGCACACCGTCCGGCGGATACAAACGGATGATAGCCTCTATACGCGGGTGGCGCGATATGTCGGTATGGCGAACGACGACCTCGGGCGCGAACTCGAGGACGTGGGGTCGAGATTCGATTTCGGCGAGTACGAGATCGAGGCGTATCTCACGATCCTCGAGCACGGTCGACTGACCGCCTCGGAGATCGCCGAGCGAACGAATATCCCACAGCCGCGGGTGTACGATACGGTCCGAAGCCTCTCCGAGAACGGCCTGGTCGAGATCCGCGAGTCACGTCCGATGGAGGTACTGGCGGTCGATCCACAGGAGGCGTTTGTGAACGTCCAGTCCACGCTGTCGGCGCTCGTCGATTCGCTCTCGGACCGGTACACGAGGCCGGCCCGCGACTCCGAGGCCGTCTCGCTTGTGAGATCCCGACAGACCATCCTCCGGTACGTCGAGGACGTCATCACGACGGCCGAGTACGAGCTCGTGTTGTCCCTGACACCGGATCTCCTCGGGCGGTACGAGGAGAAACTGATCGAACGCCGCGAGGCGGGGGTCACGATCGAACTCCTGCTCGCACCCGCCGTCGACGTGCCCGATCCCGAGAGTTACGATTACAGCCAGGTGGCGACGGCCGCCCGTGCGCGCCGGGGGGTTACGACACCCGTCGTCGCCGTCGCCGATGGGACCTACTCGGTATACACGGTCCGCGAGGCCCTCCAGAACGGCGAGGACCGCTACGGCGTCATTTTCAACCGCTCCGAGCTCGGTTTTCTTATCTCCGGCTTTATGAACACCGTCGTCTGGACCTCGGCGACCACACTGAGCGAGATACGCGATGATCGCCCTTTTCCCCGCCGGTACGCGACGATCCGGCGCTGCGTCCGCGACATCACCGACACCGACGGGGAGTTCTACGGGACGGTCGAAGGCCGAGACGTCGAGACGGGCGAACGGCGCACGCTCCGGGGTCGCGTGATCGATATCTCGATCGGGACGAACCGCGAAACCGCGGCGATCACCCTCGAAGGTGCCGACGGTCCCGTCGACATCGGCGGGCAGGTCGCCGCGCTCGAGGACATCGAAGCCTACGAGATCGCGATCGGTCGCGAGTCACCGCCCGAACTGTAACCTCCCGAGAGGACGTGTCGGTCACCGCGTGAGTCCGTTGTCGCCCCCGATGACGGCCGCTACCTCCGCCGGGGAGACGAGGGCCATATCGCCGTCCAACGTCCGCTTGAGTGCCGCGGTCGCGGCGCCGTACTCGAGGGCGCCTTCGATCGACCCCTCTGCGAGGTACTGGGCTAGAAACCCGCCGACAAACGCGTCACCGGTCCCGACGGGGTCGATCGTCTCGGCATCGAAGGCCGGTTGTTCGACCGCGCCCGCCTCCGTGACCGCGACTGCGCCATGTTCGCCGTGCGTGACGACCACGATGTCGTGGCCGTACGTCTCTTTGAATTCCTGACCGACGGCCTGGGGGGCAGCCGTCCGTCCGAACACGGTCTCCGCGTCCCGGGCGGCGACGAAAAGTACGTCGACCGACGGGAGCAGCCCCGAAAGCGTCTCGCGCGCAACCTCGGGGGACCACAGTTTCGAGCGATAGTTGACGTCGAACACTGTCGTGGTTCCGGCCGCCTGAGCGTTCCCCAGAAGCGTCGCCGTGGTGTCGGCGAGCGTCTCGGAAAGGGCGGGGGTGATGCCGCTCGTATAGAAGCAGTTCGCGGCGTCGATCCGCCGGGTGGCTAACTCCGCCGGCGTCGCCGTCGTGATGGCCGCGTCAGTCCGGTCGTAGTAGACATCCGATCCGCGCGGCTCACCGCCTGGCTCGAAGTAATACACCCCCTGGCGTCCCTCGTCGCTCCAGACGATATCGGTGGTGACGCCCTGTGCCCCGAGCGTCCGCTTGATGCGACGACCGAGCGGCGTGTCGACGAGTTTCGAAAGCCACGCTGTGTCGCCACCGAGTCGGGACGCCGCGACGGCAACGTTGCTCTCCGCGCCGCCGACGTCAACGGAAAGATCGTCGGCGGTTTCGAGCCGCTCGCCGGGGGGCGGGGTGTATCGCAGCATCGTCTCCCCGAACGTCACGAGTTCGCTCATAGCTCATCACCCGTACGCCCCGGATTTAGCGGCTTCGGATCGATCGGCTCGCGGTCCGGTCGCGCTCCATACCGCCGTGTTTGCCCCTCTACCGATCGGCGTCCGCAAGGTTTTCGACCGGGCGGCGTGTCGGGACGGCCGATGGACGCCACACGGACCCGGCGAGGGCTCTCGGGGTGTCGATGAGCTTCGAACTCGTCGCACACACCGCAGACATCGCCGTCGAAGCGACGGGCGAGACGCTGGCCCGGACGTTCGAGTCGACCGCGTCGGGGCTTTCGGCCGCACACTGCGAGTCGATCCCCGCGACGGGCGACCGCTTCGAGATGTCGGTGGCCGCCGAATCGCTGGAGGCGCTCCTCTTCGATTACCTCGACGAACTCATCTATCAACGCGACGTTCGCGGCGTTCTCCCGACGGATCACCGGGTACTGATCCCGGAAACTGACCGATCCAGCCTCAAGGCGTCGGCCCGGGGCGTTCCGCTGTCGGCCGTCGATGCGAGGGAGATAAAGGCCGTGACGTACTCCGAGATGGCGCTCCAGCGGGTGGATCAGGGGTGGCGGGCGTACGTCGTCTTCGACGTGTGAGACGTTCCGGCGGCGACATCGTCATCGGACCGGGTCGAAGCAACCCGGATGATGGCTGTCATCACCGAAATCGAATGCAAGCAGCCGCACGATCCGATCGATACAGACACTTTTATACACCGCCACACCTGACGTTGTAACGTCGCTCGCTTGGTGTAGTCCGGCCAATCATATCGGCCTTTCGAGCCGATGACAGGGGTTCAAATCCCCTAGCGAGCATTGTTGTGGCGTTTTCACCGACCAGTACTTACGTATCAGTTCGCCCCCTCAATCCCGTATGCCCGATCCACAGGAATTCTCGCCGGACGATATCGAAGCACACCACACCGGCCTCACCGTCGCCGAACTCGATCGCTCGGTCGCGTTCTACACCGAACTGCTCGGCTGCACCGTCGAATCCCGGTTTTCGGTTTCCGGGGACGCGTTCGGGACGGTCGTCGGGCAAGACGGCGTTTCCGGGCGGTTCGTTCATCTCGATTCGGGAGGTAGTCGGATCGAACTCGTCGAGTACGAACCGGCGGGGCCGACCCGGAAGCCGGCGACGCTGCCTCAACCCGGTGGGTCACACGTCGCATTTTCCGTTGACGACGTCGACGCGTTCCTCGAGGAGCTTCCCGATCGGGTCGAGCCGCTGAGCGAGCCGCGGACGACCGATAGCGGGACGCGGCTGGTGTTCGTTCGCGATCCGGACGGGAACCTCGTCGAACTCCTCGAAGCATGACCGGCCCTGTCGCCGTTCGGCGCGTGCCCTGCCGGGACGCGCCCGATAGGACAGTTCGGACTCGTATCGACCGTCATCGCTTTGTATCCCCCACGGGGAAGGGGAGACGATGGTAGGTCGTGCAGCCGCCCCGGCGGCCGGTACCGTATTGAACGCGCTCGCGAACGGCTATGGATCGGCGTTCGCGATCGATGCCTACACCGAGGCGACCGTCGACCTCGACGGCTCGGAGACGGTACGCGGCGAAGTCGACGGCGAGCCGGATGCCGACACCCAACTCATCGAGCGTTGCGTTGAGCGTTGTGTCGAGCGGTTCGGTGACGGCGAGGGCGGCCATGTCCGGACCGAGAGCGAGGTCCCGATGGCGTCGGGATTGAAAAGTTCGAGCGCCGCCGCGAACGCGACGGTGCTCGCGACACTCGACGCGCTGGGGGTCGACCTCGACCACGAGGCTGCCTGCCGGATCGGTGTCGAAGCGGCCCGCGACGCCGGGGTGACCGTCACCGGCGCGTTCGACGACGCCTCGGCTTCGATGCTCGGCGGGGTTACGGTGACTGACAACACCGAGGACGAACTGCTCGCCCGCGAGGAACGTGACTGGGACGTCCTCGTGTACACCCCCGACGAACGAGGCTTCTCGGCCGACGCCGACGTCTCGAGGTGCGAACGTATCGCACCGATGGCCGACATCGTCCACGAGTTGGCGCTCAAGGGCGAGTTCCGTCGAGCAATGTGCGTCAACGGGTTCGCATTCTGTGCGGCGCTGGACCGACCGGCCGATCCGATCGTCGAGGCGCTGCCGGAAGCCGCCGCCTCGCTGTCGGGGACAGGACCGAGTTACACCGCTGTCGGCGACCGCGACACGCTTGAGGCGCTTTCGGAAACGTGGAATCAACGCGAGGGAGAGACATGGCTAACAACGACACAACTGACGGGAGCAACGATACGATGAGCGGCGATCCGGGCGAGGCAGATCTCGATCAACTCCGCACGGAGATCAGAAACATCGACCGGGAGATCGTCGAACAGATCGCCCAGCGGACGTACGTCGCCGAGAGCATTGCGGCGGTCAAGCGCGAGCGAGGACTGCCGACGACGGACGAGTCGCAGGAGGAGGCCGTCATGGAGCGCGCGGGGGAGAACGCCGAGCAGTTCGACGTGGACGCGAACCTTGTGAAGGCTATCTTTCGGTTGCTAATCGAACTGAACAAAGTGGAGCAAAGGGAGAGTCGGTAGGCCTGGAACTATTCGGGTGTATAATCCCCGTCCGAGTCTCAGTCTACTGATACGTCTGTCCGGAGGATCGCACCGTCGTCAGGCGATTGATTCGCGAAGTTACATATAAAAAGCGACGCGGACAGATCCTCGCCGTCGAACGCGACATCTGAGGGGAATACCAAGCCGTCGTCGCCGGTTGCGACCACCGTCGGCGTGCCCTCGGGCGTTACTCGAAGCACCCGGTTTTGACCGTTCACCGCGACGTAAATAGCTCCATCCATCGCCGCGATGCCGTCCGCCCCGTAGATATCGCTCCCTTCGAAGAACATCACTGCATCACCGGCGGTACCGTCGTTGTGTACGGGCACTCTGAGCAGGCGTCCGTTCTCACCCGGCGCACGCGTGACCGCGACGTACACGTCACCGTCGCTGTCGCGGGTGATCCCGTTCGCGCCAAAGCTATCGGTCGACAGTCGCTCGTCGTCCAGCCACGTTTCACGGGACCCGTCGGAGGTCACCGAATACACGGCACCGCCCTGTGATTCCGTCACCAACAGCCGGTCGTGATCGGTGTCGTAGAGAATGTCGTTCGGAAAGCCGCTGATCGCGGCGAGTTGTCTTGTCCGGTCGCCGGGCGATACGGACCAGATGCCGCTGTCGTCGTCTTGAGCCGCGACCGCGACGTATATGATTCCGTCCGGTGATGCTTCGACGCCGACGGCCCCCGGAAGCGTTGCGACCTGTTCGACGTCCGCAAGCGCGAGTCCGCTCGAAGCGGCCTGTTCGGGCGTGAGACGCCGGATTTCGCCCGCGGTGATACCGAAATAGAGCGCGCCATCGGGGCCGAACGCCAGATTCTCAGGGACCCGCTCACCGGGGATATCGACTACCGTCTCGACCCCACGTTGCGCGTCAGTCGGTTGTGACGGCGTTGGATCGGTGGGCGAGTCTGCCGGTTGCTCCGAGGTGCGATCGGAGCAGCCAGCGACCCCGGCGGCTGTGACCGTGGCTGTACTCGCAAGGAAGCGGCGCCGTGAAACGCGTGGGGGACTGCTCCGGGTCATCGAATCATGCGGTGGCTACGCCACGGATCGTTGTGAATCCCTGGTATCGGGGCATATCCACGCCGAATGGCTGCCGACGCGTTGGCCCCAGCGCAGCATGCTCGTCGGCACCGTTATTTATATCTCGGCCTGCTCACCATTGAGCATGGAGTACACCACGCTCGGGGCGACCGGAACGACGGTCTCGCAGTTGTGTCTCGGAACGTGGCGGTTCGGGCGGGAGACCGGTGGCGTCGTCGAAACCGACCGCGAGAGCGCCCACACGTTGCTGGATGCGGCGTGGGATCGTGGCATCAATTTCATTGACACGGCGAACGTGTACGGAACCCCCAACGGCACGTCGGAACGCTTCATCGGGGAGTGGCTGACCGAGCACGACCGGGAGGACTTCGTCATCGCGTCGAAGGTGTACTTCCCCTTCGACGGGCGTGGGGAGCCCGGTCCGAACGACTCCGGACTCGGGCGGAAGCACATCCGGGCACAGATCGAAGGAACGCTCGAACGCCTGGGAACCGAGTATCTCGACGTATACTACGTCCACCGCTGGGATCCACAGACGGACCTCGAGGAGACGCTCGCGACGCTCGATGCACTCGTCAGAGAGGGTCGGATCCACTACCTCGGGGCATCGACGATGGCGGCCTGGCAACTGACCAAGGCGCTTTGGACCAGCGATGTGAACGATTACGCGCGGTTCGACGTTACACAGCCGCTCCTCCACGCCGGATACCGGGACGACATCCAAGCGTACCTCGATGTCTGTGCGACACACGATCTCGCGGTGTGTCCGTATTCGCCACTCGCTGGCGGGTTTCTGACCGGCAAGTACGAACGAACCGACGACGACGATCCGAAGGCGTTCGAGGGGCCGGACGGAACGCGTGGAACGTTCGACGAGCGCTTCGACAAGTTCTACGTCTCCGAGCGAGGGTGGCACGTCCTCGACGAACTCCGGGCGATAGCCGGGGAACTCGACGCGACGCCGGCACAGGTCGCACTCCGATGGCTTATCGAACAACGGGCGTTCACGTGCGTTCCGATCGTCGGTGCGCGCACCGTCGAGCAACTTGAGGAAAACGTCGGTGCGGTCGACGTATCGCTCTCGGCCGACCAGTACGATCGGATCGGCGACGCGAGATACGATGGGACCGGGACTCGGTGGGGACACTGAACGGCGTCGACGGCGCGTAGCACGATGCCGCCGTCTTATAAAGGTGCGACGACCGCCGGGACGGCCGCGTGACATCAGCGTTAGGAAGGGCCGCGATTCAGCCGAACTATCGGCTCGGTTCTGCTTCGGAAGCGGTCTGCTCCTTCGTCGGCTCCTCCTCGTCGGACCGGGCCGCAACCAAGGCGCCGCGCGCGACGCTGTAGAGCGGTTCCTCGGCGTGTGAAACGCCGCTAACCGAGAACGGAAGCGAGGAGTCCTCGAGGTGGTCCTCGAACAGCTTTTCGAATCCATTCGGACTTGCCGTGCCGCCCGTGACGACAACCGGCACATCGAGTCCTTCCTCGATGTCTTCTTCGTCGACCTCGTCGACGATACGCTTGATTACGTACTCCAGCAGGTTTTCGTAGTAGATCGAGAGTGCTCCTTCGACGCCTCCGACATCTGTTTGAAAGTCCAACTCGAAGCCGTCTTCCTTGATCGATGTGACCTTGTCGACGGGCGTCCCCGTCGCCTGTGCGGCCTGCTCGTCCACCCAGTCGCCACCGCGGGCGACGGAGAATTTCATCACTGGAACCGCGTAGTAGGCCAAACAAACGTTCGTCATCCCAGCTCCGAAGGAGATTCCGAGCCCGGTGAACGAGTTGTCCGCGAGCTCCGAGTAGATGACGGACATGCCCTCGTTAATCGGTTCCGCATCGTAGCCGATGTCGCTGAGGAAGGATTCGATCGTCTTCTGGTGGTACAGCGTCGATAGATCGGTATCGATCGGGTCGGCCGGTGAGGAAAAGTACAGCCGCTCTCCGGGATACTCCGGTTCGCCGACGACCTGTTCGATGATGAGTTTCATCATCGGGATCGCCGACTGTTCGTCGCTCGAGAGAATGCCGGTCTTCATCGGTCGTCGGGTTTCCTTATTGAAGATGTTCGCAAAGTTGAGTGCGTCGTCGCCGACGACGTACACCTTGTCGTCCTTGCGGATATGGAGCACGTCGCTGCGGGAGAGCATCTGCTCCGCCATGTCGGAGTACTCGATCTCAACGAAGGAGTTCCGCTGTTGAACAAATACGGTCTCTGCTCCCTCCTGTCGCGCGGAGAGAATGTTCATCGTGCCAACGTCCAAGCCTTTGGCCATACCTGATACGGATAGGCCAAGGAAATAAACTTATAGGAAGGAACAGCCCCTAAAGAAGGCCGCCCTGAAATCAAAACATCGACCGGAGTCGCGACAACGCCCCATCCTCGTCCGAATCGTCGTCGGGAAGGTTGCCGCTCTGTTTCCGATCTTTGAGTTCCCGGAGGGCCGCGGTCTCGTCGTCGACGGTCCCGTCGGCGGTTTCAACGTCCGTCTCCCCACCCTTGAGCTGTCTGAGTCCTTCTACCTCCGCATCGACGCCCCCGGTACTGACGGTTTGCTCAGCCTCGGCGTCGAGACTTCCGGACGCCTCGTCGGCGTAGTCGGTGGTAAAATCGAGCCGGCGGCTTTCGTTCTTTTCGACGCCACCCCACGTGATATCCACGTCCGACATTGCCGCTTCGATATCCGACTCGACCTCCTCGTCAGTGATCGATTCCGTACTTGTTCCGTGCCCGTCGGAGTCGGTGGTCGCCGTTTCTGCCTCTGTGTCTTGGCCCTGAGCGAGACGGTGGGCGACGAGTGCGCTCCCAGTCGTGGCGATGATGACGGCGAGTCCGACGGCGTAGGTCCCGACGACGAAAAGGGTATTCCACGGGCCGAATTCGAACCACACGGACGGGTAAACCCATAGAAACGCCCCGGCGGCGACGACCGCGAGTGCGAGCCCGCCGAACGCGGCCGTGACGATACGGCGACTCGTCGGGAGTAACACGACAATTCCCATGAGCGCCAACGGGACCGACAGGAGACCGAACAGGTATCCCGGCTGGGCAAGCGCGAAGTACCCCGGCTCACGCAGCCCGTACACCGCAGCGCCGAGGAAAAAAAGCAAGAGCCCGATAACGGCGAACGCCACGCCGGCGAAGAACATGCCAAAGCCCGAATACACCTCCGTCTCCGTCTCGGGTTCTCCGATATATTGTTCATAAAGACTGAACAGAACGTTGTCCGGGAGGGACGTCTCACTCATTACATCGCGTTTCTGCACCGACGAATATAAACATTCGAGCTAGCAGAGATGCGTGGGTGTCTCACGGCCCCTAGTCCGCGGAGTGCCGAGGCAAGAACAGTGAAGTACCCCGCGCACGGTGGCGCGGGGCGTCCGTGTTTACTCCGGCACTGCTGAGGCAACGGAGTTTAATTCCTCTCGCGCTTGAGTTGAAGAGTCTTGCGCCGACGTTCCGTGTCGGTCAACACCCGAACACAAATCGTGTCCGTGAGAGTCGGTCGCTCCACCACGACCCGATGCCGCCCGTCTCACCGTCCGAACTCGTGGAAGGGTTTCGA
>NZ_JBKEGK010000028.1:0-18766 GCF_046710025.1 Natronomonas sp. | reverse complement strand
CCGAGCGCCGCGATCAGTCGCCGCGGTGCGTGACTTTCTCCCTCTAGAGTCGGAACTCATGCACGTCCGCTGGAGTGGCATCGCAACGTGGATCAATATCGACGAGATCGATCTCCCCGAGATTCCGCGGGAGAACCACACGGTGTACCCCTCTCGGGGGGATCTATTGCTCTATCCGGGGTATCGGAACGAACAAGAGATCCTCCTGCCTTGCGGCCCGACGTGTTTCAAAAGCCCCGCGGGCGAACTCGCGGGCAATCACGTCGCGAGCGTGGACGCCACCGCCGAGAAACTGAAAACAATCGAAGAGACAACGCTCCGCGACGGCGTCCAGAACGTGACAATCCGAGAAATAGAGTAACGCCGGTAGAGTGCCGCCGCGGACGGCGATAGAACGTGTTCCGGTGTTCGGACGCTCTGTAGACGAATGTCCGATCAACGTTGGTGCCGAGTGAATAAAATAAATACAGTAATATTAGGTGAATAAGGGATAATATAAAAAGGGAAAAAGAAAAGAAGCAAACGCATGAGTGGTTCAGAAGCTACGGATTCGAGAAACGAATCCGTCGTGCTGTACGGTATCGAAGACAGACCACCGTTAGGGGAGGCGATCCCGCTCGGTATTCAACATGTTTTGGCGATGTTCCTCGGGAACGTCGCGCCGCCGCTAATCCTCGCGGGCGCGGTCGGTTCCGTGACTGGGGAGACGACGTTTCTGGTCCAGATGGCGCTGATCGTCGCCGGCGTCGCGACGCTCGTTCAGGCTTTTCCCATCGGTCCGGTCGGTGCTCGACTCCCGATCGTCATGGGGACGAGTTTCGCCTTTCTGGGTCCGCTGATCGGGATCGGAAGCGAATTTGGTTTAGCAGCGGTGTTCGGGACAGCGTTGCTAGCCGCACCCGTCGAAATGGTTATGGGAGTCACCCTTGATCGATTCCGGCGGTACTTCCCGCCGTTGGTCACGGGGATCGTCGTGATGCTGATCGGACTGACGCTCATGCCGACTGGGATGGACTACGCCGCCGGCGCGTCCGCAGGGCCGGGGGCAGAGGGCTACGGTTCCTTCCTCAATCTCGGCCTCGCGGGACTCGTTCTCCTAACGACGCTCATCCTCAACCAGTTCTTCGAGGGGTTTCTGCGCGTCATTAGCGTCTTCGTTGGCATCGCCCTCGGCTACCTCGTGGCGATCGCGCTGGGTGTCGTCGACTTCTCAGGCGTCGCAACGGCCGGGTGGATCACCGTTCCGGTCCCGCTGAAGTACGGGCTTTCGTTCCCGCCGAGCGCCGTCCTCACGATGGCATTTCTATACATCGTGACCGGTATGGAGACGATCGGTGACATCTCCGGGACCGTCTCGGCGACGGGCCGGGATGCGACGAAGGAGGAACTCCGCGGGGGGTTGCTCGCCGATGGTGTGATGAGTATGTTTGGGGCTGTGTTCAACGCGATGCCGAACACCTCGTTCTCGCAGAATGTCGGCCTAGTGAACTTTACGGGCGTCGCGAGCCGCTACGTTGTCGGGATCGGCGGCGTCGCTCTGATCATCCTCGGGTTCGTTCCGAAGATCGGTGCGGTCGTCTCCGCGATGCCGGATGCCGTCCTCGGAGGTGGCGCGTTGATCCTATTCGCGATGATTTTCTCGTCCGGCGCGCGCATTATCGTCCAGAACGTGACGCTCGATCACCGAAACTCGACGATCCTCGCGCTGTCAATCGCGCTCGGACTCGGCGTTTCGCTTCGCCCCGAACTCCTGGCAAACTTCCCCGGGGAAGTCCAGACGCTGTTCGGCTCCGCACTCGTCACTGGCGGTATCTCCGCGCTCGTTCTCAACGTGGTCCTTCCCGGTGGTGGCGTCGGGCTCGGACCGACGGAGCACACCGACGGGCTTACGCCGGAAATGCCGATGCAGATCGACGAGGAGATGGCCGACACCGCGTCGGACGACGACTGATGTGCGACGCCGTATCCGCCGGAAACAGATATACCACACGTGACACAGCAACAAACATCTAAACACGTACGCTCAAACGGAAGCCGTATGATCAACAGCCAACCCTGGGGTGTGTCCGACCGGGAGCTATACGAACGGCTTCGAGCGCTCCGGACGGCGGACGTCGATGCCGCTGTCGCGTCTGTCGTCGACGTGGCAGGATCGGCCTACCGCCGTCCCGGCGCGAAACTCGTAGCGCCGACTGACGGGAATGCACTCGGTGCCATCACGGCCGGCTGTCTCGACGGTCCCGTCGCGAAACTCGCGGTTGAGGCTCGCCGCTCCGGGGAGATGGCGCTCGAAACGTTCGATCTGACTGGCAACGACTGGGGGCTCGGTGTCGGCTGCAACGGCGTCATCGACGTGTTCGTCGAACCCCTCGATGACTCGATCGATCCGATGCTCCGGTCGCTCGAAAACGGCGACCCCGCAGCGGCACTCACTGTCGTGAAGAGCGACGACAGCGCGGTCCCGGTCGGCGCCCGAACCGTCTGCACCGACGCGGGAGTCGAAACCGATAATACCCGCTCGGCCCTCCCGGATGACGCACTCATGAAGCTGCGGGACACCGCCGAGGCGGCTCGAGGGGACGGTACGAGCACGCTCGCGTCGGTGACTCGGGAGGCGGGTGATCTCCGCGTGTTCGTCGACGGGGTCGAACCCGCCCCCGAACTCCTCCTGTTCGGCGCCGAGGAGGACACGGACGCGGTCGCCAGTTTCGGTGCCGAGGTCGGCTTCCGCGTGACCGTCGCGTCGCCGCGCGGGGGGCGGGCCGACCCGGAGGACTTCTCGGGCGCGGACCAGGTCCATGCGATCCACCCGACGGACGTCGATTCCCTCGTGGAGACGGGCGGCCGGACGTACGCCGTGCTCCTCTCACACAACCTCGTCGACGACCGGCTCGCTCTGACGACGCTACTCGAAGGGACCGAGATTCCGTATATCGGTGTGATGGGACCGCGCAAGCGGTTCGAGGAGCTCCGCGAGACGGCCGTCAAGGACGGCTGGTCGTTCACGCGGGCGGAACTCGACCGCATCTCCGCGCCGGTGGGGCTCGATCTCGGCGACGGCACCCCGACGGGGATTGCCATGAGCATCGTCTCGGAGGTGCTCGCAGCGGCAAACGACGCCGACGGCGGCCGCCTCAGCGAGCGGTCGGGACCGATCCACGCCCGGCAAGAGCCGAGTAGATCTGAGCGATCCCAATGAGTTCGAGAATTAGTCGAACGTAGTATGTATTGCGCGAAGAACGTATATAATTGAAGTGTTAACAAAGGGTAGCACACGATGCGCAAAAACGAGTCAGCAGACACGATTCAGCTCCACATCGACGGTGAGAGCGAACAGTTCGATATCGAGCCCGGCGAGACGCTCATGTCGGCGCTTCGCCGGGCGGGCCACTACAGCGTCAAGAACGGCTGTGACGAAGGCGTCTGTGGGGCCTGCAACGTGATTTTGGGTGATGAGGGCCTCACTCGGTCCTGTCTCATCCCCGCTGTGAGCTGTGACGGTGCCGAGGTGATGACTGTCGAAGGGTTGCTTGACGACGAGGGGGAACTCCACCCACTGCAGGAGGCGTTTCTCGACCACGGGGCCGCACAGTGTGGGTACTGCATCCCTGGGGTGTTGCTCTCGGGGTACGACCTCCTCCAGCGGAATCGAGACCCGACCGAAGAAGAGATCGCGGACGCATTGAGCGGGAATATCTGTCGCTGCACCGGCTATGTCCAGCAGATCGAAGCGATACAGGCTGCGGCCGAGCGTCTCCGTGATGTGGAGTCGACGGTCGGGGGCGAGTCATAAATGACTCCGCCGGAGCTTGCTAATGACGACGACGAGCCCGAAGAGCCCGGAGTTGGGTCCGGGAGAGCGACTGCAGGGGCCACCACGACGGCCGTTGGCGAGAGCGTCGAAAAGGTCGACGGCTGGGGGCTCGTAACCGGCAAAGCCCGCTACACCGACGACATCCCGACGGCGAACGCGCTCGAAGGACGCCTTCTCCGGAGCCCACATCCCCACGCCCGCGTCCGGTCGGTCGACACCGAGGCCGCCGAAGCACTCGATGGGGTCGAAGCGGTACTCACACACGAGGATGTCCCGGACGAGCGGTTCACACGAACCGGGTTTCCGTATCCAGCCCCGGCCCCCTTCGACGAACGCGTACTGAACGAACGGGTGCGACACGTCGGCGAACCGGTCGCCGCGGTCGCGGCGCGTTCGGTCGACACCGCCGAGCGGGCGCTCGAAGCGATCGATGTCGACTATGAGGTGTTGGAATGCGTAGTGGATCCCGAGGAGGCGATGACGCCGGACGCGCCGACGCTGCACCCCGAGCCGTACGAAAACCCACAGGAAAACGCGGCGCCCCAGCGTAACGTCGTCTGTGAGACCCGCCACGAGGAGGGTGATATCGAAGCCGGGTTCGAGCAGGCGGATGCGGTTATCGAGGGCGAATACGAGAGCCAGATCGTCCAGCAACTACCGATGGAGACGAACACCACGATCGCGTGGATCGACGACCGCGAGCGGCTGGTGCTCCGGACGACGACGCAGGTTTCACACATCTGCCGGGACAAGATCGCCCGAGCGTTCGACCTCAACCGGACGGACGTGAAAGTTATTAAGCCCCGCGTCGGCGGCGGCTTCGGCGTCCGACAGGACACGGTCCCGAACCAGTTCATCTGTGCGGCCCTGGCGTTGGCGACCGGGCGAAGGGTTCGATTGAAGAACACCCGCAAGGAGGACCTCCACGTTTCCCAGACCCGCCACGCCCAGACGGTCGAGATCAAAACCGGCGTCCGCGAGGATGGCACGATCACCGCGATGCACGTCGACATCACGTCGAATACGGGCGCGTACGGCTGTCACGCCCTCGCAGTGCTTTCGAACGCCGCTCACGAGCCAATGTCCGTCTATCCGGTCGAGAACCGCCTCTTTACCGGGCAGGCAGTCTACACCAACATCACCCCCGGCGGAGCGATGCGTGGCTACGGTGCCGTGCAGGGCACGTTCGGAGTCGAAAGCCACATAGATGCGGTCGCCGACGCGATCGGGATGGGTCCCGTCGAACTTCGTCGCCACAACGTCATCACGGAGGGAGAGGAGAGCTTCGAACCCCCGAACAGTGAGAGCAAGTCGAAGCTCGAATCCGTTGGGGTCTCGGAGTGTCTCGACCGCGCCTGTGGGGCTATCGGCTGGTCCGACGGTCCGGATCGACCGAATGAGGACCGCTACGAGCGCGGCTACGGCGTCGCCTTGTCCATGGCCAAATCGGGCGTCCCGAACAGCGAGTACTCTCGTTGTTCCATCACGCTGGAGGATGACGGCACCCTCACCGTCCGGATCGGTGTCGGAGACACCGGACAGGGGTCGGAGACAGTGATGGGACAGATCGCGGCCAGCGTCTTCGGCCTCGATATCGGGTCGGTTCACGTCAAGGCCGACGACACCGACGCGACGCCGTGGGACAACGGGGCATACGCGAGCAGCACCACGTACATAAGTGGGAACGCAACGGAGAAGGCGGCCCGCGACCTCGCGGAAACGGTCCGAGAACTCGCGGCTGAGTGGCACGATACCGATCCGGGCGCTATCGAGGTAGCGGACGGGGACGTCGTGTTCCCGGACGGGACGTCGACATCGCTCGAATCGTTCGCTGCGGAGGCCTTCGAGGGTGTTCGGGGGCCGAAACGACGGCTCATCGGTACCGGCGAGCATTTCACCGCGCTGTCTCCGAAGCCGTTCGCGGCCCAACTCGCCGAAGTCGAGGTCGATACCGAAACGGGCGAGTTCGAGGTGCTGCGGCTGGTGAATTCGGTCGACTGCGGGCAGGCGCTCAACCCTGCGAACGTGCGTGGACAGATCATCGGCGGCGCGATCATGGGGCTCGGACAAACGCTCTCGGAGACGCTGTCCTTCGACGAGGACGGCACGCCGGAGATCCGCGGGCTCCGGGATTACGAGGTGATACACGCGCCAGACCTGCCGGATATCGAGACCGAGATTGTCGAGACGTACGAGCCGACCGGTCCATACGGTGCCAAAAGCGTCGGGGAAGTGTCCGTTCTCGGTCCGTCTCCGGCGGTCGCGAACGCCGTCAACGACGCGGTCGGGGTTCGAATCACCGAATTACCGATCACTGCGGCGAAGGTTCGGGACGGGCTCGAGGAGGGCAGGTAAATGTCGAGTCAGCTTCCTGTCGAGTACCACGAGGTCGAGAGCGTCGAACGAGCGGTCGAGATGCTCGTCGGCGAACCGGAAACACGGATCGTGGCGAGCGGTTACTCGCTCGTTCCGCTCCTGAAAGACGGTATCGAGACGCCCGATCGGCTCGTCGATATCAGCGGGATCGACACGCTCCGCGGGATCTCGAGAGAGAACGGAGCGACGGTTATCGGCGCGCTGACGACACACGTCCGGATCGCGGCAGCTACACCTGTCCGCGAACGAGCTCGCGCACTCGCCGAGGCGACCGATTCCGTGGGCGATTATCAAGCGAAACATCAGGGGACGATCGGAGGAAACCTCGTGGTCGCTGATCCAAAATACGACGCGCCGGCCGCCGTACTCGCACTTGACGGTACGGTCGGTATCCGGGGTCCGGACGGCCGGCGACGAGTCGACATCGACGAGTGGTTCCGCGGGCCGAGCGAAACTGCCATTGAACCGGACGAGTTGGTCACCGAACTCGTCGTCCCGGACGCGGCGCGGAGCGGGTATGTCCGGAAGTCTGCGTACTCCGGGTACGCGGTCGTGAGCGTCGCCGCCGCCCTCGAGACCGACGGCAACCGCGTCGAATCGGCACGGGTGGCAGTCAACGGCGCTAAGCCGTATCCGATCCGCCTCCCGGAGGTCGAGGACACGCTCGTTGGGGGACTACTCGACGATGGCTTGCGAACACGGGCCGCCGGGGCCGCACTATCCGACGTCGATCCCGAGTCACTGCTGGCGGACGACGACGGCGCTGGAGCACATCGACTCCGGCTCGTCCGGTCGTACTGTCGGGAGGCGCTCGAACGCGCGTCCGCGGCACCCACAGAACATCAATAACGGCGGTCGTTCTCAGTCGAGGCCGACGCGCTCGATGACGGCTTCGGCGGCCTCGGTTGCGTCGATCAGCACGTCCTTGGTCTCGCCGAGCGTCCGGACCTCACGGTCGGACATGACGACATCGCCCGCACACAGAACCGTGTCGACCTCGAAGCCCTGGGCGCCGGTCACGAGTGCGAACACCGGGTCCGGCGCCGGGGTGAGGTGTGGCTGGTCCATGTCGACGATGGCGAGGTCGGCCTGTTTGCCCGCCTCGATCGAACCGAGATCGTTCTCGCGGCCGATCGCGCGTGCGCCATCGATAGTGACCATATCAAACGCCGTCGCCGCATCGAAGACGCCCGCGTCCCGGTGGAACCCCTTATGTGCCGCAAAGACTGCCCGAATGTCATTTAGTGGGTTGACCGTGTCACTGAGGTTCGCGTTGTCCGTGCCGAGACCGACGGTGGCACCGCAGTCAAGCAGGTCGACGACCGGTGCGAACCCGGTGGCCAGTCGCATGTTGGCGAAGAAGTTGTGGGCGACCGTGGTGTCCGACTCGGCCAGGATCCGCGCGTCGCCCCGGTCGATCTGGACGCAGTGCCCGAGGAGGGTTCGCTCGCCTAGATACCCGATGTTTCGGAGGTACTCGATGCTGGATAGCGCGGGGCCCCGCGTCTGTGCTTCGGCTTCCGCAACGTGGGCCGTCGTCATGACGTCATACTCCTCGGCGAGTCGGATAGCCCCCTGAAACCCCTGCGTTGTCGTCGTTTCGACGACGATCGGCGCCGGCCAGACCGACTGGCGGCCGCCAGCGCGGCCGTGGTGTGAGTCCATCAGCGATTCGACGTTGCTGAGAGCGGTCTCCGTCCCGATAGTCAGATAGTCCGCTGGAGGATGATCCACGGACGGTTCGCGGGCCATAATATCAGATAGCAACGATTCAAACGCCTCGTCGGGTGGATCGTCGGCGAAGCCGGCGCCATAGACGGATCTGATCCCCGAGTCCGCGTAGGTGTCGAGTTTGGCTTCGATCCCCGCTATGTCGTCCCAGACGATTTCGGTATCGTTCTCGACGAACGTCGTCACGCCCGCTTGGATGGCTTCAGTGCAGTACAGCGCCGCAGCGGCAGCGTGCTCGTCGGGTTCCATCGCGACACAGGCCGGGCGCTTGACGTTGTACAGCCAGTCGTACAGCCCGCGATCCGCGCTGTATGCGCCCCGGAGGATGATGTCGGAGACGTGAGTATGGGCGTTGATCAGTCCGGGAATCACCGCACCGCCGTCGGCGTCGATACGTCGCTCGTAGTCGTATTCAGCCTCCAGTTGGGCTGCCGGTCCCACGGCGGCGATCAAGTCGTCCCTGATGAGGACAGCTCCATCCGGGATCAGTTCCCGGTTGGCGTTCTGGGTGACGATCAGCCCGTTCGAGACGAGCGTCTTCGTCATCGGAGCGGCCCCGCTGTGTCCCGCCCGTGGTCGGTCGACCGAGAGAGAGCAGTCGTCCCGCGTCTGTCCGATTCAATATCGACCATACTGTACCCTCTCGGCCAAACAACTAAATGTTTATGTGATTCGAACGCGGTTATATTGGCATCTCAAATGATACTGTCCGTTTCGGATTCCACAGCCAGGGTCGCGTTCGCGGCTCCAAGCGTCGATCCGTCTCGGGGGTCCCTAAAAAATGAGACACCCCGTTCAGTGAACGACGGATGAGTAGTTCGGATAAGATCGTCGGGGCCGTCCTGCTCGCGGCGGGTCAAAGCGAACGGTTCGGCCCCGAGAACAAACTGTTGGCGGCCGTCGATTGTCGGTCGGTCGTCCGGAACGCAGCCCGGACACTACTGGCTGCTCCTCTCGACGAACGGGTCGCGGTTGTCGGTCACGACGCCGCCGCTGTCCGTGAGGCGCTTCCTGAGGGGTTTACTATCCGATATAATGATCGGCATAGAGAGGGGCAACACACCTCGGTTCGCGCGGGTACTGCGGCAGCCCGGAAAGCCGGGTGGGACGGAGCTCTCTTCGCGCTCGGCGACATGCCCGCGGTTGATCCAACGACTGTCGACGCGCTGTTGAAATCGTTCACGGACGAGCCGGGGTCGATCGTGGTCCCAACCGAAAGCGGGAGCCGTGGGAACCCCGTGCTCTTCGGTGCGTCACACTTCGACGCGCTCGCCGAGGTGACGGGCGATCGGGGCGGGCGGGCGCTCATCGCGGCCTGTCCCGACGTGGTCCGTGTTCCAGTCGACGATACCGGTATTCACCGCGATGTCGACAGGCCGGAAGACCTCAACTCCGTTCGCGAGTGACTAACGGTTCGCGGAGAGAGGTTTATATCCCTCCGAACGGTGCCGGTACGTATGCCGATTGATACTGTCATCGCGGGCGGTACTGTCGTGTCCCCATCGTCGACGTTCGACGCCGCGGTCGCCGTCGATGACGGGGCTATCGTCGCCGTCGGCGACGAGGGCGACCTCCCCGACGCGGGCACCCGGATCGACGCGACGGGCCAGTTGGTCATGCCCGGAATCGTCGACCCGCACGTCCACATCGACGATCACGTCTCGGTCGATAGCTACCGCACGGCGACGAGCGCTGCGGCACTCGGCGGCGTCACTACGGTCATCGATTTCGCGTGGCAAGCGTACGAGGGGGAGGAGAGCCCCTGGGACGAACCGGCCCCGCTGGCCGACGGGGTTGAGCGAAAGCGCGACAACCACCGGGAGGCGCTCGTCGACTTCGGCCTCCACGGCGGCATCCTCCGGGAGGGCGATGACCTCTTCGCGGAGATCCCCGAGCTTGTAGCGGCCGGCGTGACGTCGTTCAAGATGTACACCGCCTACGAATTCGGCGTTTCGAACGGGTACCTTCGGCGGGTCTTCGACGCGCTGGCGGAGCACGGGGCTGTCGGCGTCGTCCACACGGAGGACGACTCGGTGTGTCGATCCCTCGTAGCGGAGCTTCGAGCGGCGGGCAAAGATGCCCCCGAGGCGTATCCCCAGTCCCGGCCGGACTACGCGGAAGCGATGGCCGCCGAGGACGCGGTTCGGATCGCCACCGAGACGGGGGCCAAGTACTACGGTGTTCATACAACTTCCCGAAAGGCGGCCGCCGCCATCGCAGAGTTTCGGGAAGACGGGTCACGGGTCCGGGCGGAAACCTGTACGCACTACACGACCCTCGACGAATCGATCCACCGCGAGCTCGGCAACCTCCCGAAGATCGCGCCGCCGATCCGGTCGCCGGATGACGTCGAAGCCATGTTCGAGTTCCTTCGCCGCGGCGTGTTGAGCGTCGTCTCGACGGATCACGTCGCACAACGCCGCTCAAGCAAGGAGAACCGACCGTGGTGGGAGGGTCCCTACGGCGCGAACGGCCTGCAGGCGAGTCTCCCGGTGTTCCACGACGAGGCGGTCAACGAGCGGGGACTGAGCTACCCCGTTCTCGTCCGCCTCATGAGTACGAACCCGGCGGAGACGTTTGGCCTCCCGCAGAAGGGGACGCTCGATCCCGGGACGGACGCCGACATCGTCCTGTTCGACCCCGAGGCGACGGACACAATCACCGCCGAGGACAACGCCTCCGAGGCCGATTACTCGATTTACGAGGGCCGGGAGGTGACGGGACAGGTCACGAAGACGCTCGTCCGCGGCGAGGTAGTCGCCGAGGACGGCGCGGTCGTGGGCGACCCCGGACACGGAGAGTTCATCGAACGGGAGGTCCCGGACTGGTGCGCGTGACAGCCGACCGGACCGGGCCCGAGGGGATTCTTTAATTTGCCGGAGCGAGCATCGAACGACGATGGCAGACCTAACGATCGACGACCTCAACCGCCTTGACGAGGAGGTCTTCGTCGACGAACTAGATGACGTGTATGAACACTCCCCGTGGGTTCCCGAACGGGTACTCCCCGAACGGCCGTTCGACTCGCTCGCGGAGTTGCGGGAAGCGATGCGAAGGGTGGTCGATGAGGCGTCCCGAGAGACGAAACTGGAACTACTCCGGTCGCACCCCGATCTCGGCGATCAAACCGGAATCACGGAGTCGTCGGAAAAAGAGCAGGCCTCCGCAGGCCTCGATCAGCTCTCACCGGAGATGTACGAAGCGTTCCAGCGGCTGAACGACCGATACCGGGGGGCGTTCGGGTTTCCCTTTATTATGGCCGTCAAGAACGAATCGCCGAAGGCGATCAAGGAAGCGATGGAAACGCGGGTCGAGCAGACGGAATCCGAGGAGTTCCGGACGGCAATCGCGGAGGTGCACACGATCGCTCGGTTCCGGCTCGAAGAGCGATTCTCCACGTGAGGACGCCGCAGTGCGCTCCGTTCGGCATCGGTGGCTGGCACAATGACATCCTCCCCGGCGTGGACAGAGCGGGATCGAAGATCCCGCAGGCAGTCGGGCGTAGTCGTTCGAAAGGCGCTCGCGCCTTTCGTGATGACGAGAGAGCTCCGCTCTCGTCAACGCCGTGAAGACGGGATTCTCTCGCTGAATTACGATAGCGCTCTCAACGGCTACCGCAGTCGCGTTTCGGAACGGCGAACGGAACTCCTCTGGGGTATAACTATCATATTGTTTTCCGAAATTTCACTTTAGCTGATCAATGTTGTTCGAACACGAGGATTTTTGTATAGAGATGTAGATAATGTGGACGACAGATGACGGCTAATCAGAAGCAACTGGCGAGTAGTGACGCGGAGGGCTCGGAGCGTCGAATGAACTACGGCAAGGAGAAGATCGTCGTCTATCGGACGTATGCGACGCCGTTGACCGGGATCGAGCCGATTCCGGAATCTGAGTTCGACGGGCGCGAGAACGTCCTCTTCGGGTTGGATGTCCGCGTCCAGGTCGAGGGCGAGGCGTTCCTGCCCTCGTTTACCGACGGGGACAACAGCATGGTGGTGGCGACCGACTCGATGAAGAACTTCGTCCACCACCACATGGGAGAGTATGACGGCGCCACAGTCGAGGGATTCCTTGAGTACGTAGGGCGAGAGTTTCTGGCCACGTACGAACAGATGGAGGCGATCACTGTCTCCGCGGACGAAATCCCGTTCGACGAGCGACCAGTCCCCGAAGGCGACGGGTTCGAGCCGAGCGAACTGGTCTATGGGGTGTCTGACGACGAGTCGGCGTACGGTGAGATACGGCTCGAACGGGGCGAGGACGGGACGGAGATAGTCGCCCAAACGAGCGGCGTGACCGGGATCGAACTGGTGAAAGTGAAGGACAACTCCTTCACTGACTTCGTGCAAGACGAATACACGACCCTTCCGGAACGGGAAAACCGAACGCTGTACATCGAACTCGATATCTTCTGGGCATACGACGACGCCGAGGCGGCACTCGGCGAAGAGCCTGCACGATATGTTCCGGCCGAGCAGGTCCGGGACATCGCACAGGTCGTGTTCGATGAACACGACGTAAATTCGATCCAAGATCTGATCCACCGGATTGGACTCCGCGTCCTCAAGCGGTTTCCACAACTCGAGTCGGTCAACTTCGAGTCGAAGAACAAGACTTGGATCGGGGTGCGGACGGACCTCGACGGTGATGCGAAGGTGCTCCGCGAGCCGGATATCCCAACCGGGTTTCAGCAGTTTTCCGTCGACAGCAGCGACTTGGAGGACGACGTGTGAGCGCCGGGCTGACCACCCACGTTCTTGATACGAGCCAGGAAGGGCCCGCCGAAGGCGTTGATGTGACGCTACAGCGCGTCGGCGACGACGGCGACGTGGAACCGATCGCCGAGGGCACGACCAACGACGACGGGCGACTCGACGAGCCACTCTTGACCCCGGAGTCCATCGAGGAGGGGACGTACGAGTTGCTGTTCGACGTGGGTAAGTACTACCGGAGCGGTCCCTCGGGATCGACGTTTCTGGAAACCGTTCCGGTTCGGTTCATCATCGACGACGCTGAGGAGCACTATCACGTCCCGCTTCTGTTGTCTCCGGGGGGCTATACGACGTACCGGGGAAGCTGAGAGGGCAGCCATCCGGCCACGTGAGTAATAAAACGCCGTCGAAATCACGCGGTCCTCTTAGAATCGGGCGCTCAAGAGGGGACTTCGCCGTCGACCGATTCGACGTAACTGCTCATCTCTTGGAAGAGGAACTCGTCGCTTTCGCCCTCGAACTCGGTTCCGGCCCAGATGTCGAGCGATCCCTCAACGATCTCGGCTCTGGTCGCGGCAACCTCGTCTCTAACGTCCTGTGAGACATCCGGTCCCCAGTCGTCGATGCTACAGATCCCCGACTCGAGCCCCTGCCAGTAGGCGTCGGCTTCCCACTCGTCGTCTCTGACGGCCTCGACAGTCGGTCCGTAGAACTCTTCCCAGTGCCAGATCGGCGAGGTGAGGTAGTGCTCTCCGGCCTGCTCGCCCATCGGCGCGTCGTAACCCGTCGCCCAGATTCCGGCGTCGGCCGCTTCGGTCAGCGCCGCCGGCGAGTCTTGATGTTGTGCCATCACGTCGACGTCCTCGTCCAACAGTGCGCTGGCAGCCTCGCTCTCGCTCGGTGGGTCGAACCAGGTGTTAGTCCATCTGACCTTCGTCGAAACGGCGTCGTTGACCGACGCGGCACCGAGCGTGTACGCGTTGATCCCCCGGACGACCTCGGGAATCGGGAACGCGGCCACGTATCCGAGCGTATCCGTCTCTGAGACAAGCCCCGCGGCCTGACCGGCGAGATAGCGGGCCTCGTAGATCCGACCCATGAATCGCCCCATGTTTTCGAGGGTCGTGTAGCCAGTGTTGTGCTCGAAGTAGACGTCGGGATACTCCTCGGCCACCGTCGCCATCGGATCTTGGTACCCGAACGTACACCCGAAAATAATGTCCACGCCGCTGTCGGCGTACTGTCGGAACACCTGTTCCGATTCCTCCGGCGCGACGGCCTCCGTGAAGCGGGTCTCCAGCCAGTCGTACTCCGATGCGACCGCCTTCCGCCCTTCGTTGTGCGCCCAAGACCAACCGAGGTCGCCGACCTCGGAATTGAACACCCACGCTGCGGTGATTTCGGCGTCGCCGCCGGTGTCGGTGCTTTCCTCAGAGTTCGCGCCGTTGCCGGCGTCCGTACTGTCGGTGCAGCCAGCGACGGTCAACGCGGTTGCCGCTCCGAGCCCTCTGAGCACGTTCCGCCGGGACGTATGATTCGTCATTGGCACGCGTTCGCCTCCAGCAGCCTGTCTATCATGGTACTAATCACGTCTTTTCATGCGGTAATCCAACTGTACAGTCATAAAGATGATCGTATGGACGAGTTTTGCGAGTTATATTGAACAGAGACGACGCGTTCGGCGGCGGCTTCGGTGGATTGCACAGAGATTCGGCTACTGAGGGGTCGAGTAAGCCACGGTGTCGGACACATAATCCAACATAGTTTCGTCTATAACGAATTTCACGCCGTATGTATTGTGAGATACCGGTAGAAAAATTTATGTTTGTCTGTTCGCGATGGTATATCGTGAGAATGCGCGATGTCTGAGCCACCATTCTTAGAACTAGACGGTATTCTGAAGCAGTTTCCTGGTGTGGTCGCGAACGACCACGTGGACTTGCGCGTCAAACGCGGCGAAATTCATGGATTGCTCGGGGAAAACGGGGCGGGAAAGAGTACGCTAATGAAGATTCTGTACGGGCTGTACACGCAGGACAGCGGTACGATCTATCTTGATGGAGAACGTCTCGAACTAGCGTCACCGCAGGACGCGATCGACGCTGGAATCGGGATGGTTCACCAGCACTTCCAGTTGATCCCGCGTTTGAGCGTGGCCAAGAACGTCGTGCTGGGGGAGCGAGAACCTGCGAGTGCGTTCCGGGTGGACGGGACATCTGGGGGCCTGTTGCCCGAGTCGGTCCGGTCGAACAGCATCGTCCAATCGCTCGCACAGCTGTTTTCACTCGGACTCGACGTTCCAAAGCGGCGGATTCAGCAGTTGGCCGACCAGTACGGCTTCGATATCGACCCCGACGCGAAGGTGTGGGAGCTCGGTGTCGGCCAACAACAACGCGTCGAGATCCTCAAGGCTCTTTATCGAGACGTCGATCTTCTCATTCTCGACGAGCCAACGGCCGTCCTGACGCCGACCGAGGCCGAACAGCTGTTCGATTCGTTGGAGCGCCTCGCCGCGGAAGGCCTCTCGGTCATTTTTATCACGCACAAACTCACTGAGGTTGAGTCGGTCGTCGACAGGGTGACTATCCTCCGGGACGGAGAGAACGCCGGAACTGCCGCCGTTTCGGACGTGAGCAAGGCGGACCTCGCGGAGATGATGGTTGGCCGCGAAGTCCTCTTCGACATCGAACGGGACGGAGCCGAACGCGGTGAGCCGGTTCTCGAACTGCGGAACGTCGGCGCCGAGAGCGACCGGGGGATCGAAGCGCTCTCGGGGATCGACCTCACGGTACGGGAAGGCGAGGTAGTCGGCGTCGCCGGCGTCAGCGGAAACGGACAGAAGGAACTAGCCGAGGTCACGGCGGGAATCCGGGATGTCACTGCCGGTAGTATTCGGATCGGAGGCAGCGACCTCGCCGGTGCGACGCCGAAGGAGTTCGTCGAGAAGGGTATCTCGTTCGTCCCGGAGGACCGCCTCCGGTACGGCTGCGCGGCGGAACTCCCGATACTACACAACGCGGTGATGAAGGAGTTCACCGATACCCGATTCGGCGGGAAGGCGAGTCTGAACTACGACGAACTGACCGCCTACGCCGAAACACTCGTCGAGGAGTTCGACGTTCGGGGCGTCGACAGCGTGGCCGAAACAAAGGCGGGAGACCTCTCGGGCGGGAACCTACAGAAATTGATTCTCGCCCGGGAGATCAGTCGCGATCCGGACCTCTTGATCGCCAATCAGCCCACTCGGGGGGTCGACGTGGGTGCGATCGAATTCATACGTGAGGCGCTGCTCGAACAGCGACAGAACGGCACCGGGACCCTCCTCATCTCGGAGAACCTCGACGAAATCATGGACTTGAGCGACAGGATCCTCGTTATTTACGAGGGGGAGTTCGTTCACGAGACGACGCCCGAGGCTGCCGACCGCGACCGGATCGGGCTCGAAATGAACGGCGGCGGGGCCGGAAACGACACCGATGACCGACCGAAGCGCGGTAGTAGTCGCTCACCGACGCCGGTTGCGACCGAACACGGGGCTAAGCGCCGATGAACGCGACCGTGGACGTGACTGCCCGCGAGGAAACGCCCCCGTGGCTTGAGTACGCGGCCCCGATTTTCACGGTACTGGCAGCGTTGGGGGTCGGTGCGTTGGTCCTCCTCGTGATCGATGTCAATCCGATCGAAGCGTACTCGCTCATGCTCGTTGAGACTCCGACGAGCCGACAGGGACAGACGGATATCTTGATTACCGCGGTACCGTTAGTGCTCGCTGGTCTGGCGGTGTATCTGCCGCTGAAAGCCGGGCTGTTCAATATTGGTGCTGAGGGGCAACTGGTGTTCGGGGCCCTTGCTGGTACGTGGGTCGGGCTGAACGCATCTCTGCCCGGGTACGCACTCGTACCATTGATGTTTCTCGCGGCGGCAGGCGCCGGGGGGCTACTGGCAGCCATTCCGGCGTGGCTGCGCGCCAAGTGGGACATCAACGAGATCATCACTTCGCTTTTGTTGTCCTTCATCGCGCTGGAGCTTCTCAGCTACGCGGTCCGCGGACCGATGAAGGGAGCGACCGGCAACTTCCCGCAGACGGCTCAATTCTCCGAGGCGGCGACGTTACCGACGCTGTATGGGCGCGTCCACGTCGGCCTCGCCGTCGCGCTGGTGCTCGTGGTATTGACGTACGTCCTGATGACTCAGACGCGGCTCGGGTTCGAGATCAATTTCGTGGGCTCGAACGACGAAGCCGCGGTACAGGCCGGGATGAGCAAGTACAAGCTGTATCTGTTTGTGTTCGTCCTCGGCGGTGCCTTCGCTGGGATCGGCGGGATCGGAGAGATAGCGGGCGTTCAGGGGCGCCTTCGCGCCAGCTTCGAGCCGGGATACGGGTTCACCGCGATCCCTATTGCCCTGCTCGGCCGCGGGAGCGCGATCAAGGTGTTGTTTGCGGGTCTGTTCTTCGCGCTTCTGTTCACCGGCGGGACGACCATGGAGGTCTTTCTCGGTATCCCGGCGGCACTCGTCGATGTCATTCAGGCGCTTATTATCCTGTTTTTAATCACCGGTGAGTTTTTCAAACAGTACCGCGTCGGCCTCCGTTTCAAGCGCGAGACGCCATCAACGACAGCCAACGCCACACGGGGGGACGACTGATGGCTGGGTTCATCGCCGGCCTGCTCGGCGCGACCGTTTCCGTGGCGACCGTATTCATCTTCGCCGGCCTAGGTGAACTGATAGCCGAACGCGCTGGCGTTCTCAACCTCGGCGTCGAGGGGATGATGCTCGGTGGCGCACTCGGGGGGTTCGTCGTCACCGTGTTGACCGAAAGCCCGTGGCTCGGGTTCTGTGTCGGTATCGGCGTCGGAATGCTTCTAGCCGGTATTCACGCGTTTCTCTGTGTCACGCTGAAGGCGAACCAGGTTATAAGCGGGGTTATGTTGACTCTGCTCGGAACGGGGCTCACGACGTTTTACGGCGCCGGATGGGTGGACCGGAGCATCGACGGCTTTTCGGAGGTCACTGTACCGCTCGTCGGCCAGTACCTTATCCAAATCCCGGTGATCGGCGAGGCGCTGTTCAGCAACACGCCGACGGATTACATCGCGCTCGCGCTCGTCCCAGCCGTGTGGTACCTTCTCAACCGGTCGAACCTCGGGGTGGAACTTGTCTCGGTCGGCGAGGATCCCGAGATGGCGGACACTATGGGCGTTTCAGTGTTCAAACTCCGCTATCTGGCCGTGGTGATCGGCGGCGGATTTGCGGGCGCCGCCGGCGCGCACCTCTCGCTTGCGTTCTCACAGCTGTGGGTACCCGGCATGACCGCCGGCCGCGGCTGGATCGCCGTCGCGCTCGTCATCTTTGCTCAGTGGCGGCCCACTCGGATGCTCGCCGGGGCGTACCTGTTCGGCATGCTAGATGCACTCCAGTTGCGGTCACAAGCGCTGTCCGTCTCCGTCGGGGCCGACACGCCCTTCGCGGGTCTCATCAACGCTGCCCTCGAGTTCGTGATGAATGCACAGATCATGTCGACGTACCCCTACGTGGCAACCATTATGATCCTCTCGTACGCAGTTATCAGGACCGAGAGCAGCCAACTGGCGGTTCCGTCCGCACTGTTGGAATCCTACAGCCGCGAGACGGACTGAGTGCTCGGGCGGAGGGCGGTACACCGAACGCCTCCGTTTAATCGCATGAAGGAAGCGGGATCTCTTGTTCCGTGGCCGTCTTTATATTATCTTATCTCTCAAATGGCACGTTCGGCACTATTCCCATTTCCATGCCGTTCATATCTAAAATCGAGGCTCTGCCGGCGGCAGGCGTCTTTCAGTGAGTGCGATCCGTCGATGAGAAACACGGCGTGTTCTACGTCGTGTTTCTCACGGCGTTCAGCAAAGTACGCGTGGGCAATTACCTTGTTTGTCGTTAGCTCAAATATTGTATGCAGTGATTCGTTTGTTTCGGGAGCGACAGTAGCATACAGCCAATACTGTTCATCGTTGAGTTAGATCACGGCTGCATCAACCGCAACGTGGTCCGGACTCCGACCGGACTCGGGCTGTGGCTCTGGGTTGTGAACCCAATTGTGAACGGTTGATTGGGCGCGCTTGGCAGAAGTTGAGACCGGCCTTCTCAATGC
>NZ_JBKEGK010000027.1:0-18982 GCF_046710025.1 Natronomonas sp. | reverse complement strand
TGAGCGCATTGCTGTAGATCCCGACCCGCGCAAGCCCTTCGTGAGAGGCATCACTCTCCAAGCCGGGTGAATTTCGCAGTTCTGGGCGAACGACCGCCACTCCCCACCGGCGAGTGGCGGTCGTGACACACTGATCACATCCTCCTCTGAGTCGATTTCCGTCGATAGAGCCGGATCTCGTGCACGGATTCGGGGGTATTCGCAGCGCCACCGCATCAAATTTAGTATAGCAATATATAGTTTATCAGTTTGAGAGCCGACACACGGAGGACACGTGTCCCTGGTAGTCGGCTCAGACGGAGGCACAGAGCACGAATCTGAGAGGGGATCGAACCACCGGTGGGAGTTCGTGGTTTCTCATGAGGGCGGCGACGCTCGTGCTCAGAAATGGCTGGTAGGCCGTCAGTGTGCCCGATGAGTCCTGCGATCCGAAGCGAAATATGACATCCGGGTTGGTGTCGAAAGGTATTGTCCTCGGAGCATTGAATCCGTGAGAAGCGTGTGACGACGACGCAGCCACGTTCTATACACGCTAGCGCGGCCGACCTATTATCACCACTTCCAAGCTAAGCCGCACGATGGAATATGTCTTTGCCGTGTTCCCGGCGGCGCTCTCATGCACGCGAGGGTCTGCGGCCGATGTCGTTTAATGAGCCTGCACCTGCCCGTGGTGTCGTCAGAATCCGGCGGATTCCGACCACGGGAACGGCCCTCTCGTCAGTGTGGAACATCGGGCGTCAGGCCTGCTGAGGGTACCCGTTGTGGCTGTTTCTCTGCGTGTCTTTACACACCATTGTCAGACCCCGGCGAATGTTCAGAATCCGGCTTCAACCATAATCTGACATCAATTTCACCGTGACATCCCCGAGTCCTGAGAGAAATGTGGTGTTGTGAACGAAAAACGTCAACAGAACGCCCACAGCGGATTGAGCTGATTCACCCTATGGTGTCCGATGGCGGGCGTCCGGTGCGTATACCGGAGTCTCTCAGCCCTTCGAGCGATCAAGTGGCCTGCGCATTGATACGCCGATTCCAGGGCCGCAGTTTGGGTGCACAGCAGATGAAAGTCACTCACCCCGTACGTGCCTGCCGGTATTGCCGACCGAAAGGCAAATGTGCTCGACGGACAGGCCTGGCGTAGCGCTTTCCGAGCGATTGGGATGAACTACTCGTTGTCCGCCTGAATCTTATTTCGTACTGTCCCAGAAGCTATTCTGCGGCAACGACTGTGCGACAACATCGGCAGTCCAGAAACGATCGGTTGACCGATCCAACGATGGCGGACCGATATGATATGTCGTCTAAAATAAATCCTCTATTGAAATTTTGAATTAATTATACCGATAAAACGTGCTGCACAACGCGAATAGCGAATTAGACCGGACGATAAAAGCTCTTATCGTCGTGTCTGACGTACCTTGATGAGCCCGGGGGCTGAACACGAGCGTATGGCTGAGAGCGAACGCGTCTCGGTGCAAACCTACGTCCCATCAACACAGCGGGAACGATGGCGAGAGGAAGCCGACGAACTCGATATGAGCAACGCCGAGTACGTCCGCACGATGGTGCAGGCCGGGCGTCGGAGCTTCGATTTATATACTACGGACGACGGGCCGGACGGCGATGTTTCCGATCCAACCCCAGGGGTGAACGGACTTGAAGAACGTGTCCTCGACGTTCTTCGTGAGGACGAGTTCGCCGACTGGGACCGACTGCTCGCCGGCGTCACGGACGACATCGAGGATCGACTCGAAGCGGCTCTCGACGAACTCCAAGCAGCCGGCCGGGTCAAATACAGCGGCCGTCACGGGGGATATACGGTGATCGACGATGAGCACTGAGACGCCGGGCGCGACCGATTCGGACGACGCTGTCTCGTACTTTGTACAGGACATGACACTTCACGGCCGAAGCGAGCGGACCAGAGTAGCCTACGAGCGGGTACTTCGTTCGTTCGAGACGTTCCTCGAAACCAGGGGAACGAGCCTCGCGGATGCCGACAGACGGGGTTGTATGACGTGGGTGCACTCCCTTCGAGACAAACACGCCGACAGCACCGTTGCAACCTACGCTGCCTATGTGCACCGCTTTTATGAATACATGCGGCAGGTCGGCACCTTCGATACCAACCCGATGGCGCTCGTCACCGAGGAGATGGAGGAGTCGATAGACACTGACCCGACCCGGCGCGAAATATCGGTTCCGGAGATGCGGTCGTTCGTTTCGGAGCTGTCGCACCCGCTGGAGCGGGCTCTCGTCGGGACGCTCCTGAAGACGGGGATGCGAGTCGGTGAGTGTTGTAACTTGGACCTTCGAGATATCTACCTCGATGATTCCGATGTCTCGGCCGCGTTCGGCGTCGCCCACCGCGGCGCGCTTGAGGGGCGTCCCGACTCAGTGTACGTCTCGAGCGAACCGGCGCGCGGAGAACCCTACAACGGCGAGGAACGAACTGCCTCTAACAAGCGCAAACGCGACACCGTGGTTCCGGTCGACGATGAATTGAAACGGCTGTTGAAGTCGTGGCTTGCGATCCGACCCGACGTTGACTCGCCCGCAGAACCGCTGTTCTGTTCAACCAGTAAGTGGGGGCGGCGGGTCACCCCATCGATGGCTCGGAACGTTGTCGCCGAACGGGCCGGCCAGCGAGGGTGGCACCACGCTGGCGGAAGCGCCGAGGAAAACGTCACGCCACACTACTTCAGACACTTTTTCACCACACATCTCCGCGACGAGACCGGTGATCGGGGCATCGTAAAGTACCTCCGTGGCGATGTCGCCACGGATATCATCGACACGTACACTCACAACTGGGGGGATCGGGTCAGGACGGTGTACGAAGCAAACGTGTACCGACTTCTGGATTGATTATGGGGTTTAGTGCGCTATGTTCGGGACTTCGGGATGGGTTCGCCGAAGACGTTCGTGCCATGTCGAACGCATAAACTGTATGATGATATATCAAATCCGATTCCCCTCACGGGATCACAGTTTCGGAGGTAAGTCAGTTGTAGGTTGAATCGCCGTCAACTCGCAAGAAGTCTACCGGTCAAGCATCGAATTTGAACGTCTATCATCGGATTTATTTAGCGGGCGTAAGAAATGCCGTGGATTTTTACGCTGCTGAATAGCGTCTCTCTCGAACAGCTAACTGGGCAAAGCGCCGGAGTCTTCCTCATAGAGGACGACCGGGCAGAAGTCATCGAAATAAAAATTGATCAATATAGCATCCTGACTGGACAGATGACTCGTTGTCCTGTCCAGAACCTGCCGGATGGTATCGTTGTCAGTGCGATTGCGCCAGCGGTGAGGTTGCCGTCCAGCGTGGAAGAGACTGTCATCGAAATTAGAGGTAACGTCGTCTTCGTACTGGCGGCAGAACGCGTTGCTACAATTGGTTTTTCAGTTGGATATCTCTCGCATAGACCAGATACCAAGCAGCCGCAACAACTGCGAGAGTGGCGCCGAGTATCTGCGAGAGCAGCTGCATGAATCCGATTAGTGCAAAGCTTGCGAGGCCGCCGACGATTGGGACAGCCGGGTATCCGGGGCATGTGAAAGCGGGGTCGTACCATGCTGGATCTCGACGGCGAATCGTGATCAGTACGACGCAGATGAGCCCGTACATGATGAGATGGAGAAACGACGCCACTTCGGCGAGCACTTCTGTTCGGCCAGTGGCGACCAAGACGACTGTCACGCCGCCCACGAACGACAGTGCGAAGTGTGGCGTTCCGTACTCGCGGTTGACACGGGCGGCAGCCTCCGGAACGAGTGCATCCGAACTCAACCCGTACAGCGCACGTGAGGCACTCAGGATTGATGCGTTTGCCGAAGAAATCGTCGCAAGTAGCCCAGCAATCAGGATGACGACGACGCCGCCGAATCCGAGATACTCACGAGCGACTTCAACGATTGCGGTCTCGCCCATCGGCCCGATCACGCTCGGCTCAAAGGTGCTGCCAGCGATCAACAACGTCGAAAGACTCAGTCGCGTTGCGTCGTTCGAAATCGATCGAGTCCTCACTGACTGTCCAGCGCCGAGACGAACACCGCGAGCACCGGGACGATCTCAAGTCGACCGACCCACATCAGGAAGACCATCAGTAGCTTCGACGTGTTGGGGAAAAAGAGGTAACTCCCGAACGGGCCGAGCCGACCGAAGCCCGGTCCGATGTTCCCGATGGTTGCCAGCGAGGCGCTTGTCGATTCCAGCATCGTCAGCTGAATCCCGATCCGTGCGGCATCAATAGACAGGAATACCGCCGAGACTCCGAACAGGACAAGATACAGGATGGTGAACGCCATGATACCGCGGATGGCGTCCTCGTCGACGACGCTCCCGCTTAGGCGGACCGGCTGAACAACATCCGGGTGGGCTGAGGTGAACAGCTCTCGGCGGATCGCCTTCCCGACGATGAGCCATCGCACAATCTTGACCCCTCCACCGGTCGAACCGGCGGAGCCGCCGATGAACATCGCGAACATGAGGAGAATCTGCGCGTCGGTGTCCCACTGCACGAAGTCGGCAGTGGCGTACCCTGTGGAGTTCAACAACGACCCGATCTGGAAGGCGGCCTGCCGCAGTGAGCTCCCAGCGACACTCTGCGTCGTTCCGCCCAATTCGATTGCCGGTGCCGCGCCGCGGAACAACATCACCGCGAGGACGGCGGTCACGACCGCGATGGCGCCGGCGTATGCGCGGAACTCCGCGTTCTCCAGCATGACTTCGGCCTCACCACGTAATACATGCCAGAACAACGCGAAGTTGACGCCAGCTACGACCATGAACGGGATGACGACCCATTGCACGGCAGCCGAGAACGCCGCGATGCTGTCGGCCTCCGGTGAGAACCCACCGGTTGGCAGAGTCGTGAACCCATGGGCGATCGCGTTGAACAGATCCATATTTGGCGCCATCCCAAGCAGGTGGAGTCCGTACAGGATCACGATATACACCACGGTGAACCCGAAGTAGATCAGCCAGAGCGCGCGCGCCGTTTCCTCTATTCTCGGCGTGAGCTTCTGGAGCTCCGGGCCCGGTGCCTCCGATTCCATCAGCTGGGCACCGTTGACCGCGACTTCGGGCAGGATAGCGATCATCAGCACGATGATCCCCATGCCGCCGAGCCACTGCGTGAGTTGGCGCCACATCAACACGGCGTGAGAGTGGCGGTCCGTGCTGATCTCGCCGAGCACGGTTGCACCCGTAGTGGTGAACCCGCTCATCGACTCGAACAGCGCGTTCACTGGGTGAGCAACCGTCGATGCCGTGCCGTATCCGGCGAGTAGGTAGGGGATGGTACCGATGGCCGCAGCGGCGAGCCATGCGAGCGAGACGAACAGCAGCGCCTCACGGGGGCCAAGGTCCGGATCCGGGTCCACCCGCTCTACGGCGAACCCGATCGCGGCGACGAGCGCCATCGAGACGAGAAACACCCAGATATCCTCACCGTACGCGACCGCCACGACCAGCGGAATCAACATCGTGACTGCGAGGTACTTGATCCCGACCCCGAGAAGCCCAACACTCGCCTTCCATTTGACGCCCCGAGACATATATATATTTAGTCGATACTATGATTGCTCGTTCGGTGTATTAAACTGTCGAAGCAGATAGACACATCGGTCATATAGCGGTACTGTTCTCGCTCCTGACACTCTCGAGCAATTTGGCATCAAACTGTATACATTAACTGGAGTCGGTGCCGTTGCGGTGGACACCGGGTAGCTAATACTGGATTTTTCGAACGAGTCCGGTCGAACTGATAGCTACCGTCAGGAAGTCGCCGCGACGCGACGGGCGTCGATCAGACCGTCGTCTCGACACTACCGAAGAGCGTCCGGGCGATCGAACCCACCGCATCGGTGCGTTCCTCGTGGTTCTCGAGGAGGACGGTCTCGCTCGGGAACAGCCGTTCGCCGACGCGGAGCCCGTGGTCGCGAGCCGTCGATCCCGTCACGGTGAGATACACCCCAACGCCGACCGACGCGATCGCGGCCTCCTCCTCGCGCTCGCCCGGGTACCGAAAGGAGATACCCTCCATCGCGTCGGTTCCGACGATAGCCCGGACCAGCCGCTCGTATCGGGGGGAGATGCACAGCGGCCCCTCGTACGACTTGAGGAACGACCGGTCCGGATCGGTCGCCACGTCCGGGGTCGAGAGCAGCGCGTGATCGACGGTATCGCCGAGCCCGTCGATGACCCGCACGTCAGTGTCGCGGGGATCGATGCGATCATTGAGTTCCGACAGCGACGAGAGGGGGTCGGATTCGATACCGACGACTTCCTCAAGAACGAGATCGGCGCTGTCGAACCCGAGCGGGAACTCGTGCTTCCGGAGCGCCCTGAACGGTTCCTCTCGCCCGACGAGGTGGAGTGTGTGTGCCCCCGTTTCGACGCGCAGTGAGTCGAAGACAATCCGTCGCGGCGATCCTGGGCGGGCATCGCGCAACAGCGTGTACTCCGGTTGCTGCGGATCGGTGTCGCTGTAGGCCGCCAGCCGGTCGTATACGTCGCCGTCAGCCGTCTGGTCGCCTTTCGTGATGGCCTTTTCATAACGGAGCGTCGAGATGACCGCGTCGGCCGCCGCCTCGGCATCCGCGACGGCGGCGACGCGCTCGAGAACCGCCTCGAGGGGGCGCCCCTTCCGCGGTACGGCAACGGGGATCGTCGTCATGCCTGAGTTCAGACATCCGATGTACAAAGGCGGCCTGGTTTATTCTCGGTCGGGTGGCTCCTCGCGGCCGTCGTCGTGGACAGTCGTGTGGGCGTCGGTACCAGTTCTGGTAATAGTGTCGGTGTCGGCAACGTGAGCACCAGTGCGAGTGTCGGCGCTTCCGGCGTCGGCACCGTCGGCAGTCTCGTCTTCACCGGGAGCCGGACTGTCCGACACGCCCCCGTCGAACGCGTTCGCGAGTCGACTGCGCATCTCGAGGACCGTCTCAAGCTCCGAAGAGAGGGTCGCAACATCGGCTTCGATCGCCTCGATGTCGGCGCGTACGGCATCGATGGTCGCTCCGAGCCGATCCTCTGTGGCTTCGATTTCCTCGGCCGCGTCCTCGGCGGTCGACTCGACGTCGTCAAGCCGGTCGATGGTTTCGTCGTGTCGCTCGCGGAGGTCGGCGAGTACCTCCTGGGCGTCGCCGTTCTCGTCGAGGAAGGTCTCGAGAGCGTCGGTGTAAGCCTCGAGATCCGCGACCGTCGACTGGAGGTGTTCGATCCGCGTCTCGACGCTCGTGGGTGATTCGACGCCGAGGGCGGCCCGGAGCGCGGCGAGATCAGGATCGTCGGGCTCTGCCGCCTCGAGTTCCTCGGCAAGTGTTCCGAGGAGTCCGTCCTCCGCGTCGGCTGTCGGGTCGGCGAAGCCACGGTGACCGGAGCCGGCTTCGTCGCGATCCGCCGACTCAGGATCGGGGCTGTCGGCGTAGCCAGGGTCGGCGTCGAAGTGGTCGGGGTCCGAGACAAGATAGCTGGCGTCACCGGACTCATCACGCAGTTCCGGTTCGTCGGTCGATTCCATATCGTGAATCGGCGGGGCGGACGAGTCTTCGAAGGACTCGACCGCAATGGGGTCGAGTTCGAGCCGAGGCTCGCTCAGAAACTTCGTCGCGACCGAGGCGTCGCCGCCGCGGAGCCCGTACACAGTCGTGTACGACTCCTCGGGCGCAAGTTCCCGCCTGAAGATTATCTCATCGCCGTCAGCGTCCCAAAACTCCGCACCGTACTTCGGGTGAAAGCCGATATTTTCCGGGGCGACGTCGTCGGGAACGGTGTCGACGATCTGAACCGACGCGGGGGTTTCACGCTCCGAGCGGAGGTCGAACGCGATGGCCGGCACGGGAAAGTCGTCGGGCTCGAACGATTTCTCGACCGTGACTCCATCGCTCGCCGTCGTCACGGTCTCGGAGGGATCGACGTCGGGCATACACATCGATCCGTCGGGCAGCGCATAAAGCTACGCGACGGCTCAAGGGATCGGATCGACCGGCGTCGCCGGACACCAGTGCGAAGAGCGGTTCGTATACACTGCAGTGTGCTATACCAATCGGCAAAAATCCGTAGTGATCCGCGATTGGAGTCTCGGTGATCAATTCAGGGCGTGTGTTTGACGATCGGCGACGAAAACGGCCGGCGGTTATAGGTGCGTCCGATCGCCGATCTCGAGAATGTCGACACTCCGAGGGTACTCGAAGCTCCGAACGTGATCGAAGATAGCGGTCGGGTCGGCGGTGAGGCCCTTCCACATGTCCCAGTGCGTCGGGAGCATCCGGTCCGTTTGAAGTTGCTTCGCCGCCTCCGCGGCCATATTCTCGCCGGAGTACCATTTCGTGTACGTCGGCTCGCGAGTTTCCTTGTCGGGGATCATCCCCGAGGAGCCGAAAGCGACGACCGCGAGATCGATGTCGTACGTCGAGCCGATCGCCTCGAAGTCCTCGCTGGGTCGGGCATCGCCGCCGTGGAAGAACGTGCCGGCGTCACACTCGACGACGTAGGAAACGGGGTGGTCGGCATCAGGGTCGCGGGCTGCTTCGACGTGGATCGACAGCGATCCGACGTCGAGGGTATCGCCCTCCGAAACCTCCGCGATATCGTCGGCGTCGACATCGTAGTCATCGCGCCACCCGTCGGCGATCTCGACCGACGCCGAAGGGCCAAACAGAGTCGCTTCCGTTTCGGTGAGGATCGGCGCCTGCGATGGGCCGTGGATGTGATCAGTGTGTTCGTGGGTCGCAAGCACTGCGTCGGCGGCGACGACATCCTCGGGGGCGAACGGAATCGGGATCATCCGGACGGTTCGGGGCGGATCGCCCGTTCCGAGGTAGGGATCAATGAAGACGGTCGTGCCGTCGGCGGCTTTGAGGACGAACCCGTTGCAGCCGAGATACCAGATGCCGAGGCCATCGGGGTCGGCCTCGGCGACGGCTTGTGGGAGCCAATCGCCCCAGTCGGAATGGATCGTCATACCCCATCTGGGTCACCCGAGGTCAAAAAGTCGGGCGGTTGGCGCTTCGGTCACACCGGCCGAGAGAGCACATGAGACGGTCTGGCTGAAGCAGTCGAGCGTGTCTTGATCAGTCCTGGCAGCAGCCACCGGCCGTCTCCCCGAATTCGACGGCGAGGGGGTCCGAGATGATGTGGTCGAGCTCCTGCAGGCGGAGCTCGATATCGGATTTGGCCTCCAGATACGTCGACATCTTGGGTTTGTTGTGGAGCTCCTCTTGGGCAGCCTGCAGTTCGAGGAGGTCATCGTTGGTAGCTGTGCCGGCCTCTCGGGACATCAGGAACTCCTCGCGGAGGCGTTCGAACTCCTCCATCTCTCGTTGGAGTTCGTCATCTTCGGTGACCGCTTCTTTCGCCTCCAGGAACGCCTCGTAGACGGGGAGTTCGGTGATCGCGTCGCCAAGTTCCTCGGCGAGTTCGGTCGCCCTAGCGTCCGGGGTCGTTTCAATACTCATTAGTATAGATTCGAAGCGATATCGTATAGACGTGGCGGATGCGGAACTGTTCTAGACCACACAGGAGACGGCCTAAAACGCGGCTGTTTTACGCCCCGATACACAATTAACCCTAATGAGTCAAGAATCGGACACCGAACGAACGGCGGGCGACCTCCGGAACACCGGACTATCGCTCAAACACGAGCGGACGTGGGACTACGAACTGGACCGGATCGTCGAAGCGGTCGAGGAACGTGACGCGAAGAAGATCGGCCTACAGTTCCCCGAGGGACTAAAACGGCGGGCGGGCCGTGTCGCCGACGACCTCCGGCATTTGCTCCCCGACGACGCGACGGTGCTCATCTCCGGGCAGCCCTGCTACGGGGCCTGCGATCTGGACACCTACATGATGCGTCGGACGGACGTCTTCGTCCACTTCGGGCACTCCCCGATGAAGGAGTCGGACAAGATCATCTACGTGCCGCTGTTCTCGAACGTCGACGTGACGCCGATCATGGAGGAGTCGCTCTCCGAGTTGACGACCCCCGAGGAGGACGACGCCGTCGGCCTCGTGACGACGGCCCAACACATGAATCAGTTCGACGAGATGCGGTCGTGGCTTGAGGAGCGCGGCTACGATGTCGAGACTCGCCGTGGGGACGAACGGCTGACCAATGAGGGACAGGTGCTCGGCTGTAACTACGCATCGGCGGACGTTGACGCCGACCAGATCCTCTACGTCGGCGGCGGGAAGTTCCACCCGCTCGGGCTGGCGATGGAACACCCAGACAAGAAGGTGATCATCGCCGATCCGGTTAACAACGTCGTGACCATCGCCGACACCGAGAAATTCATGAAACAGCGCTACGGCGCGGTCCACCGGGCGATGGACGCCGAGGAGTGGGGCGTCGTCTTCTGTACGAAGATCGGCCAAGGCCGCTGGGACGTTGCCGAAGAGATCGTTGAGAACAACGACAGCGCCTACATGTTGACAATGGACGAGGTCACGCCCGATCGGCTCACGAACTTCGGGTTTGACGCCTACGTCAACACCGGCTGCCCCCGGATCACGACCGACGACGGGCCGCAGTTCAAACAGCCAATGTTGACCCCCGGCGAGTACAAGATCGCGATCGGCGAGAAGCCGCTCGATAGCCTCTCGTTCGACACGTTCCACGGCACGTGGTAGGCGGATCGAGGCCGTCGCAACTACTCGAAGAACAAGATCCGTTTACTGACTGTTCATCGACTCGCTGGCGATGTTCCGCCCGCGGGGTTTCAACGCGACCTCGCGTCGAATCCGGACTTCCTGTAAGACGTCCAACTCGACCAGTTCCTCGTAGATCTCCTCAACGTCGTCGGGGTCCATGTCCAAGAATTCCGGCACCTCGAACGAAGAAACGCCGGAGTAAAGCGCCATCAACACCTCCTTTTCGTCCTTGTCGAGATCGATCGAGGAGGCGTTCCGCTCGGCGCCGCGTTTGAGCACCGACCCGAGCACCGAGCAGTGCTTTTTATTACCCGAGAGATACGTCTCGACGCTCGTTCCCTCCTCGGTGTGTTCGGCCTCAAGAACCGGACGCTCCGCGGATCGAACGCTCCGTTCGTCCTGTTCGACGGTTCCGATGTCGTCGATATCGATCCGGACGAACGAGCCATCTTCGACAGCGAGGTTGACCGCCCCCTCACCGATCTTGACGCGGGCCTTTTTCCAGCTGACATCGCGGACGACGCCGCCCTCGATCGCCGGGTGTTTTATAAGAAGGATGTTGCCATCGAGGATCGTTTTATGAAGGATTCGCTCGAAGTCCTCGGCTTCGCCCGTCGAGATGAGAAAGACATCCCGACCGACGCGGATGCTCACGTAGTCCGTCACCTGCGCGATCGCCTTGTTGACGTCGTAGCGGCCCTCGATGGTGTCGATCTTCGAGAGCTGGATCGTCCGTTTGCCGTCCGTCCCTGCGAGGATGAGCCGCCGGTTCGACAACAGGATTCGCCCGTCGGTCCACCCGATATCGCCGAGTTTCGTCCCGTCTTTTATAACCTGGGTGAACCGACCGGTAGTGTCGAGTAGCTTCTGCTCGGATTTGCTCACGGGCCGGCACCCCCGCCGATGCCGCCGAGTTTCGACAGCGCCGAGAAGGCCGCCTCGCGAAGCCCGTCGTCGTCGGTTTTGTCGACGAACTCGCCGAGCGCCGCCCTCGCGTCGTCACCGCCAACCTTTCCGAGGACGAAAAGCGACTTTGAGCGCAACTCGTGGCTGGCGTCGTCGCTTTTGACTAGTTCGAGGAGATCGTCCTCCAGACCGGGGCTGTCGAGCGCTGTGAGGCTTGTTGCGGCGAACTGTGCTGTCATCCCATCGTCGTCTCCGAGCGCCGCCAACAGCGCCTCGCGGGCGGTTGATTCGTACTCGTCGCCGACGACGCGACCGAGGAGCCACGCGGCGTTGCGCCGCTGTGGCGCGCCCGAACTATCGGTCAGGATCTCCGAGAGCGGCGGGACAACCTCGTCGGCCGTCGCCGAGCCGAGCCGGTCAGCCGCGGCCTCGCGAACATCGTGGCTCCGCTGTGGTGGGGCGTTCGAGAGGATTTCGACCATGGAGAACATAGCGGTCCGGCGAACCGTCTCGCTGTCGTCCTCAAG
Organism: Natronomonas sp.; assembly: GCF_046710025.1. Classification (GTDB taxonomy): domain Archaea; phylum Halobacteriota; class Halobacteria; order Halobacteriales; family Haloarculaceae; genus Natronomonas. The sequence continues at coordinate 6,898 of NZ_JBKEGK010000027.1, read as the reverse complement.
ATATCCCACAAGGGCGTCGACCGGGTCGACGCTGCCGAACTGCCCGAGGGCGTCGGCGACGACGCGACGGACCGACTCGCTGTCATCACCGTCGGCTCCCAACAGCGCCCCCAACGCGGCCTCGGTTCCGATCTCACCGAGTGCCTCGGCGGCGGCCGCCCGGACGTTGATGTCCGGATCTCCGTGGAGTCGCGACTCAAGCGCTTCGACCGCCCGGGGGTCACCGACCCGACCGCAGGCGACCGCCGACCGGGCCCTGACACGGGCATCCGGGTCGGAAAGGCGTTTTACCAGCGCAGCGGTCACGCTCGGGTCGCCGACGCGCCCCAACCCGGTCGCAGCCGCTATCCGGAGTTCGGGTTGGCCATCGTCGAGCACCTCCGCGAAGGCGCGAGCGGCGACCCAGTCGGCGGCCGACGCAAGGTCCTTTCCGGAGAGCTCGTCGACGACCCGTTCGAGTGATTCTTGACTGTGGTGATCGAGGGCGTCGATGGCGGCCGCGCGGACGCCCTCGGCGTTGTCATGCTTGACGGTCGACACCAGCACGTCGATGACTGTCTCGCGCTCGCCGTCCTCGGCCGCGCCGAGTATCGAGTCGTCGCCGGGACCGTCATTGAGCACGAGGTCGGGCTCGTCGATGTCGTCGCTCTCGAAGATCCCGCCGATGATCTCGGCCGCCCGGCGCCGTATCGCCGGGTCGTCGCTCCGGCGTAGCGTCTCGACAAGTTGGCCCAGGTCGCGCTCCCGTTGCAGTTGGTACAGCGACATCTCACTCCCTCCGGTAGATGTGATTGCTCCTGTCGTAGGCGTCGTACTCCTCCCGAATCGACCGAGGAAGCGTCTCGGATTTGCCGATCGTCAAAAAGCCGCCCGCATCGACCGCGGCGGTCAGCGTCTCGAATATCGGCGTCTTGTACGAGCTGTCGATATATATGAGGAGATTCCGACAGAGCACGAGGTCGTACCCCCGTTTCGGGGTCCCGCTTATGAGATCGTGTTGCTCGAAGGAGACCATCCGTTTGACCCGGTCGTGGACGGCGAACGACCGCGCGTCCGCGTCGATATCGACGTGTTCTTTCGGGGCCGAGAGCGGCTTGAGTTGCTCGCCGATATCCGTGGTCCGGGTTGACTCGTACTTCCCATCACGGGCGGTTTTGAGTATCTCGGCGTCGATGTCCGTGGCCGTTATTTCGAGCGACCGATCTCGGATGTTTGGATCGTCGCGGGCGAGCATCGCGATCGAGTACGGCTCCCGGCCGTCGGCGCAGGCGGCGCTCCAACATCGGACCGTGCCGCCGCTGGCCGTCAGGTCGGCTAACACGTCCCGAAGCCGCTCCCAGACCGGTGGGTTGCGGAAGAAACTCGTGACGTTGATGCTCAACGCGTCCAGAAGCGCCGCCCGCTCGTCGTCACTCGACGACAGCAATTGGAGATACTCGGCGTACTCCTCACAGTCCGTTCGTCGCATCCGCGCCGAAATTCGACGATCGAGATACGACTCGTTGTACGAGTCCGGCTCGAAGGCCATCCCGTTGGCGATGTACTCGATCACGTTCGCGAGCCCTTGCCCCGTCTCCGTTCGGTTCATTCCTCCAAGCTCACCACGTCGAGGATCGGGACGATGTTCCCGTCGCCGAGGATCGCAGTGCCCGAGAGGCCCGGAATCCCACTAAGCGACCCCTCAAGCGGCTTGACGACGACTTCTTCTTGATCACTGAATGAATCACACCTGAGCGCGACCGGGCGAACCGACTCGCGGATCCGGACGAGCATCCCGCCGTCCGGACTACCGTCACCATCCGCGTCGACACCCCCAGCCCCGAGAGCACCGACATCGTCGCCCCCGCTGACATCGCCCCCGTCGGCAGCGAACTCGGTCCCACCGGGATCGCCCGACGCGGCCGCCGCGTCGTTGTCGATCGCGTCGTCGATTTCGAGGGCCTTATCCAGCCTGATTACGGGGTATACGTCGCCGTCGTGCCTGACGACCGATTTCCCATTGACAGTCTCGGTGTCGCTCGCGTGGGTCAACTCGTCGATGTTCTTGATCGGGATGCCGTACTCTCGGTCGCCAACCTCGACGAACAACACGTTGACAATGGCGACTGAGACGGGGAGCCGAAGTTCGACGGTCGTTCCCTCACCGGGCGTGCTGTCGACATCGACCGTGCCGTCAAGCTGTTCGACCGTACTGTGGACGACATCCATTCCGACGCCCCGACCGCTCACGTCAGTTACCTCGCCTGCGGTCGAGAACCCGGGGTGGAAGACGAGGTTGTACGCCTCGTCGTCGCTCATCGACTCCGCTTCGGACTCCGGAATAACGTCCTCGTCGATCGCCTTTCGACGCATCGCGTCGGGATCGATCCCGGCTCCGTCGTCCGAAACCGTGATCGTGACGTGGTCGCGCTGTCTGGCGGCGTCGAGTTCGATCGTCCCTTCGGCGGGCTTGCCCGCGGCCTCGCGCTCTTCGGGGGGCTCGATGCCGTGATCGACGGCGTTCCGGAGGATGTGGATGAGCGGGTCCTCGATTTCGGTCAGGATCGAGCGGTCGAGTTCGATGTCTTGGCCGTGCATCTCGAAGGAGATATCCTTGCTCTGACTTCTGGCAACATCCCTGACGACCCGCGGGAGGTTGCTTACGACCCGCCGCAGCGGAATGAGCCGCATGTCCATCACAGTGTTTTGTAGCCGCGAGGTCACCTTGTCGAAGTCGTTCAGACTCGTTGAGGCCGTCTCGATGTCGCCGCCTTCGATTGCACGCCGGATCGTGATCCGTCCGGTGACGAGCTGTTCGACGAGGCTGTGCAGCTCGTCGAGGCGGTCGACATCGACCCGAACCGAGGAGATGTCATTCCCGCTGGTTGAGGCCTCACCGCCCCCCTCGGAGCTTTCTTCGTCGATATCGTCGCTGGCGCCGTCCGTAGCGTCGGCAGCACCGGCCGCGCTGTCGTCGGCCGAAACGTCGGCTTCGTCACCGGCGGCATCCTCGCTGCCGGTGTCAGCGCCCACGTCGGCTCCGTCGGCCCCGTCGGAACTGCCCGCTGCACCGATCTCGGTCACGTCGAACGACTCGATGGCGCCGATCCCCTCGAGCGATTCGGTGAGTGACTCGGCGTTTCCGCCGGAGACGAACACGTCGAACGTACCGTCGTACGCGCCCTCCTCGATCCGATCTCGGGCGGGGGCCGTCTGTAGGCTCCCGAAAGCCTTCGCCAGCGGCTCGAGGACCAACATCGCGTCGACGCCGAGCATCCCGTCGGGGTCGACGCTGATCAGGGCGTGAACGATCCCCTCCGAATCCTCCATTTCCGGCAACTCCTCGGCATGAGCGAACGCCCGTTCCGCATCGTCGTCCGTCACATCCCCTGCGGCGTCTTCATCTCCGCCATCGGCGTCCATATGCCCATTCGACCCCTCTCCGACACCGCCCTCGATCGCTGTCCGAAGTCGGGCTGTCGCCTCGTCGGGATTGGTCTGCGTGTCACCCTCGCGGTCGATCTCGTCGACGATCGTCTCGATCCGGTCGACCCCATCGAAGGCGGCGTCCATGATCTCCGGGGTCACCTCAATTTCGCCGTCGCGAATCTCGTCGAGAAGATCCTCGAGGACGTGTGCAAGTTCGCTCGCGTTCGAAAACCCCATCGCGCCGAAGTTGCCCTTTAGAGTATGGGCGGTCCTGAACACCGATTCGATCGCGTCGTCGTCGCCGGGATCGTCCTCGAGCGCGAGCAGGGCATTGTTAAGATCGGTGATGCTCTCTCGACACTCTGAGACGAATGCGTGTATGTGGTCGTCGTTCATTGTTGCTTCGTGGTGGCGTTCAGGATTCCCGCAACGACTTCTTCTCGCGGGCGTACGTCGTCGACGACGCCCGTCTCGATGGCCCGCTGTGGCATTCCGAACACCGCTGATGTCTCCTCGTCCTGTGCGATCACCGCTCCGCCGGCGGCACTCACCGCTTTGACGCCGGCGGCGCCGTCGGACCCCATCCCCGTCAGAATAGCGGCGGAGAGCGGGTCATCGATCTGCTCGGCCGCTGTCCGGAACGTCACGTCGACCGCGGGCCGGACGTTGTTGACCGGGGCGTCGTCGGTGAGTGAGACGCGGATCCGGCCGCCCCCGTAGCCCGACACTTCGAGATGGCTGTCACCCCGTGCGACAAGGGCTTCGCCGCCGCCGATCCGGTCGCCGTCGGCGGCCTCCCGAACCGAATACTCGCTTGCATCGTCGAGCCGTTGTGCGAACCGCTCGGTGAACCCATCGGGCATGTGCTGGACGACGAGCACCCGGAAGTTCGCCTCCATCGGCAGGGCCTCAAGGATACCCTCGACGACTGTCGGCCCGCCAGTCGAGGCTCCGACGAGTAGTGTGGGGCGGTCGGGATACTCGGTTCGTGCAGGCGTCGATCCGACCGAGGTGCCGCCGGCAGCCGTCTCCCGTCGCGTCCGCTGGGCGGCCGCCTCGGTCGCGGAGACGTCGGCGCTCGCGACCGATCGAACCGTCGACACCAGCGACTCACGCTGCTGTTTGAGGCCGACTGACACCTCGCCGCTCGGCTTCTCGAAGAAGTCGACCGCGCCCTTCTCCATCGCCTCGAAGGTCAATTCGGCGCCGTCGGCGGCGTGGGCCGACAGCACCAACACCGGCGTCGGCCGCTCGGCCATGATCTGGTCGACGGCCTCGATCCCGTCAACGCCTGGCATTTTCAGGTCCATCGTGACGACATCGGGGTCGACCTCAAGGACGGTCTCGACGCCGTCCTCACCGTTCGAGGCCGTCCCGAGCACGTCGATGCCCGCGTCCTCAAGCATGTCGACGATGATCGTCCGCATGAACTGCGAGTCATCGACGACGACGGCGCTTACCGGCTCGCTCCCGTTTCGTTGGGTGGTCCTTGTCCGCGTCATGTCTCCCGTATCACCGACCTGTCGAGACGGCTCCGACGGGGGGGTTTCAGGCGGCGCGAGCCGGCGGAAACCTTCCGACGGCACGGTACTCCCGACATTCTCATACTCAGAACTGTTGCGGTACCCATATGAAGGCCCGTTTGGACTCAACGTTCGTCACGGGTGGCGAGTGTCGGCGGGACGCTCCGCCGCCCGGGTCGTAAGCTATTGGGCCGGCCCCAACAAACGACGCCCATGACCACGTTCGAGGCGGGCGACATCACGCTCCGGAGAGTTCGCGAGGGCGTCTGGGAGATCCCACAAGAGGGAAACATGCGCGTCCCGGCGCGGGTGTTCGCGAGCGAGCGCCTGCTTGAGGAGATCGTCGAGGACAGGACCCTCGAACAACTCCGCAACGCGACCCACCTGCCGGGCATTCAAAAGTACGCCATCTGTATGCCCGACGGGCACCAAGGGTACGGGTTTCCGGTCGGCGGCGTTGCGGGCATCGACGCCGAGGACGGCTGCATCTCGCCCGGCGCAATCGGCTACGATGTAAATTGCGGCGTGAGAATGGTGAAAACAGATCTCGAGTACGACGACGTGCGGGGCCGCGAGGAGGCGCTCGTCGACGCGCTCTTCGAGGCTGTTCCCTCGGGGCTCGGCGGCGGCGGCGTTCTCGAGGGCGACCACGGCATCCTCGAGTCGGCGCTCGAACGCGGCGTCGAGTGGTGTCTCGAGGCTGGCTACGCCGTCGAGTCCGACCTCGAACACTGCGAGGACAACGGCGTCCGCCGGGACGCCGACCCCGACGCCGTCCCACAGCGCGCGAAGGATCGCGGGCAGAACCAGATGGGATCGCTCGGCTCCGGAAACCACTTCCTTGAGGTCCAACGCGTCGCGGAGGTGTTCGATCCGGAAACCGCCGAGGCCTACAGGCTCGAGGCCGACCAGGTGGTCGTGTTGATCCACTGCGGGTCGCGGGGGTTGGGCCATCAGCTCTGTACGGAGTACCTCCGGCGGATCGAGACGGCCCACAGCGGTCTCGTTGACGCCCTCCCCGACAAGGAACTTGCGGCGGCTCCGGCGGGGTCGCAACTCGCCGAGGAGTACTACGGGGCGATGTGCGCGGCGATCAACTTCGCGTGGGTCAACCGACAGCTCATCACCCATCGGACGCGGACCGTCTTCGCCGATGTCTTCGGCGAGTCTTGGGAGGAGTTGGGGATGGAACTGCTGTACGATGTGGCCCACAACATCGCGAAGAAGGAAGTCCACGACGTTGACGGCGAGGACCGGGAGCTGTACGTCCACCGAAAGGGCGCAACGCGGGCGTTTCCGGCCGGCCGGTCGGAGGTGCCCGACGCCTACCGGGACGTTGGCCAGCCCGTTATTATCCCCGGCAGCATGGGTGCGGGCTCGTACGTCCTTCGCGGCGGCGCGAACTCCCTGAACGTCTCCTTCGGGTCGACAGCCCACGGCGCCGGACGGCTGATGAGCCGAACACAGGCGAAAGACGAATTCTGGGGCGGGGACGTTCAATCGGAGTTGGAGGGCCGGGAGGTGTACGTGAAGGCACAAAGCGGCGCGACGATCGCCGAGGAGGCCCCCGGTGTTTATAAGGACGTGGACGAGGTCGTTCGCGTCTCCGAGGCGCTCGGGATCGGCGACCCCGTCGTTCGCGTCGAGCCGATCTGCAATATAAAGGGATGACGCGGAACGAGGCGGAAGGAACGATGATGTGTCGGAGAAAGGGTACATAAATGTCTCCAACGCGAGTGCCGCTCGGCGAAGGGGAAATCGACGTCAACCTCCCCGAATGTGCGGTAACGGTCGCGGACCCGTCCGGGGGCGATCCGGTCGACGTCCGAGGTGCGGCCGAGGCGGCGCTCCGTGAGCCAGTTGGGACAGGCGGCGCCTCGGGGTCGGGCGACGGGCCGAGCGGAGCTTCCGGATCGACGGCCCGGCTCGCCGACAGGGTCGATTCCGACGACAGCGTCGCCATCGTC
>NZ_JBKEGK010000026.1:0-19118 GCF_046710025.1 Natronomonas sp. | reverse complement strand
ACGTGGCCTCGGTGGACGACGCCAGCCGTGGCACGGAGGCGAGGGTGGTCTACCGCGGGCCGACCCGGCCGACCGGGACGGATCTGGATTTCGTTCGGACCGACACCGAGCGGTTCGAAGCTACGTTCACGCCGGAGGCGGTCGGCTACGGCTCGGTGCTCGACGCCGAGTACGCCGTGAACTACGCCGAGGAGTACGGGGCGGTGGGGCAGGCGTCGGCGGTCGAGGCGGCCATCGACCGAACCGGGGGGCGGGCGTTCAGGTCCTCGGAGGCGGCCGCAATCGCCGAGTTCACCCGGAGCGAGGCGACCCGCGAGCGCGCAATCCAGCGCTCGTTCGGGTGGGTGTTGCTCGCGCTCGCGCTTCTCGTCTACCTCGGCGAGGTCGCCGCGCGTCGCCTGGGAGAAATATATAGTCTCGGAGATGTGATATCGTAGCCATGGGATACATCGGCGGTAACATCGACACGACGGTGCTCATCGCCCTCCTCGTTGCGGCCGGCGGGCTCGTCGGTACGACCGCGGTGTACCAGGCCGCGAGTTCGGAACTGCAGTCGACGAACTCCGACCTGGAGGCCGAAAACGAGGCGTTGCAGGCGGAGCTAGAGGAGACCGAGGCGACACTTGAGACGAGAGAGCAGGAACTTAACGAAACCCGAGAGTCCCTCAGGACGAGAGAGCAGGACCGCGAGCAACTTCTCGACCAACTTGATAGGACTGAGGCTGAACTCAGTGCGACCGAAGCGGAGTTAGCGTCGACCGAGGGCAGCCTCGCCGAGGCGAGAGCGGAGGTGCGCCGGGCGCAGTCGGAACTTCAGGAGGCCGAGGACGAACTGGCCGATGCGAGGGCGCGAGTCGACGAGTTGGAAGAGGAGAAGGCCGAGCTTGAGGACGACATCGACGATCTGGAGAGTGATGTCTCAAGCTTGAATAGCGAAGTCTCGGCGCTCGAAAGCGAGAACTCGGATCTCAGAGAAGAAAATAGTCAATTAGAGTCAGATCTTGAGCAGTGTCAGACGAGCGGATCATGAGCGAACCCCAGCAACAGGCAGTCAATGCCGACCGCGAGCCACACCCCCGCGAGGAACTGCTCGCGGCCGTCTCGGAGATCAGCCGGGAGGCCAAGAAGGCGGCGTTCCTGCAGGCCGCCCTCGACGCGATGTTGGTCTTTGTCGTCCTCCGGCTGGCCCTCCAGCTCACCCCGGTCGGGGACGGTTCGGGGGCGCTCGTCTCGGTGCCGATTCCCGGCGGCCTCGCCGGCGCGCTCAGCGGGGTCGGCATTATTCTCCCCGATCCAGTGACCGTAACGGGGGCCGGGGCCGCGACTGTCCTGACCGCGGTGTCGTGGTTCGTCGCCGACGCCTTCCTCCGGTACGATCGACTCGGCGTCGAGCGGTTCGAGGCGGACAACCCGGTCGTCGAGGAGGCGCTTCGGACGGCCAGGGACACCGCGGAGGGCGACGTCGACAACCCGGTAGCGGTAGAGCTCTACCGGGAGGTGCTCGGGCGGCTTGAGGACACCTCCAGCCGGGCGTTTGTGCAGCGTCGGCAGCTCGTCGCCGTCGTGGTCGGGCTCGCACTCGTCAGCGCCGCGACTGTCGGCGTGGCAGGGCTCGGGTTGTCACCGATCGGTACCGGCGGCGACGCGGATGTGGGAACGGTCGGGGGGGCTGGCGGCGGCGGCGGTGCGGGCGGCGAGTCGTCCGGCTCGGGCGGGGGGGAGGACCTCCTCGGCGAGGAGGGCGAGGTCGAGCGCGGCACGGATGACCGGTCGCTCCAGTTGCGCGGCGAAGGCGAGGGACAGGCCGGCGGAGGCGGCGACTACAGCGGCGGCTCCTTCGACGCTGATCCGGGGCGTGTTGAGGCCTCCCGCGCGGAGTTTAGCGAGGAAGAGCGTCCCGAAGATGCCGAGCTCGTGCGGGCGTACACGGAACGGATCCGGGGCGGTGGGACCGATGAATGAGAGCACGCAAGCGGCGACAGGGTGGAGCTTGTCGACGGGTGAGCGACCGTCGATGGAGCTGCCCTTGGGCGAGCGCGCGTCGGCGATGGACATCGAAGAGCGGACCGGCGACGAACTGGAGGAGGCAAACACGCATGAGTGATCACGCTACGGCCGAGGACATCGAGATCGATATCGAGACGGCACAGGCGCGGATACAGCGCGTCGAGACGGAGATCGACGAGCGGATCGTCGGCCAAGACGCGGTCGTCAGACAGCTACTGGTCTGTCTCCTGACCGACGGTAACGCCCTTCTTGAAGGGGCGCCGGGGCTCGGCAAAACACTCCTGATCCGAACGCTCGCCGAGACCGTCGACCTCTCGTTTTCGCGCATCCAGAACACCCCGGACCTGATGCCGTCCGACATCACCGGGACGGAGGTCATCCGCGAGTCGGGCAACGACCGCGTTTTCGTCTTCGAGGAGGGGCCGGTGTTCGCGAACGTCGTGTTGGCCGACGAGATCAACCGGGCGACGCCGAAGACCCAGGCCGCTCTCTTGGAAGCGATGGAGGAAGGGCAGGTCACCGCGGGCGGGGAGACGCGGGCGCTCCCGGAGCCGTTCTTTGTTCTCGCGACGCAGAACCCGATCGATCAAGAGGGTACCTACCCGCTGCCGGAGGCTCAGCGGGATCGATTCACGATGAAGATCACGATCGAGCCGCCGGCCTTCGAGGAAGAGTTGACGATCGTCAACCGATACACGGGAACGATCGAGTCCGCACCGCCGATCGAGACGGTCATGACCGGCACCGAACTGCGAGCAATCCAGAAACTCGTCAGGGAAGTGCCGATCGCCGACGATATCAGGGAGCGGGCGGTCAGACTCGTCGCCGACACGAGGGCGGCCGATCAACTCGAATACGGCGCCAGCCCGCGGGCGAGCATGGCGCTCGTCGTCGGCGGGAAGGCGCGGGCGCTGCTCGACGGGCGGGCCTACGTGAGCGAGAGCGACATCGAAGCTATCGCCCAGCCCGTGTTGCGCCACCGCGTCGTCGTGGACTTCCGGGCCGAGCGGGACGGCGTGACACCGGACGACGTGATCGCGGAGTTGCTCTGAACCGATGGCGATCGATCCCGAGTTCCTGACGGAGCTTGATCGCTTCGACGCGACGATCGACCGCCGGAGCTCGGCGCTCCAGCGCGGCGAGCAGCGCTCGACGGAGATCGGCGAAGGACTCGTCTTCAGCGACCACCGGCAGTACGTCCCCGGCGACGACACGCGGCTCATCGACTGGACGGTGTACGCCCGAAGCGACGAACTGTACATCAGGCAGTTCGAGACCGAGCGAAACCTCACCGTCCACGTCCTTCTCGACCGAAGCGAATCGATGGCCTTCGCCGACCGGTCGAAGTTCGATTTCGCCGGGAAGATCGGCCTCGGCTACTGTTATCTGTTCGCCTCTGAACACAACGACTTCCGGCTGTCGGCGTTCGGCGACCGCCACGAGCGTCTCGATTCGGGCGCGTCGACGACCGGGGCGTTGCTCCCGGTGATCGATCGACTGAACGAGGTCGAGTTGCGCGGGCAGGCTGACGTTGAGGCGGCACTATCGGAGTACGCTGAGACGATCGCCTCCAGATCACTCGTGGTGATTGCCAGCGATTGTCTCCTCGAACCGGAAGCCTTCGAGGCGGCCCTCGGCACACTTTCGGATCACACGGTCGTCGTCGTCCATACTGTCGCCCCCGAGGAACTATCGCCGCCGGTCGATGGCGAGACGATCTTCGAGGGACTCGAAACGGAGACGAGTCTCCGGACGTACTTCAGCCCGCGAAAACAGCGACGGTACAAGGATCGTCTGGAGTCCCACTGGGACGCCATCGAGTCGGCGACGGTCGCACAGGGTGGCGAGTACGTTCGCGTCACGACCGACGAACCGTTCTACGAGGCGTTCGAGCGCGCGTGGATCGGGTAGCTCCTGAGGGCCGTTCAGGCTTCGAGTTCGCTGCGGTCGCGGATTAGATTCTCGAGCTCTTCGGGATCGTTGAGGCGCTCGAACTCCTCCCGTTCGATGAGCGCGGTCCCGTCGACGGAGTCGCGTTTGGCTCGGTCGACGACGTACACCGATCGGGTTTCGGTCACCCGGCCGACCGAGGACATGATCCGCGCGCGCTTCTCGGCCGTTCTGGTGAACTCCGAGTGACCCGTAAGCATCCGTCGTTCGCGGGACTCGTCCTCGCTGACCGTTTTAAACGGAGCCCGTGACGTGGGGTGGACCTCGAAGCCGACGCGGGTGAGTACCGTCACGATGTGGGCGTCATCGGGGTCCGCTTCCGGTTCCTCCGGGTCCTCGCCCCCGTCGTGGACGTCCTCGGCGCCGTCCAACACCTCCACGGGGCTCGCGAGCGGCCGATCGAAGATGTCCTCTAGTTCCGCCGCGACCTCGACGCTCGCGTTCATTCCGTCCTCGTACTTCGAGACGGTCCGGCGTGAGACGCCGAGTTCGTTCGCCAGTTTTCCGAGCGACATCTCCTCGTTCGATCGGACTTCCGAGAGCAGATCGCCGTCGATGTTGACGTACAGCCCGCCCGGGGCCGCATAGATCAACGGCGGGACCTTCTCTATGAACAGGTCCATCGCCGTGTCGGGCGAGAACACCGGGACCCCGTGTCTGAAGTAGACCACGCCCGGGTCCAACTCCTCGTCGCGCGTCCGAAGGCCGATGACGAGCGGCGTCGCGTCGAGATACTCCCCGAGACGACGCATCTCGGCCCCGGTGTAGCCGTCGAAGGCATCGATGTTTGCGAGCAGTTTCAACAGGAGCACGTCGTCACCACGTCGAGCCGCGATGTCGAAGCTCTTCGGACGAATCGCACACCGGTCACTCACCGTAAACCCGGCGTCCTCGAGCATCGCGGTGATGTTGCCGACCAGTGCGGATCGGGACATAAAGGTATATAGACGCTTTCCCATTTAAATCAGTTTCCCCGCGGGCGGGCGATTCGGCGATTAAATCTGGCCGGAGGTCGCATCGAAACGCCGTTAGCCGAGGGGTGCCTACCGGTGGCTGTGACCATCATCGGGATCGACGACACGGACTCCCGCGAACGGGGAATGTGTACAACATACATCGCCGATACGGTCGCACGGCGCCTCAAGTGCCGCGGTGCGACCGTCGAGCGGGTCCTGTTGATCCGGTGTAATCCCGCTGTCGAATATAAAACACGGGGGAACGCAGCGCTCGCGATCCACACAGACGCGTCGGTCGAGACAGCCTTCCAAGCTGCCAGCCGAACTATCGACGACGTCGCCGAGACGAGCGACGACCGAACCAATCCGGGTCTCGTCGTCGCTCCGGGCGATCCCGACCGCGTCCCGGAAGCAGTCGTCAGGTTCGCCCGAGACGCGGTCGATGACCACCTCACCCGGGCGGCCGCGCAGACGCTCGCCGACCGCGTCGGGTATCGACGTCACGGCTGGAAGAACGGGCGCGGGATCATCGGCGCGCTCACCGCCATCGGGGCGTGGCAGGCGTTCGGGGAGTGGACCTACGAGCGGATCACCTATCGCGAGCCGTCGCGGTGGGGAACCGACCGAGCGGTCGATCCCGACAGCGTCTTTGAGGCGGCTGATGCCCGCTACCCGGCGGTCTGGGACACCGTCGATCGTGGCACCGGCGAAGTCGTCTGTGTCCCCCGCACGCCGGGACCGATCCTATACGGCATCCGCGGGGACAATCCTGAAGCGTGTCAGGCCGTCGCCGAGGGGATCGAGAGCGAGCCGGTCGACCGCGCGAGGACGTTTTGCACGAACCAGGGGACCGACGGCCACCTGCGGGACGGAACGCTCGAAAGCGTTCGTGACGGGTACGCCTACCGACTCGACGGTTGTGTTCTCAGCGCCCCGGAGACGCGTCGCGGCGGACACGTCTTCTTCGGGGTCGGCGACGACGAACGGACCATCGACTGCGTCGCGTTCGAGCCGACCAAGCGGTTCCGCAATCGGGTCCGTGACCTCCACGTTGGCGACCGCGTCACCGTCTGCGGCGAGGTGAGCGACGGGACGCTGAAACTCGAGAAGTTCGCCATCCGCGGGCTCATCACGACCGAACCGACGACGCCGACCTGCCCCGAGTGCGGTCGGACGATGGAATCGGCCGGCAGCGGCCAGGGCTACCGGTGTCGGGACTGTGACACCTCGTCGCCGGGCACGGTCGACCGCCCGATCGAGCGCGATCTTGAAGTCGGCTGGTACGAGGTCCCACCGCGGGCGCGGCGACACATCGCCAAACCGCTCATCAGAGGCGGGTTCGACGGGCCAACGCACCCGGAGCGATGACCGCTGACTGGCTCACGTCTTGAGCCCGCTTCCGGATAGCGCGACGACAACGTCGTCGGTCGGATCGATGACACCCTCTCGGCGGAATGTTTCGAGCGCCGCGGGCGCGACTGCACAGGTCGGTTCGGTGTAAAACCCCTCGGCGTGAAGCCGATCGAGTTCGGTTTCGACCGCGCCCTCGGAAACCGCGATGGCGTCGCCACCGGAGTCCCCGATCGCCTCGAGGATCGCGTCGGCCTGCACCGGGTCGCGAATCCGGATTCCGTCCGCCGCCTCGTTGTCGCCGGTGGCCGCCTCCGTGCCGTGAAGCGCTTTCGCGATCGGGGCGTACCCGGCTGCTTGCGCGCCCAGAAGCGCCGGCATCCGGTCGATCCAGCCCGCTTCGAGCAGCGAGGCGAAGCCGCGGTACGCGCCCAGAAACATTGTTCCGTGTCCGAGCGGCATCACGACCGCATCTGGAGCCGACCAGTTGCGCTGGTGGGCGATCTCGTAAGCCATCGTGGCCGTTCCGGCGAAGAATGCCGGGGCCCACGCGTGGCTCGCATACCAGCCATCGCCGGCGTTGACGGCGTCGACACACGCGGCCGTCACGTCTCCGCGATCCCCCTCGATGCGGACGATGTCGGCCCCCGTACGCCGGATCGCCCGCAGCTTAGACGCCTTTGCCGTGGCCGGAACGTAGATAGTCGCCGGAATACCCGCTCTGGCGGCGTAGGTGGCGATCGCCGCGCCGGCGTTTCCGGAGGAGTCCTCGAGCACCCGATCGACGCCGAGTTCGACCGCGCGCGAGATCGTGGTGGTCGCCCCTCGATCCTTGAACGACCCCGTCGGAAACACGTAGTCGAGTTTGAACGTCGCCTCCCACGCCGGTGCGTCGACGAGGGGCGTATACCCCTCGCCGAGCGAGACCCGACGTGGGATCGGAATGAACGCTGAAAAGGCCCACAGCCCGTCTCGCGGATCGATGTCGGCCTCTCCCGGGGTTGCGGTCGGGAGGGGCCGTTCGGCGAACCGGAGGGGCGATCCGCAACGGCATCGCCACCGGTCGCTGTACGTGTCGCCACACGTCGGACAGCGAAGCGTCATGCCGGAGCGTAGGCTGGCAGTTGCCTGTGGCTTTCGGTTAGGCAAGCAGGCGGGATCAGGGGTCCGGCGGCAATTTCCCGCGCTACGGCCTCGGTTGGCCGCCGGCCGTGTCTCACGTCACGCGGTAGTCTGGCCGCGTTCGAGTATATAAACAATCGGACGGAGGAAAGGATCGTTCGGCTCGGTCAGCACTCGTCGATATTCGTCCCGACCGAACAGACGTACTCGCCGGTCGCCACCTGTGGGAGTCGTCGATGGCGCCAGAGGATGCCCTTCGAGTCGGCGGTCACCTCCGCTTTGACCGTGCCAAACGGATCGGTGATACTAAATAGCGTGTCGCCGCGCTCGACCTCGTCACCGAGGTCGAACTCGAAACTCACGAGACCACCCGCCGGAGAGCCGTACTGCTCGAAGTTGGACGCGCGGGTCTGTGGAGCGGTCGTAACCTCGCCGCCGAGGAATCCGTAGTGATAGAGGACGTTGAAGACGCCCTTGACGCCTTTCTGGATCGACGTTTCGTCCCACCCGACAGCGCCGCCGAGTTCGGGATCGATCGTTGGGACGCCCTCGTCGGGGCCGGCGCGCGCGAGCTGCCCGTCGGGGCCCTTCAAATCGAGAATATATCCGCAGTCGAACACCTTGGCGAGTTCGAGACAGTCCCGGTGAAGCCGGTGTCTGGTGCCACACCGGACTCGGGTCTCGTTTATCATGCACGAGGTCGATCCCTGATGGAGATCAAGCGCGAGATCCGCCCGCGTCACGGCCTCGAAGACCGCGGCGGCGATCCGCTCGGAGGCCGTCCCCGACTCGTTGCCCGGGAACGTCCGGTTGAGCTTCGTGTCGTCGATCGGGTTTCGGTGTTCGCCGACAAGGAAGCCATAGTAGTTGGCGATGCCAACGATCAGGATCTCTCCGGCTATCTCTTCGGGGTCGAGTTGCGGTACGACGCGGCGGATGACCCCCAGTCCGTTGAGTTCGTCTCCGTCAGAGACCGCCTGCATGAACAATGTCTTGCCATCGCGGCGGCCGTTGATAACCGCAACTGGAAGTCCGACGTCGGAGCCATCGCGTGCTTCGCCGACCGGGAGCCGCCCGATATCCATCTCGCCGGGCGGTGCGCTCGCGGTGCCGAGGGTCGTCATTACTAAAATTCGTATCGTGACCGTTATTAGACCTACTGATAACCGCCGGAGTTTCCGCCACCGACATGCCATTTGGGCGACGGGAATGGTAACAATCGTTCATGCAAACGGTAACCCTTTTCTTCCGTCCATAGGAATCGACAGCATATGACCGAGGAGCTGAAAAAAGGGTTGGAAGGTGTTCTGGTCGCTGAATCGTCGTTAAGTTTCATCGACGGCGAGGCCGGAGAGCTTGTATACCGCGGGTACACGATCGATGATCTCGCCCGGAACGCGAGCTTCGAGGAGGTCCTGTACCTGCTTTGGCACGGCCAGTTGCCGGCCGCCGAGGAACTCTCCGTGTTCGAGTCTTCGATGGCCGAGGAACGCAGCCTCAACGACGGCGTCCACCGGCTCGTCCGCGAACTCGCCGAGGCCGACGAGGAGCCGATGGCAGCGCTTCGGACCATCGTCTCGAACCTCTCCGCGTACGACCCCGACGTCGACGCGGAGCCGACCGACGAGGCGGCGAACCTCCGGAAGGGACGCCGGATCACGGCGAAGATCCCGACCGCGCTCGCGGCCTTCTCGCGGATTCGCGACGGCGAGGATCCGATTGCCCCCCGCGAGGATCTCGATCACGCGAGCAATTTCCTGTACATGCTCAACGGCGAGGAGCCCGACGACGTCCTCGCGGAAACGTTCGACATGGCGCTCGTGCTCCACGCCGATCACGGCCTGAACGCCTCGACGTTTTCGGCGACGGTGACTGCCTCGACGCTCTCTGACCTCCACGCGTCGGTCACGTCCGCGGTCGGGACGCTTTCCGGGAGTCTCCACGGCGGCGCGAATCAAGACGTGATGCAGGCGCTTTTCGAACTCGACGACTCCGGAAAGGATCCGGTTGAGTGGGTTGAGGACCGCCTCGACGCGGGCGATCGCGTCCCCGGTTTCGGCCACCGCGTCTACAGCGTCAAGGACCCGCGCGCGAAGATCCTTTCCGGCGAGTCCGAGGCCCTCGGTGAGGCCGCCGGAACGCCACACTGGCACGACTACTCGGTCGCGATCGAGGAGTACCTCACAGAGGAGAAGGGCCTCGCGCCGAACGTCGACTTTTACTCGTCGTCGACGTACTACCAGATGGGAATCCCGGTCGACATCTACACGCCCATCTTCGCGATGAGCCGCGTCGGCGGCTGGATTGCTCACATCCTCGAACAGTACGACGACAACCGACTCATCCGGCCGCGCGCCCGCTACGTCGGCCCCAAGGACCTGTCGGTCACGCCGATCGACGACCGATAGGGCGCGACCGGAGGACGCCACTGACCGGTGCCCATTTCAATCGCCGGGGCGTATTCACGATGAATGAGCGAGGAGTACGGCCTGCTCGAACCTGAGGATGGGGTCGACGGCGACGAGTGGGGAGACATCGACGTCGCCGACACGGACGCCGACCGCATCGCCCGCCGGCAGGACCGGGAGTTCCTCGAGTTCCGAAAACGGATCAAAAACACCGAGCAGTTCAAAGTCGAGGCGTCGGTCTTCGACGACGCGACGCTGGGAGCGCTGTACAAGCTCGTCCAAGACGGCCACATCGACGCCTTCGGCGGCCCGATTTCGACTGGCAAGGAGGCGAACGTCTACACGGCGTTAGCCCCCGACGGCGAGGTCGCGGTGAAGGTGTACCGGATCAACGCTTCGGACTTTCAGCACATGCGGGAGTATCTCGACGGGGACCCCCGCTTCGAGGGGATCGGTTCGGACAAAAAGAAGGTTGTAGTCGCGTGGACGAAAAAGGAGTTTGCGAACCTCGAGCGGGCGCGGAAGGCCGGCGTCAGGGTGCCGGAACCGATCGCGATGGAGCGGAACGTCTTGGTGATGGAGTACCTCGGCGGGGAGGCTCAACGCGCAAAGCGGCTCAACGAGGTCGACATCGAGAACCCCGAGACGGCCCTTGGAGTCGTCCGCGAGTACATGCGTCGACTCTACGCCGCCGGGTTGATTCACGGTGATCTCTCGGAGTACAACCTCGTCATCCATGAGGGCGAACTCTGCCTGCTCGATTTGGGCCAGGCGGTCACGGTCCACCACCCAAACAGCCGGGAGTTCCTCGAGCGGGACTGTCACAACGTCGCAGCCTTCTTTGGCCGGCAGGGATTCGCGGTCGACGAGGACGCCCTCCTCGAGGCGGTCACGGAACCGACCCCCGACCCCTCCGGGGACGGCGACCCCGAAGAGTAGCTTTTTCGAGCAGCCGGCAAGACGTGTTAGTATGTTCGACATCGTTCCGGAGGCCGCCATCGCGGAGGGGCGGGCGACGGACGCGTACTTTTTGCGGACGGAGGAAGCCTTAGAACACGCCGACCGGAACCCGCACGTCGTCGCCGAGGTGACAGCCGACCAGTTCCCGACCGGGGCGTTTGAGCTGTTTGCCGGGGTGGCCGATGCCGCCGGGCTGCTGGAGGGGCGGACCGTTGATGCCGACGCCCTCCCCGAAGGGACGCTGTTCGACGGCGGCCCAGTACTGCGGGTTGAGGGGCCCTACCTCGAGTTCGCACGGCTCGAAACGTCACTGCTCGGATTCCTCTCACAGTCCTCGGCCATGGCGACAGCCGCGCTGGAGGCCCGGCGGGCCGCCCCCGAGACGTCGCTTTTGAGCTTCGGAGCCAGACACGTCCACCCCTCCATCGCGGGGACGGTCGATAGGAGTGCTCTCATCGGGGGGTTCGAGGGCTTCTCGCACGTCGCCGCCGGTGACCTGATAGACCGGGACGCCTCGGGAACGATGCCGCACGCGCTGATGCTCTGTTTCGGGCCGGGGAATCAAGAGGACGCCTGGCGCGCGTTCGACGAGGCTGTCGCCCCGGACGTGCCGCGCATCGCGCTGTGTGATACCTTCGACGACGAGGTCGATGAGGCCGTCCGGGCCGCGGAGTTGGGGTTCGACAGCGTCCGACTCGACACCACTGGCTCGCGACGCGGCGACTTCCGGCATATCATCCGGGAGACGCGGTGGAAACTCGATGCGGCCGGCCATGACGACGTGGACATCTTCGTCAGCGGGGGTATCACGCCGGCGACGATACGGGAGCTCCGGGACGTCGCCGACGGCTTCGGCGTTGGGAGCTATATCACGAACGCCAACCCCATCGATTTCGCTCTCGATATCGTCGAGGTCGACGGCGAATCGACGGCGAAGCGGGGAAAGCTCCCCGGCTCAAAAGCCGTCTATCGGACCGCGGAAGGCGGACACCACATCGGGGCGGCCGACGCCGACGCGCCGGCCGATGCCGACTCGCTGTTGGAGCCGCTCATCCGCGACGGCGAGGCCGTCACGACGTTCGACCTCGAGACGGCCGCCGAGCGGGCGAGCGCCGACGCTCGACGGGTCGGGTTCGACGGGACGGAGTGACGGTCGGAGACTCCCTAGACGACTACGCGACGAGGAAGTACACCTGTTTTCGCGCGTCGTGGAAGGAGTACCGCGACTCGACGAGGGACTCTTCTTCGAGACGGTTGAGCGCGTAACGGACAGTCCGATCCGGCAGGAGCGATTCCTCGGCAAGTTGCCCCTGTGAGAGAGGCTTGGCGTCCTCAAGTACCTTCGCGACCAACTTGGCGCTGGGGGGGAGTTCCCGGAGCGTCTCGCGGAACTCCGGATCTGCGAGTGGCGATTCGGCTTGGCGTGAGCGGTCCTCCGTGGTGGTGCTCATACTAGCGTGTGCACGGAACACACGTGTAAACGTTCGCTATATGTATAACAAAACAATACAGAGAATCAAGGTGTATAATGAGTCCTTATATATTCGAAATCGGGGCCGGGCCGTCCGGCACCGCGCATCCACATCCTTTTATAATCGAGGCGGGTCGACCGGCATAGTGTGAAGGGACAGGAGTGGTATCAGGAGAGCGACGTCGCGGAGTCCTACGAGGACAAGCGGTTCTCCGGCGGCGGCCGTTTTATCGATCGCCGCGAGAAGGAGGCCGTCCTGGACGCTCTCGGTCCGGTGGAAGACAAGCGTGTCCTCGAGGTGGCCTGTGGAACTGGTCGGTTCACCGTCATGCTCGCCGACCGCGGTGCCGACATCGTCGGGATGGACATCTCCGAGGCAATGTTAGAACAGGGCCGGCGGAAAGCCCGTTCGGTCGGCGTCGACGGATCGCTGTCGTTCATGCAGGGTGACGCCGGGCGGTTGCCGTTCCCGGACAATCACTTCGATTCCGTGTTCGCGATGCGGTTTTTTCACCTCGCCCCCGACCCCGAGGGATTCATCGCTGAGATGCGACGGGTCGCGAAGGGACAGGTGTTTTTCGACACGTTCAAGCGCTATTCCGCCCGATCGACGTACAACTGGGCGCTCCCGATGGGGTCGCGGCTGTACTCCGAACGGGAGGCAATGGAACTCATCGTCGGTGCCGGCCTCGAACTCGCCGAGGCCGACCACGATTTCGTTCTCCCCTACGGATTTTACCGGGCGATCCCGAGGTGGGTCGCCCGGCCGTTCCGGGCCGCGGATACAGCGATTCGCGGGACCGAAATCGGCGATCGGATCGCGACCGTCTCCTACTGGAACGCCCGCGTTCCAGAGTGACCGTCGTGAAAGCGGCGCACAAACACGGCACTTTTGACGGTCGGCAACGCTATTTCCGATATGGATGTCTCGGTAGTGGTCCCGACGCTAAACGACCGCGATCAGTTGCGGGGCTGTCTTGAGTCGATCGCCGGCGAGGGGGCCCATGAGGTCGTCGTGGTCAACGGACCGTCTACCGACGGCACGAGTGGGATGGTGCGCGAGCGGACCGACGTCGACGTCTTGGTGGAGATCGACGAGCGAAACGTCAACGTCGCCAGAAACGCCGGATTGGATCGGTCCCGAGGCGACGCTGTCGGGTTCCTCGCGCCGACGATGGCGGTCGAGCCGGGGTGGCTCGAAGCGGTTCGGGAGGCGCTCTCCAGGGCCGACGCTGTCACCGGCCCGACACACGAGCGGCTTGACGCCGGTGTCGCGACCGATACGGTCGAATCTAGGCGGATCCGTGGCCGGCAGGTCACATACTTCAACGGCGGCAACGTCGCGTTCACCCGAGAGCTCCTGGCAGAACTCGATGGGTTCGACGAGTACCTCGCGGTGGGTGGCGCCCGCGATGCAGCCCATCGGGTCGCCGGGATCGGCTCCGAGGTCGATTGGTCGGCCGGAATGTGCGTCGCACAGGAGGCTGCCACGGACGGCGGAACGACCGAACGAGACTGGCGGGCACGGTACCGCTCACTCGCCTATCGGCTGGCCAAGAATTACGGCATCCACCCGACGGTCCAGTTTCGGACGCTTCGGCACGCAGGGGCTGACGCGGCCGGGGCGCTCCGGGATGTCATCCGGGGGGAGGCCAAGCCGACGTCCTGGTTCGGAAACGGCCGGGAGGTTGCCCTCGGCGGAGGCCGCGGGTACGTCGATGGGCTCTGGGCCCGCTACACCGACCCGAACCCCAGCCGGAACCCACGGGGGCTCTCAGCGCGAGCCGACCGGGCGGTCGCGATCCACGACCGCCGGTAAAAACCCACCGGAATCCGACCCCTCGAAGCCCCACCGTGTCCCGGCTGTTACGAAGGTTTTATATAGAACCGCTGACGACATATTAACTGAACATGTCACAGCAGATGCGTCAGCGACGCGGACAGCCGCTTTTCATTCTCAACGAGGACAGCGAACGCACCCGGGGCAAGGACGCCCAGTCGTCGAACATCACCGCCGGGAAGGCCGTCAGTGAGTCGGTACGCACGACGCTCGGCCCGCGCGGGATGGACAAGATGCTCGTTTCGGACTCCGGGGACGTCGTCATCACGAACGACGGTGCGACGATCCTCCAGGAGATGGACATCGAGCACCCCGCGGCTCAGATGATCGTCGAGGTCGCCGAGACACAGGAGGAGGAGGTCGGCGACGGGACGACGACCGCCTCCGTGCTCGCGGGACAGCTGCTCGCCCAAGCCGAGGACCTCATCGACGACGACATTCACCCGACGACGATCGTCGAAGGGTATCAAGAGGCCGCCAGCCTCGCCGTCGAGGCCATCGCGGACATCACGCTTGCGGACGATCTCGACGATGAGAGCCTCGCCGCGGTCGCCGAGTCGTCCATGACCGGTAAGGGGACCGGCGACATGGACGCCGCAGCCCTCGCCGAAACAGTCGTTGCCGCGGTCCAGCAGGTCCGAAGCGACGACGTCGTCGATCGCGACGCCATCACGCTTCGAACGCAGACCGGGGCCGGCGCATCGGCCACCGAACTCGTCCAAGGCGTCATCAGCGAAGAGGAGCCGCTCCACGATGACATGCCGACGGCCGTCGAGGACGCTTCTATCGGGGTCTTCGACCTCGATCTTGAGGTCCAAGAGGCCGAGATCGACGCCGAGTACGATATCACCGATGTCGACCAGCTGAACGCCGCAATCGAGGCCGAGGAGTCCGAACTCCGCGGCTACGCCGAAACCGTCGCCGACGCCGGCGTCGACGTCGCGTTCGTCACGGGCGACGTTGACGACCTCGTCGCATCGTACCTCGCCAAGAAGGGCGTCCTCGCATTCGACTCCGTCGACGACGACGAGGCCCGCTCGATCGCCCGCGCGACCGGCGCCCTGACCGTCGGCACGCTGAACGACTTCGAGAGCGACGACCTCGGCAACGCTGAGGCCGTCCGTGTCAACTCCTTCGGCGACGACGACCTCGCGTTCGTCGAGGGCGGCGCAGCAGCCGAGACCGTCACAGTCTTTGCCCGTGGCGGCACCGAGCACGTCGCCGACGAACTCGAGCGCGCGCTCAGGGATGCGCTGGACGTCGTCACCGCCGCACTCGACGCCGGCGGCGTCGTCCCCGGCGCCGGCGCGACCGAGATCGCGATCGCCGATCACATCCGGACCAGCGTCGCGAGCGTCGAAGGTCGAAAACAGCTCGCCATCGAGGCGTTCGCGGACGCCGTCGATGTCCTGCCGCGGACGCTCGCTGAGAACACCGGCATGGACCCGATCGACGCCCTGGTTGAACTCCGATCGACCCACGACGCCGAGGGCCGCGCGGGTCTCATCAGTGAGGGGCAATCCGGGGACGTCGGCGACCCCGTCGAGCACGGCATCCTCGACCCCGCCGCGGTCAAGCACGAGGCTGTCGAATCCGCCACTGAGGCGGCGACGATGATCGCCCGTATCGACGACGTCATTTCCGCCGAGTAACCGCGCCCGCCACTGCGTCATTTTTTCACTGGGATACACCCGTAGCTACCGAGGTATTACCTAAAGCCGGGGACGCGGCAAGCTATACGGTGGAAAGCGGAGCCGAGAGGAGTAACGAAGGTCGTGACCACGGTCAATGATCGTGCGTTTCCCGGCTCCATTCGTCTGTATAACGCGTAAAGACACACTATTTATGCTAATTCCCAGCTATTTAGACTCGGGTTATGGTATAAATACCCTTCAATTCTAACCGGTCAGCCCATCGGAAATACGTATCTGAGCACGTGCCGATGGTAGTTCGGACTCTATTGAAGACGTATCAGGAACGCAATGAGGGCGAGGGCGAGGCGGTGGGGGAACAGTAACTCAACTTTCGTGGGCGCGTTGGAATGGCGGAGCCGCGTGGCGGTGGCAGTACGATCTGTGGGTGTCACCCACATCCAGGGCGCGCCGACACCGACTGTCCCCAGATAGTGCGTCTACGTCGGCCGATGAATAATTTTTCCTTGAGCGCGTGTACTATAATCTATGTTAGGGGGCCCGATCGCCACGACAATCGGCCAGAAGGGATATGCTGTCGGATAGGGTTCGTTCGGTATGGACCGACGACGGTATCTCGAAGCGCTCGGCACGGTCGTTTCGACCGGCGCATTGGCCGGTTGTACGGGTAGCGGAAACGGAAATACATCGCCCGGTGGCGGCGACGACAGCGGTAATGGAGGTAGTAACACGACTGACACGTATGGGACCCTCTCGACAAGCGTTACTGACCAGCCGAACGACATCGGCGACTTCGAGTCGCTCGTCGTGACGATCGAGGGGATCTGGGTCAAACCCGTCGGCACGGGCGAGGAAGGGTACGAAACCCCGGACAGCGAGGGTGACGACACCTCGGAAAACGAGGACGGAACGGCAACGGACGGCGACACCGATACCGCAACCGGGGACGGCAACGGTGACGGCCAAGCCGGGGATAACGACGGGGACGGAGACGACGACGGTGATATCGACGAGGACGAGGGCGACGAGGGCGATGTCGGCGAGAGCGCCGGGCGTGAGTACATCGAGTTCGAGAATACCCAGGAGGCGGACCTCGTCGAACTGCAGGGCGGCGAGACCAGACTCGTCGGCGAGACGGAACTCGAGGGTGGCGAGTACGAGTATCTTCAGTTGGACGTGAGCGGGACGACCGGCGTCCTCGTGGAAGGCAGCGAGGAGGCGACCGTCGAGACACCCGGGTCCGCTCCGCTGCAATTCAAACAGGCGTTCGAGATCCGGGCCGGAGAGACGACACACTTCATCGCCGACTTCGCGCCGTTTCGACGTGGGAACGGGACGTACCTCATCCGGCCGGTGGCGAGTGGGACGGAAGTCCGCTACGGTGATGGTCCGGGTGTCGGGGCGGAAGACAGTGATAGCGAAGAGGGTGATAGCGAAGACGGCGGAGACGAGAGCACGGACGACAGCGACAGGGATAACGGAGCCGCAAACGAGGACACACCGAACGGCTCTGAAACGGATGGGAACGGCCCCTCCGGGGCCGCGTACTGAAGCGATCTACGGCGCATATAGATAGGACAATTGTGATCGGTGGCCCGCGAGCGTCACTTCGAACCGACGCTCGTCGAGGAGTACTCACGACGCTCTATACTACGGGATTCGAACCCCCCCGCGTTTTTGTCGTCGCCGACAGAGAGAGAGACATGGGACGGCTCAACGACGAAACGGTGATCGTGACCGGGGCGAGTCGGGGATTGGGCGCGTCGATGGCCGGGCGGATCGCTCGCGAGGGGGCGAACACAGTTTTAGCCGCGCGGAGTCGGGGGGATCTTGAGGCGGTCGCCGAGGCTGCCGACGGCGAGACGCTCGTCGTCCCCACGGACGTGACCGACGAGGGTGATGTCAAGATGCTCGCCGAGGAAGCGATCGAGTCCTACGGCGACCTCACCGGTCTCGTCAACAACGCGGCTATTGGCATGTTGAGCCTCTACGACGAGTTGCGCAACGTCACGGCGGTCGAGGTCGACGACTGGCGGCAGATCATGGATGTAAACGTCACCGGAGCGTTCCTCTGCTCGAAACACGCCGCCCGGAACATGGAGTCAGGCAACGTGATCAACATCTCCTCGGGGCTCGGCCGTCGTGGGTCAGCGGGATGGGGACCATACGTCGCCTCGAAGTGGGCCTTAGAGGGCTTTTCGCGGACGCTTGCCCTCGAACTCGAACCCGATATCAACGTCAACTGTCTCGATCCCGGCAGCCGCGTCGAAACGGGGTTTTGGGACCACCTCGACGCGGAGGAGCGCGAGTCGATCCCCGATCCCGACGTGATGGACGACGCCGCGGTGTCGCTTCTGGAACAGACGTCGGGTGGCGTCACGGGCGACTCGATGCCGGCAGACGAGTGGGAGGCGCGGCTCGGCTGATCAGGCCGGTTCGCCGTCGCGGTCGCGGTCGTCGTCCGCCGTTCTGTCCTCCCGTTTGCGCTCGCGGTCGGTAGGATTGCTTTTTTCGCTGTCGTCGGGATCGCTCACCTCGCCATCGCGGCGCGCACGTTCGGCTGCGAGTTCGCGATCGATGTCGTCCTCGAAGGCCGAGACGGATTCGACGGTCAGGACGTTACCCCCGCCGGGGTCGACGACCATCACCTCCTCACCCTCCGCTATCTCTCCGTCAAGCGCTCGAGCCTGGTAGTAGGGGTTGAAACCACCGCCCTCAAGCTTTATTTCGCCGTCGCTTCTCGTGACGTGCTGGGTGACGAGGCCAGTCTTGCCCCGGAGAGACGCCGAGTCGCTGGTCTGTCCGGACCCCTTGCCGCCGTAGAAATCGAACTGTCGGTAGCCGTACAGCGCCGCCCCGCCGGCCACGAGAACGACCGCGGCGAGCACGATCGGAAGCGCCGCCGCGGGGAGGAAGCTGCCGATCAAGAGTCCGGCGAGTCCCGCCGCGAGTAGCGCGATTCCGACGACGATGAAGTGGGCGCCGGGGGCAAATGCTTCCATAACCATCAGCGCCGCCCCGAGGAGGACGAGAGTAAACGGCACTGACAGCCCGAACAGTTCCGCCATAGTTTCGGTAAGGCCGCCCGGTGGTTAACGCTTCGGACGACGAGTGTGAGACCGGGACAGCGTCCGATCCGGTTCGAGCCACTTCCTCGTCATTGTCGCGTGTATGCCCTCGCCATTCGACCCCTCCTCAACCCTCCGCAATGGCCAACAGTACCGATCGATTCGCAGTACTCACCTCCGGGTCCTGATGGCTGTTCGGTTCAGCGCGGCTACCCCAGTATCAGCCGTGAAATAATGAACAGCGTGAGGACGACGCCAAGCAAAACGAAAACGGTGTTCTCAAGCGACGGCGACCCCGGTTCGATCGGTTCGCTCCGCTCCTGTTCCGCCGCGG
>NZ_JBKEGK010000025.1:0-19156 GCF_046710025.1 Natronomonas sp. | reverse complement strand
CCCTGTGGCCGGGAATCACCGCCCGGACGGCGAATCGGAATCGTCCTCGCCGAGTGTGTCGCGGTACTCGGCCACCGCGTCGACAAACAGGATCGACGCGTACAGGAGACAGCCGGCCAGCAGGAGCCCAAACACGAGCAGATTCGTATCCGCGCGGACGGCTTCGAGCCCCGTCGCGACGACCCCGCCCAGAGCGAGCGGAGCGCCGCCCGCTGTCAGTGACCGCACGGCGGGTAGACCTCGATGTCGGGCCATCCTTCGACTCCCGCGGTGAGGTGCATTCGATCGGTCACGTCCTCCATCGCGTCGAGAACGCCGTCGAGAACCACCGCGAGCTGGCGGTAGGCGACCGCGTCCCCGTCGTGCTCACCGGCGAACGCCGCCTCAAGCACTCGAGTACGAACAGTGTCCGCCTCGCCCTCGATGGCCCGGATCGTGCTCACGCCGTCCGTGATCGAGACGCCGTCGTCGGGACGACACAATGCCCGGACGAACGCCTTGACGACGCGCTCAAGTTCGTCCATCGCCGAGACGGCGAGTGTCGCCATTTCCGCCAGTCCTTCGAGACACTCATCGCGCCGACGTGGTGCGATGGCGACAAGTTCTCCGGCGAACTGTTCGGCGGCGTCCGCGATCGTGTCGAGGTGGCCGTACAGCTCCAGCGTTCGGTCGGTGTAACGGCGATCCCACGCCGGGCCGGCCGCCGCGTCGGTGTCGTCCGCGCTCGAAAGGAGCTGTCCGAGTTCCAGTTTGATCGCGTCGCACTCGCTCTCGTGGCCCCGTATTTCGGCGAGAGTCGTCCGATACTCCCGTCCCGCCCCGTATTCCTCGACGAGCGTTGGGAGCGCCGCCACGCTGTCCGCGAGGCGGTCGAGGTACTGCTCGGTCCCGGACTCGAAACGCCGTTCGAACGCGACGGCCTCGGGGTGGTGAGCGTCCATGTTGGATCCTACGTGAACCGCCGCAAGAGCGTTGCTATGATGATAACGTAGCGTCCGATACGGTCATAGCCGCGAACGTATCGGTATATATCCCCAGTGGACGGGGCTCCGTGTGTGGCTTCGATAGGCCGAAATACCCCGCCGTTCGCCGCGCCGCTGTGTGTGCCGTCGGATACAGGTCACCCCGACAGACGCCCTCGCTACACCTCGGATCGACTCTGTACCCTCGCCGTCGGATATTGACATGCTCCTCCGCGTGGCTTGATTTCCTGTTGTCGGATTCATCACGCGGCTAGCCGCAGATATACTTGATGAACACGTATAACGCCCTGTCGCTTCGGATCGCCGCCCTCGGGCAGGGCGGGTCGCTCATGCCCGACAGCGGGACATCTCGCGTTCGACCTGCCGCTTTCGCGCCGCGATCACATCGAGCAACTCCGCGACGAGCGACATCACCGGGTAGTCGACCCCGAGTCCCTGATAAAAGTACACCGTCACGTCGGGGACGTCGGCGGGGATCCGCTGAATGCGTCGCTGGTCGAAGATCGCATCCTGCCGTCGTGTCGAAAGCGCCTCACAGTTGTCCTTCATCACTTGCAGGCGCGCCCGGTGAGCGTCGAGGGTGCCGAACCGCAGTCCCTCGAACTCGACCGTGGCGAGTTCGCCGCACTCCGCCGCGAGATTCTCGAGTTCGGATTTCGCCTCAACGACTGACTTCCGTTCGCGGTCGACGACGTCGATGAGCGAGTCCCGGGCGGATCTGGAGGTTTCGACCGCCGACAGCAGCGTTTGCTTGCACTGGTTGTTGAACACGGTGCCGTCGGTGAGTGCCGAGGCAATGTCGGGCGAGAACTCCTCGGCGAGGCTCTCGACGTAGGTGTCGTCGTACTCCTCGACGTAGTGCGGCACGCTCATGAGCGTCGATTCGTAGGCCTCGCGCACCCGCTGGAGTCCCGTTGTGCCCCCCGAATCGGCTGTGATCCCGACAGGCTGTCGCTTCTGCGGGCTGTGTCTCTCGGTCGGAAGCGATCGAACGCGGTCGGCGAACGCCTCGAGGGCTTCGAGTTCGTCCGTGATTCGCCGTCGCTCGCGCCGGAGTTCCGAGACCGCGTCGGCCAGCCGGTCGTCGATGTCGGATCGCGAGAGTGACGCGTCCATACTGATTGGAGGGACGAACTTGTTTATAAACGGTGGTAATTGGAATATCTACGTGAAAAACGCGCTATATAGTTATACATAGATAAACAGTCACAACGGGGACGGTAGTGATCAATCTACAGTACTCATAGCATCCTCTTTATATCTATCTCGGAAATCAGCAGATGATGGCACCAAGCCACTTTGACGGACTGACGCGACGCAACGCGATCAAGGCAATCGGCGGCGGCGCAGGCGCGCTCGCCCTCGCCGGCTGCACCGAGACGGAGGGGAACGGCAACGGAAACGGTGGTTCCGGTAACGGCGACGGCGATATGTCGGGCGGCAACGGCGGCGGTTCGGAGTCGCTCTCCGGCGAAATCAGTATTGCTGGCTCCAGTACGGTGTTCCCGCTAATGTCCGCCATCGCCGAGGAGTACTCGTCCGAGAACCCCGACGTTAGCGTCGACATCAGTTCGACCGGGTCTGGCGGCGGCTTCTCAAACTTCTTCTGTGTCGGCGAGACGGACTTCAACAACGCAAGCCGACCGATCAAAGAAGAGGAGCAGAACCTCTGCTCGGAAAACGATGTCGAGTACATCGAGTTGATCGCCGCGACCGACGCGCTGACCGTTGTCATCAACAACGACAACGACTTCGCGACGGAGATGACCGTCGACGAACTCGCACAGATCTGGCAGGAAGATCCCGTACAAACGTGGGACGAGGTTCGAGACGAGTGGCCCAACGAGGAGATCGAACGGTACGGCGCCGCCGACACCTCCGGTACCTTCGATTACTTCGTCGAGAACGTCCAAGGTGCCGAGGCCGGCCATACGGACGACTATCAGGCGACGGAACAGGACAACACGATTGCCCAGGGTGTTGAGGGCAACGAGTACGCCATTGGCTACTTCGGCTTCGCCTACTGGTTCCAAAATCAGGATCAGATCACGCCGGTCGCGATCGACAACGGCAACGGCCCCGTCGAACCGAGCCTCGACACCGCGGCCTCCGGCGAGTATCAGCCGCTATCGAGACCGCTGTTCACCTACCCGTCGATGTCCTCGCTTGCTGAGGACCACGTCGCCGATTTTGCCCGCTACTTCGTCTCTCAAACCGACAACGAGCAGATCGTCGCCGAGGAGGTCGGCTACGTGCCGGCGACACAGGACGTCAAAGAGGAGCAGATGCAGAAGCTTGAAGACGCGATCGAAGAAGCACAATAGTACCAGACGATGCTCCGGCGTCCCCTCAGTACACAGACTCAACGACGGCTTCCGACCGCGCGTGAGACACCACACCATGCGGTGTGCCAGAACGGAGGTGCCGTCCGGTGAGTAGCGGTACGGAGGCGCCGGACCTCCAGCGATCGAGCGGAATCGAGCGGATCAGAGAAACCGGGTACGGTGGAGTGTTCGTAGCCTGTGCTGCCGTCACACTGTTGACAACGATCGCTATCTTCGCGACGCTGCTTTCGGACGCGTTCGCGTTCTTTATGCAAGTGCCCGCCTCGGAGTTCCTGTTTTCGACTGAATGGAGCCCGAATCCGTTGGGAGGCGGCCAGACGTTCGGTATTATTCCACTTATTATCGGCACTCTTACCGTGACTATCACGGCCGCGTTCATCGCGATCCCTGTCGGAACGCTCACGGCGATCTACCTCAGCGAGTACGCGACATCGCGGCTCCGATCGATCCTCAAACCGATGCTGGAGGTGCTGGCCGGAATCCCAACGGTGGTGTACGGCTACTTCGCGTTGGTGTACGTAACACCGGCACTGAAGGCGACGCTGTTCCCAGAGATGAGCACGTTCAACGCGCTCTCGGCGTCGCTCATGGTCGGTATCATGACGATTCCGATGGTATCCTCGATCAGCGAGGACGCGATGAGTGCCGTTCCGGATTCCCTTCGGCAAGCGGGGTACGGGCTCGGTGCGACGAAATACGAGGTTTCGACCGGCATCGTCGTGCCAGCGTCGCTGTCGGGGATCGCCTCCTCGTATATCCTGGCGATTTCGCGAGCCATCGGCGAAACGATGATCGTCGTCGTTGCCATGGGCGCACAGGCGAACATGCCCGACGTGAAGCAGGCTATCTTCGGCATCCCGTATATCCACCCTGGGGACGTTCTCTTCGACCCGGGGATGACGATCACCGTCTCGATGGTACAGATTGCCGGCAGCGACCTCACCGGCGGAACCGTCCCCTACGATGCGATGTTCGCCTTGGGATTGACCCTGTTCATCGTCACGCTAATCATGAACGTTTTGAGTGACCTCATCGCCGAACGTTACCGGGAGGAGTACTGAATGGCAGTCGAACAAGACACCACCGAGCCGGCGTTCGGGCAGGTCAGCCGCGTCAAGGGCACCGTGTTCAAGTACCTCTCCTTCGGCGCGTCAGTCGTCGGCATCCTCGCGTTAGCCGCGCTTCTGGTGTACGTCTTTATCGACGCGTTCGACCTTCCCAACGCCAGCCCCGAGTGGCTTCTCACGTATTTTCTGACGCTCGTCGTCCCGTTCGTTGGGTTCTGTCTGTACAGTGCTGGTGATCGGACGGTTACCAAGCAAACGACGCTCGGCATGACCGTGGGGCTCGTGTTGGTGGCCGTCGTCTTTGAGTCGATTGAACTCTTCGTTCGGCCGATTCCGCGCCTCACGTGGCCCCTCGCGTACCTGTTCCTCGTTGCGGTTCCGGTGACTGGATACGTTCTCTACATTGGTGGGCAGAAGCCGATTGGAGGAACCGGATTCGGCCTGCTCGGCCGCAGCGTCGGTGGGGCCGCCCTCGGTATCGCCGCCGCCATACTGTTCATCGTGTTTGACATGCGGCTGTGGTTTCTCGTGTACACCCTTGGGTTCGTTCCGGCCGCTCTCGCGCGCATCTACGGTAACCGCCGCGGCGTTGACCTGGCGGCCAAAATTGCGGTTCCAATCGGCATTGCCGGTGTCATCGCGGCCGCGTTCCTCCGGAACGTAATCCGGACGTATCCGACGCCGGAGCTCATCTTTCTGTGGACGTTCGGCGTCCCGATTGCGGCTGTCGCCGCCGCCGTCATCCGGTCGCGCGACGCGAACACGGGAACGATAGCAGCGGTCGGCGGTGTTTCGCTCGCCGCCGCCGGCCTCGGAACAACCCTCGGCTCATCGTCGCTTCCCGACGGGTCAGTCGTGTTGGTGCTTGCGGCCGCGGTCGCGCCCACCGCGACGTATCTCCACCGCGTCGGGCGGTCCGGGGAGGGAATGGCCGGATTGGCGCTACCGATACTTCTTGGCGGGGGCGCACTTGCGGGCGCTGCGATCGTAGGCGCGTTCGGGTTCGCTGCACCGGACCCGTGGATCGATCCGGGCTTCGTCACGGAGGCTCCCTCGCGAAACGCCGTCGATGCCGGATTGTACCCCGCAATCGTCGGATCCGTGATTATTATCGCAATCGTCGCGCTGTTGTCGTTCATTCTCGGGGTCGGAGCCGCAGTTTTCCTCGAAGAGTACACGAGCGGAACTGGAGTTGTTGGTACGATAACCAGAATTATTCAAATCAATATCGCAAACCTGGCTGCCGTCCCGTCGGTCGTCTACGGACTGCTCGGACTTGGCCTGTTCGCCAACCTGCTTGGATTCGGATACGGGACAGCTGTGACGGCCTCGCTGACGCTGTCGCTTCTCATCTTGCCTATCACTGTCATCTCTGCTCAAGAGGCGATTCGGTCGGTCCCGAACGACCTCCGACAAGCCTCATACGGAATGGGTGCGACGCGCTGGCAGACGACAAAAAACGTTGTACTACCCGAGGCTCTGCCCGGCATTCTGACCGGTACGATCCTCGCGTTGGGGCGGGCAATCGGTGAGACAGCACCGCTGATCATGATTGGGGCGGCGACAACTGTTTTCAGCGCGCCGAGTAACATCTGGAGTGGGTTCAGCGCGATGCCGATGCAGATCTTCGCGTGGTCCGACTTCCCGCAGTCCGAGTTTCGGTACGGCGTTGTCGCGGCCGGCGTCGTGACGCTGCTTATTGTCTTACTCGGGATGAATGCCACCGCGATAATTTTCCGAAACAAGGCGGAACGAGGGTCCTAACATGTCACAGAACGAACTTAACGATGGAGAGGCACAGACCGACTCAAACGGCGACGACTCGACAGCTACGGACGGGGAGTCGTCGACTGATTCGGACAGCAGGCTCATCACGACTGACGTCCGGACGGGTGAATCGACCGGACACGGCGGCTCCTACGAAACGGTCGTCGAGACGCGTAACCTCAACGTGTACTATGGGGACGAACGGGCGATCAACGACGTCTCGATGGAAATCCCGGAGAATCAGGTAACCGCGCTGATCGGCCCGTCCGGGTGCGGTAAATCGACGTTCCTCCGGTGTGTCAACCGGATGAACGATCTCATCGACGTCGCTCGCGTCGAGGGCACCATCACGCTACGCGGGACGAACATCTACGATGAGCGCGTCGATCCAGTCGCCCTCCGCCGGAAAGTCGGCATGGTGTTTCAAAAACCCAACCCGTTCCCGAAAAGCATCCGCGACAACGTCGCCTACGGGCTCGAAGTCCAGGGGCGAGACGCCACGGATGAGCGGATCGAGGAGTCGTTGCGCGCGGCGGCGCTGTGGGACGAAGTCAACGGCCAACTCGATGAGTCCGGGCTTGCGCTGTCCGGCGGCCAACAACAGCGCCTCTGCATCGCTCGGGCGATCGCCCCCGATCCCGAAATCGTCCTCATGGACGAGCCGACCTCGGCGCTCGATCCGGTCGCGGCCTCGAAGATCGAGGACCTCATCGACGAATTGGTCGAGGACTACACGGTGATTATCGTCACCCACAACATGCAGCAGGCCGCCCGGATCTCCGATAAGACCGCCGTCTTCCTCACCGGCGGCGAACTCGTCGAGTTCGACGACACGAGCAAGATCTTCGAGAACCCCGACGACGACCGCGTCGAGGACTACATCACCGGCAAGTTCGGGTGATTATGGCACGAGTCGAGTACGAAGACCAACTGGACGACCTCCGCGAGAACGTTGTGGCGATGGGCGGAACCGTCGTTAGCCGCTACGACGCGGCCCTGACGGCCCTGGAGACGAGGAACGAGTCGCTCGCCGAGGAGGTCATTGAGGAGGATGGAGAGATCAACCAGCGGTACCTCGACCTCGAAAGCGACTGTATCGACCTGTTCGCACTTCAACAACCCGTCGCGAGCGATCTCCGGTTTGTCGCCTCCTCGTTCAAGATCATCACCGATCTCGAGCGCATCGGCGACCTAGCGGTCAACCTCGCCGAGTACACGATCGCGGCCGAGCGCGAGCGCTACCCCGAGATCAACCTCATTCACATTGGTACTGAGACCGGAGCGATGGTGTCCGAGGCGATCGACGCCTACGAGGCCGGGAGCTCCGAGCACGCGACCGCAGTCGCCGCCCGCGACGACGAGATCGACGACCTCTGCTCGGCGGCGAGCGACGCCATCGTCGAGGATCTGATACGCACCGACTACGGCGACGAGGCCGAGGACGTCATGGACGACGTTTCCAGGCTCCTGTTGACTGTCCGCGACCTCGAACGCGTCGGCGATCACGCGGTGAACATCTGCGCCCGAACAGTGTACATGGTCGACAGCGACGCGAGGCTGATCTACTAACGATGACACAAACGACTGACCACACGAGCGGCCCGATAGAGCGTAAAGTGCAGGTCACCGGGGGGTCGACGTACACCGTCTCGATCCCAAAAGACTGGGCGAACGCTCGCGACATCGGCTCCGGGTCGCCGGTACACCTGTATCCGTTCGACGACCGCCTCGTCGTCGCCAAGCCCGACAATGGATTCGTTCGGCGCGCTCAAATCAACGTCGAGGCGGCCGGAACTGAGTCCCTAGCCGAACAGATCGAGGCGGCATACGCCGCCGGCGCCGACGAGATCATCATCGAATCGGACACGGGGTTCGACTCGTCGGAGCGCCGGATCGCGAGCGGCGCGATCACGAGCCTCGTCGGGGTCGAAATCGCGACCGAAACACCCGAGCGGATCGCCGCCCAGAGCCTGCTCGACCCCTCGGAGGTCTCTCTCGAAGGGACCATCGATCAGCTTCGCGGAATCTCGTTGTCGATGCACGAGAACGCGATGCGGGCGCTGACCGGAGCCGACAACGACAGCGAGGAACTCGCCCGCCACGTCGTCTCGCGGGACAACGATGTCGACCGGCTGTTCGCGCTCGTCAGCCGCCAGTTCTACCGGGCGCTGACCGACGTTCGCGAGATCAACAAGCTCGGGATTGACCGCCGGATCGCGCTCACACGGTTTCGGACGGCCAGACAGCTCGAGCGGGTTGCCGACCACGCCGAACTCATCGCCGACGTGGCCATCCGGCGCGAGGCTCCGCCGGACCCGGAGCTTGGCGATCGGTTCGAGAAAATCGCGACCGACGCCAGACGCGTCGTTCGGACGGCGCTCGACGGCAACACCGGTGAGGCGCTGTTGCGCCGTGACGACGTGGTCGACCGACTCGACGACCTCGACCGGGAGCTCTACACGGCCGATCGGGAGGGAACGTACCTCGACGGGCGCGTTCTCGAGAGCGTCCGACGGACGGCCGAGTACGGTGGCAACGTTGCGGAGATCGTCGCGCTCGCAGGTATCGCGAACCATCCATGACCACGGACACGGCTGGCGATCAAGAGGAATCGTGCGATGACGGCACACAACCAGCGTACACGCTCGGATTCGTCTGCGTTCAAAACGCCGGGCGGAGTCAGATGGCGACGGCGTTCGCGGAGCGGGAGCGAGCGAACCGCGGCCTCGACGACGACGTCGGGATCACGACCGGCGGCACGCGTCCGGCCGAATCGATCCACGATATCGTCATCGAGATCATGCACGAGGTCGATGCGGACGACGAAGCAGGAATCGACCTCTCGGATCGGAGCCCGAGAGAGATAGCAATCGATGAACTAGAGAAGTGTGACATCGTCGCGACGATGGGCTGTTCGACCCTCGAACTCGACGCGGACACCGTGGATGTCCGCGACTGGGCGCTCGAGGACCCCGACGGTGCCGATCCCGAGAGGGCTAGGCGCATCCGGGACACGGTCGAGGAGCGCGTCGAGGCGCTGTTTGACGAGGTCGAGGCCGATCTCACAACGTCGGCGTAGGTCCGTCCTGTGGCTCAGATCGCCAGCGTCGCTCGGAGCATATCCCGCGTTCCGGGGCCGAGTCCGACCGCAAGGATGGCGATCAAAAGCAAATAGGCGTACCGGGAACTGTCCTCGAATATTTCGTCGTTGAACACCCAGACGACGAACACCGCGGCCGCGATTTTGATGCCCAGGAACGGCCAGGCGGTGCCGATCGCCTCCGAGAGCCACGCCGGTTGGAGCCGCTCCGTGATCCGGACCGTCGCCTCGTTAACGACGTGTTTCGACCCGTACGTCACGCCGATCCCCAGCGCGTTGGCCCAATCGAGGCTTACTACGTTTGCGATGCCGTCGACCGTGTGTCCCCACACGATCAGCGCGCCGACGTACCCCGTTCCCTCATTTATAAACGGTGCGTACCGCTGGCTCGCCCACCAAAACAGCGCGGCGACGAGCGTCGCGCCGCTGAGCGTGATGGCCGCGACCGTCGGGAAGAAGCCGACGAGTTCCGAGGTCGCGGAGATATAAAAGAGTCCCCCGACGGTCCCAGACACGGCGAGTGCGCCGGTCCCGGCGAGGTACGGCTCGTATGTTTCAACGAGCCCCTGCCGGAACAGGAGGAACCAGAAGACGAGCGCGCCGAGCGTGAACGCGAACATCACGAAGTAGATGAACGGGCTGATAATGAGCGCGACCGTCGGATACGGGATCAGGGTGTTGGCGCCAGCACGGAGGAACGTGACGTTCACGTCCTCGACGACCCGGAGCGCGCCGCCGAGCAACATAAACGGAAACAGCGCGACGTAGAGCCGCGGGGTCATCCGGACGTCCAGCTGACGGAGCAACAACAACACGCCGATGAGCATGAACACAAGGACGATCGCGTAGCTGACAGTCGAAACAGTCGTGTATCCCGGCATCGCGACGACGCCCTCGGCGTTCGAACAAGCGAGTTGATCGAAGAGCCGCTCGGTCGTTCCGCCGGATCGGACCGCACAGGTTGCGCCGTGGGCGTCGGCGTCGACCGGCCCCCAAAAGTACCGCCACAGGAACCCATCGTACACCCGCCGCGGGAACGCGACCGCACCGCCGGCGAGGAGCGCGATACCGCTGACACACGTCGCGAGCCACGCCTGGATGGGGTCGATGCCGTCGGGTAGTTGCATACGGATATCCCCGGCCGAGCGCGGTTTCAGGGTTCCGGTCGATGGCGGTCCTTCGGCACTACCGGGATGGGGTTTCGGGCGCCCGGGCGGCCTCAAGCACCGCGTCGTGTGCGGCCCCGTTCGAGGCGACCAGCCCGCGGCTGTCGTGTCGCCACGGCTCACCGTGAATGTTCGTAACTGTCCCGCCCGCGGCCTCGACGAGCCCGGCGCCGACGACCGTATCCCAAGGGCTCGTCTCGACGTTGGTCACGACGGCATCCACGGCGCCGGCCGCACACAGCGCCAATTCGAGTTGCGCCGAACCGAACCGGCGCATGTCCCCGAACCGCTCGACGATCCCCCGGCAGGCATCGGCGTACTCCCCGCGCCGGTCGGGGCTCCACCACATTGTCGGCACGACGACGAACGTCTCGGGATCGGTACGGTCGCTGACAGTGACGGCCTCGCCGTTCCGGATCGCCCCGCCGGATTCGAGCACGAACGCGTCCCCGAGCGCCGGCGCGACCGTCGCCCCCGCGACCGCTTCGCCGTCCACCGTGGCCGCAACGCTCGTCGCCCACGTTCGGATCCCACGGACGTAGTTTGCCGTCCCGTCGATCGGGTCGACGACCCACGCCGGTCCTTCCCCCGGGACCGACGTTGGAGTCGCGTCCTCCTCGCCGACGATCGGCTCTCCGGGAAATGACTCACCTATCGCGTCGGCGACCCGCCGCTGTGCGTCTCGGTCAGCCTGCGTCACGACGTCGGTTTTGCCCGCCTTCGTCTCGACCGTGAGTTCGCCCTGAAACGACTCGGCCGCGACCGCTGCCCCGGCCTCGGCTGCCCGGCGCGCGCAGTCGGCTCGCGTGGTCATATCGACGCTGGGGCCGTGAACGGCAAAGCGCCACCGATTTGTCGGCTCCGGCCATGACTTCGGCCATGCACACGCTCGCGAAACGAATCCACAACATCACGCCGCGAAACGTCCGCCTCACGTTCGAGAACGGGTCGACGGTCGTCCTCGAGATGCACTCGGCGGAGTTCTTTCAGGAGGCCTTCCAGGCCGAGGGCACCAACTCTGACGGCACGGCGTACCGCCTCGTCACTGACGGTGATGACGACCCCCTCGTAGCCGGCAAGGAGACGGGCGATGGGTGGGCGACTGCCGGCACCGTTGATGAGGTCGAACCGGCCGACGACTGACCGACTGACCAGCCGACTACCCATTGGATGGAGTCCTACTCAGTTCACGACACGGCGGATGTCATCGACCGAACCGACGCTTTCGTTCCTGAAAGTCGCGAACTGCGCGCAAGAAGTCTCGTCGTCTGAAGTCCCGCCAGTTGACGTCGGTGAAGTACAACTCGGAATACACCGACTGCCAGATAAGAAAGTCCGAAAGCCGCTCGGCCCCGGTTTTGATGACCAAATCGGGCGGCGACTGGAAGACGAGTCGGCGTTCGATTTCGCTCTCATCGATCTCGTCGGGGTCGAGTCGCCCCTCGGCAGCGTCCTCTGCGATCCGCTGAACGGCGGAGGCGAACTCCTGCCGACCGCCGAGGCCGATGCTCACCTGCACCGGGGCGTCCGCGACTACCTCGGCGCCCGGCTCGCGGATCGCGATCGGCTGAGGGCTCTCGATATCCGACAGCGCCGTCCGGAGC
Source organism: Natronomonas sp. (assembly GCF_046710025.1). Lineage (GTDB taxonomy): Archaea > Halobacteriota > Halobacteria > Halobacteriales > Haloarculaceae > Natronomonas. The sequence continues at coordinate 7,124 of NZ_JBKEGK010000025.1, read as the reverse complement.
GTCGGGATCACGGCCTCGTCGAGGACGCTCACATAAATCAACACCTCCTCGGTGCCGATCTCGAACGCCCACCGTAGGAACGACGAGAGCGTGTCGTAGGCGCCCCGCTCCAGCAGGTCGCGCTCGGTGGTCACCAAGGCGACTCGCCCGGGAACGTCCTCGTTGCTCAGCCGGATCCGGGCGGCGAGATAGCGGTCGTACAGGCCCACGGCCCCACCTTCGTCGCCGCCGCCCTGAACGTGTCGGTCCGTTCTTCGGGAAGGTTAAGTGATCAACGGGGATACCCTGGGGCGTGACCGGGGATATCGCTCGCGCCGTTGGCTACCTCCTCGTCGGGAGCCTGGCGCTCGTCGCTCCGGTACTCGAAGGGCGCGTCGGCGGCACGCTCGCCGCGATCGGCACCGTCGCGCCGTTCGCCCTCCTCGCGACGATCGCGCTCGCCTCAACTCGGGGACCGGTGTTCGAGTTCTTTGCCCGCCGCGGCGACCGCGAGGAGGAGCGCCTCTACAGCCTCGCGTCGTTCGCGCTCGCCGTCTGCGCGCTTGCGGTACTTTTTGCCGCGCTCGACCTCCCGCTCGCCGCGTTCGTCGCGTCGGTGTTCGTCCTGACCGCCGGCAACCTCGGCCAGCGGCTTGCGGTGGCCCGCGTCCCGTCCCCTGTCGTCGGCGCCGCCGCCTTCTGTGCGCTCGGGACAGCTGTCGGCGTCGCGGCGGTGATCGTCGCCGGGGCGCTCGGCGGCACCGTCCCCGATCCCGGAACCGTCGTGTTCGTCACCGCGAGCGGCGCCATCATCGGCGCGCTCGTCAGAGCGACCCTGTCACCGTCCGACGACACGTCCGTGCTGTTGTCGACCGCGCTCGTCGTCTGGTTTCTGCTCGGGTTAGCCCCCGTTTCGGGACCAACTCCAGTTGCGCTCGGCATCGCCGCTACGATTGCGCTGGGCTACGCCGCTTACGCGCTCGGCACCGCCTCAACGACCGGGACGCTCAGCGGCGTGTTGCTCTCTCTTTGGGCGATTGTTCTCGGCGGGTACGGCTGGTTTGCCCTACTTATCACGTTCTTCGGCCTCGGCGGGTTGGCGTCGAAGTACCGATACGACGAGAAACTCGAACGTGGGATCGCCGAGGAGAACGAGGGGGCTCGGGACGGCAGTAACGTGCTGGCGAACTCCGCGGCCGCACTTGTCGCTGTCGTGGCTTACGCCGCCTCCGGAAGCCTCGGCGTCGATCCGCTCGTCTTTCAGTTCGTCTTCGGGGGCGCCGTCGCGGCCGCGTTGGCCGACACGTTCTCCAGCGAGTTTGGCGGCCTCTTCGACTCCCCGCGGCTGATTACGACGCTCGACCCCGTTCCCGCCGGAACCGACGGCGCCGTCACGTGGCAGGGTGCATTCGCCGGGTTGCTCGGCTCCGGCCTCATCGCCGGGTTAGCGTTCAGCTTCTTCGCCTTCGGTCCCATCGCGGCGCTCGTCATTCTCGGAACGGGGTTCCTGGGGATGGTCGTCGACAGCGTTCTCGGGGCGACGTTGGAGGGCGGGCGGGTCGGCAACCAAGGCGTCAACCTGCTTGCGACGCTCTCGGCCGGGAGCGTCGCCGGGGGCGTCGCCGTCGTCTCGTTCGTATGATCCGGACGATGACGCCAGCGGATCGGCCAGCAGTCCGGCGTCTGCAGGGCCAACTCACCCGCGCCGACCCGGACCTCGTCGAGGCCGCCGTCGCGGGGCCGTTTCTCGGCCGGGTCGCCGTCGATAACGGTCGGGTCGTCGGGTACGCGATCGCACTCCCCGCGCGCTCTGTAACCCTCTCGGAACTCATCGTTGCACCGCACGCGCGACAAAAGGGGCACGGCCGGGCGCTCGTCGAATCGGTCACCTCTGCCGACGCTGACCAAATCGTTGTCACAACGCCGGTCGAAAACGAGTCGGCCAGGCGGTTCTACGATGCACTCGGGTTCGAGGCCGACGCCAAAGTACACGGGTTCTACGACGACGGGGCCGACGCCCTACGCCTCGTTCGGCGTCAGTAACTGATCGACCGTACGTATCCGGACGCTCGTCGGCCGCTTGACGAACTCGCCAGTCGAGGCGGCAACCACGTGTTCGACGCCGCGCTGTGCGGCGACATCAAGGAGCCGCTGGTCCAACTCGGCGTCGACGACGACCGCGGCCGGGACAGTCTCTGCGTCGACAAGCAACTCGAACGCTTCCTCGGCGTCGGCGGACGACAGCACGCCGTACTCCGCATCGAGGAGGCGAACGCGACCTGAGCCCTCGCCGACGACGGCCCGAGTATGACCATGGAGCGTGTCTGGTCGCGATGGTATCCCTTCGTTGTCGGTCCCTTCGTCCGTGTCTTCTCGATCGGCTGTTTCGGCGTTGTCGGCCGTCTCAGCGTTTTTCGACGCCTCAGAGGCCTCCGACGCTTCAGCCTCGTCAGCTGTGTTTCCGTCTGACCTCTCCTCTGTGACTCTCGCAGACGACGCTCCGGCCGCGGTAACGTCCGTAGCCTCGACTTCGGCGGCCTCACCGTTCCCGGCCGAGGAAGGGCGTCCGCTATCAGATGGGCTACCCGTCAATTCGTCGGCGTCCGCCTCCGCAGTCGCGGACTCGGGGGTGTCGCCGGCCTGCTCTGTGGCCACGTCGCCACCTGACTCCGAATCCACGTTAGCCGATGCGGTGGCTTCGGTCCGTCGGTCGACTTCCGCAGCCGTCTCGTTCTCCGTGGCTTCTTCAACGTTCTTGGCTTCCTCGAAGCGCTCGTAGGGGATCTTCTCGCGGAGCGCGGCCATCACCTCGTGGCGGGCGAGGTCCTCGACCGAGCGGCCTTCGGGTGCCCGGGCGACGTAGTCGATGTCGCCGACCTGGGCCAACTCCTTTCGGATGAGTTCGCCGCCGCGGTCGCCATCGAGAAAGGCGGTAACGGTCCGGGACTCGGTCAGGTCGGCGATCTGCTCGGGGACGTTCGTTCCTTCGACGGCGACGGCGTTTTTGATGCCGCACTGCAACAGCGTGAGCACGTCCGAGCGTCCCTCGACGACGACGATCGCATCGGAGTCGGCGACGCGGGGGCCCGCGGGGAACCCCTCGTACTCGGTGATATCCTCGACCCTGACGGCCTCCCGGACTTCCTTGACGAGGTCGCTGCTCGAGCGCATCGACTCGTCGAAGGCGCTTCCGAGCAGCGTCTTCGCGCGCTCGACAACCTCGCGGCGCTTGGCTGCCCGGACGTCCTCTATCTTTCTGACCTCGATCGTCGACCGACAGGGACCGACCCGGTCGATCGTCTCCAAGGCCGCCCCGAGGATGGCCGTCTCGACTCGATCGAGGCTCGTTGCGATGGTGATCCGGCCGAAGGACTGGCCGTTCTGTGAGTCGATCTCGACGTCGATCCGTCCGACCTTCGAGGAATCCTGTAGCTCACGGAGGTCGAGTTCGTCGCCGAGGAGGCCCTCGGTCTGGCCGAAGACCGCTCCGACGACGTCGGAGCGCTCAACGATCCCCTCCGCCGTGATGTCTGCGTGTACGAGATATTTGGCTGTGTCTTGCATTGATGAACTGCCCGTCGCCGGGCGATGGTGATAGTGATTGATCCATGAGTGGCCCCATGGTTGTTTTAAATACGGCCACTCGAACGTATAAATGATGCGGCACGAACCCGCGGTGCCGGCGGCTCTCTCGGCATCCTATTTCGTGGCGCCCACCGCCGCTACCCGTTCTCGGCCGTTGGGAGTAGACGCACGGAGTAGGCTTTTACCGGTTGCGGCCACAAAGGGTCGGTATATGGGTATCCTCTCGCGCGCATCGTACGTCATCCGATCGAAAGTGAACGCGGTCCTGAATCGAGCGGAAGACCCCCACGAAACGCTCGATTACTCCTACGAGCAGCTCCAAGATGAACTCCAAGACGTCAAGAAGGGAATCGCGGACCTAACTACACAGAAAAAGCGCCTCGAGATTCAAAAACGCCGTCTCGAGGAGAACGTCGAAAAGCACAACGAGCAGGCCAGGCAGGCTGTCGAGCAGGACCGCGACGACCTCGCACGTCGGGCGCTCGAAAAAAAGAAACAGAAGATGAACCAGATCGAGGACCTCGAGACCCAGATCGCGGACCTCCAGAACACCCAAGACGGGCTCGTCGAAAAGAAGGACGAACTCCAGCGCCGAATCCAAGAGTTCCGAACCGAGAAGGAGACAATGAAGGCCCGCCACGAGGCCGCCGAGGCGAGCGCCCGCGTCAGCGAGGCCATGACAGGGGCCGGAGACGAAATGGAGAACGTCTCGCGCTCAATCGAGCGCGCCCGCGACGAGACCGAAGATATGGAGGCCCGCGCCGCCGCGATGGACGAACTCGAGAACAGCGGTGCCTTCGAGAGCGCACTCTCCGACGAGAGCGATCTTGAACGGGAACTCGATGAACTGCGGCAGGGCGGGGAGGTTGAGGCCGAACTGGAGACGCTGAAGTCGGAGACCGGGACGGGCGGCGAGGGCGATGTCGACGTCGAACTCGACGAGGAGTCCAACACCGTCGACGCCGATCCGGATGTCGAGGCCGAACTCGACGACATCAAACGCGACGACGAGTAACGCCCGCCGCGGACTCGGTACGCATCTCGGGGACGAGCCGCTGCTCTCGAAACGACCGATTATCGAATCATCGGCCCCGTTCGGAGCCACCGTACTTAAACGAATACATATATCGGCCCGTGTTCTGCCAGTTCACCCCCATTTGTCCATTTTCGTGATAATGACTAACTTACGACACCCTATGGTTCCCGTTGATGGCAAGTTCAGAAGATAATCCCCCAGAGCACCACAACGCCGAGACACTCTCCATCGACGCTGGCGGAACGTTGACCGACACGTTCCTCATGGACGCGAACGGAAAGTTCACCGTCGGAAAAGCAAAAACCACACCCGATGATGAATCACAGGGATTTATAAAATCGTCCCGAGACGCCCTCGATTCATGGGACCTAGACGTGGACGATGCGTTCCCGAATCTCGTTTCGACCGTGTATTCGGGGACCGCGATGCTCAATCGGCTGGTTGAGCGGGAAAGCGAAGTCGACGTTGGTATTCTCACTACCGGGGGAATGGAAGATACGCTCCGGATGGGTCGTGGTCGGCAGTCCTACACCGGCTTTTCGTACTCCGATCGACTGCACGTTAACACGCACAAGCATCCTGAGCCACTGATCCCCCGGAATCGTATTCGGGGGGTTCGAGAACGGATCGACGTCAAGGGGAACGAGCTGATACCTCTCGAGGAGTACGAGGACGACATTCGAGAGGGCGTTAACGACCTTCTCGACCAAGGCGTCGACGAGATCGCGGTAATGTTTCTCCACTCCTATCAGGAAGACAAGCACGAACAGCGGACCAAAGAGGTTGCCGAGGAGGTCATTGCGGAACGGGATGCGGACACGACGGTGATGCTGTCCAGCGAGTATTACCCCACCCTGAAGGAACTCCCGCGGTTGAACACCCTCGTTGCGGAAGCGTTCGCAGCGGAGCCGTCACGGCAACAGCTAACGAGAGTCCAGCAGTCCGTCGACGACCATGGCGGTGAAGTCGGCGTCCGGGTCATGGCGAGCCACGGCGGGACGATCGATATCTACGCAAACGAGCTGGCGCGAACGCTGATCTCCGGCCCGATCGGCGGGATGATCGGGGCGAACTACTTCGGAAAGGAACTCGGCTACGAAAACCTCGTCTGTACCGATATCGGCGGGACGAGTTTCGACATGGGGATCATTATCGACAACGATTGGAAGATCGATTACAGCCCGGAGATGGCTCGGCTCCTCCTGTCGCTGCCTATGGTCAATATGGACAGCGTCGGATCGGGGACCGGTAGTTACGTCCGGGTGAACCCGACGTTCGACAAGATCGAACTCGGCCCGGAGAGCGCGGGCGACCAGGTTGGTGTCTGTGCAACCGAAACCGATGTCGAAACGGTGACAGTAACCGACTGCCACGTCGCGCTGGGCTGGATCGATCCGGAGAACTTCTTGGGAGGCGACATGCCCATCAGCCGTGAAGTCGCCGAAGAAGCCATCAAAGAACAGGTCGCCGACAAGCTAGACATGGGTGTCTACGAGGCTGCCGAAGGGGTTATCAAGATCCTCGAGAACAAGCTTCAGAACGATCTCGAGGCCGTCGTGACCGGAGAGGGATACGCCCCGTCGAACTTCAAGTGTCTCTCCTACGGCGGGGGCGGACCGGTTCACACCGCTGGATACACAAAAAAGCTCGGCTTCGATGAGGTTCTCATTCCGGAGTGGGCGGCCGGATTCTCCGCGTTCGGTTGCGGTGCGGCCGACTACGAATACCGGTACGATCAGACGACGAGCATCGATATCGACGCCGACCTGTCGATGGAAGATGCGGCCGAAACTGCTGGAGAGGAACTCACGCAGGTCTGGAAGAATCTCGAGGAGAAGGTCGAAAACGAGTTCGCCAAGAGTGACATCGGGCTGGACGAGGTCAACTTCCAGTACAACATCCTCGGGCAGTATCAGGGACAGCTCAACAGTATCGACATCCGGTCCCCCGTGGATCGAGTCAATACACCGGAGAAACTGGAGGAGCTAATCGACACGTTCGAAGAGGGCTACCGCCGACAGTACTCCGAAGAAGCGCGTTCCCCGGAGCTCGGACACACGATCACACAAGCGTCAGTCCGCGGCGTTCGTGACGTTGTCAAGCCAGAAATACCGACAGAAGAAGTGCAGGGCTCGGAACCGCCCGAGGACGCCCACAAGGGGTCCCGAGAGGCCTACTGGGACGGCGTGTGGATACAGACGGACGTTTACGATCTTCACGCACTCAACCCCGGAAACGAGCTCAGCGGTCCCGCAGTTCTCGAGGGCGAGGCAACGACGTACATCGTTCCGCCGGACTACGAGACATCGCTCGACAAGCACCGGGTCCATCACCTCACACGGGAGGACTAGCGAGCGTCCGCTCCCTTTCGTGTAGACATGCATCTACCCCACTATGGGTATCACAGACGCTGTGATTCACCCGGGCGTGAGGTGGGTGCACTGCACCAGCCCACATCTGGCTGTAGATAGATGACAACGCCACACAAGGAAATATGAGCTCAGAACAACATCCACCGGACGCG